>JANPAR010000288.1:0-34401 GCA_031430015.1 Burkholderiales bacterium
CCGGCGAATTGCCAATCACCAGCGAGCCGCCATCAGTGAGGCGCTGCTTCATGTCCGGCTGGTTCAGCACCTTGACGATCTCGCTGTTGAGGCGCGCCACGATGTCGCGCGGCGTGCCGGGCGGCGCGACCACGCCAAACCACGCCACGGCTTCGAAGTCGCGCACGCCACCTTCAGCAATCGACGGCACATCAGGCAGCAACGGGTGGCGCTTGGCGCTCGATACTGCGAGGGCGCGCACCTTGCCCGCCTTGATCTGCGGCAGCAGGGCGACCAGGTTGTCGAACATCACCTGAATTTGTCCACCGATCAAATCAGTGTGCGCGGCGGAGGAGCCTTTGTACGGCACATGCACCATGTCGATCCCGGCGTCGAGTTTGAATTTTTCGCCGGTGAGATGGTGTGAGGTGGCGATGCCGAGCGAGCCGTAATTGACCTTGCCCGGATTGGCCTTGGCATAGACAATGAATTCCCCGATGGTCTTGGGTGGGAAGTTGAGATTGGCTGCAAAGCCGAGCGCCGAGTGCGTCATGACGGTGACGGAGGCAAACGCGCCCGAGTCGTAGCGCAAACCCTTGTAGGCCGCCGCCGAGATCGGCAGCGCAGCAGTCGAGATCAGCAGAGTGTAGCCATCGGGCGCGGCCTTGGCGCCGAATTCGGAGCCCACTGTGCCGCCCGCGCCGGGCCGGTTCTCCACCGCGAAGCCCTGGCCCATCGCCGCGCCGACGCGGTCAAACACTTGGCGCGCAATGATGTCGGACGCCGCGCCGGTGGCGAAAGGCACGATGACTTTGACCGGGCGGTTCGGATAGCTTTGTGCGGTTACGGTGGCCGCGCTCAGTGTGAGCGCACAGGAAGCGGCGAGGTGAAGCAGTTTCATGCAGAGTTCTCCAGGTGGGCGAGCGGGATCGCGACGGATGGTAGATGGGCAGCAGCGGCGCAGAGGGCTTATGCGACCGGCGCCGGCGCCGCGTGGCGCTCCAGGGTCGTGGTGCGGCGCAGATCGCGGCGTGCCTTGAGATCGTAACGGCGGCCACGGTGAATCGTGGCGCGGTTGTCCCACATCACATAATCGCCGGCGCGCCACTTGTGGCGGTAGACAAATTGCCGCTGCGTAGCGTGTTCGAGCAACTCGGCGATCAGCAAGCGGCCCTCCGGCACCGTCATTCCACTTACGCGGTCGCAATGCACACCGGCAAACAGCAGCTTGCGCCGGGAGCCTGGATGCACGCGCACCAGCGGCCACTCGGCAGGCGGAAAACGGCTCAACTGCTCCGGCGTGTATTTGTCGTCGCCAAGCATGATGCGCGAGTGAAACGTCGAGTGATGCGCGGTGCGGTGTTCGATCAAGGCCTTGAGTTCATTGTCGAGTGCGTCATAAGCGGCGCGCATGTCGGCCCACTCGGTATCGCCGCCGCTGTCCGGCAAGGTCACGGCCGACAGCATCGAATACTTGATCGGCAGCGGCTGAAACGAGCTGTCGGTATGCCACAGCTGATTGCCCAGCGTGCCGACCAGCCTGGCATTGCCGGCGTCGGCCACCGAGCCATCGAGCGCGACGTTGGAAATGTCGATCAGTTCGTCATACTGAAAGCGCGTCGCCGCCCCCGTCGCCTTGCGCAAGCCAGCATCGAGCGGGCCGAACTGGCGCGCGCAGGCGATCTGCTGCGCTTGATCCAGCGGCTGATCGCGGAATACCAATACCGCGTAGTGATCCATTGCAGCGTCGATCGCCTCCACATCGGCAGGGGAGAGCGGCTGGCGCAGATCGACGCCGCTGGCCTCGGCGGCAAATGCGGATGTGACCGGGGTGAGTGTCAGAGGCATGAAGGCATCCGCTTTAGTCAAGAGTTGGCGGCGCATCGCGCAAATACACCGGCAGGTCGGTGGTGGGCGGTTTGTCGCTGCCCGGCACTGCATACATCATCTCGGCCACAAAGCCGCGGTGATAGGAGGTGTGGGTCACGATATGCAGCAGAATGTCGCCGCGCGACAGCGCGCCGTCACCGCCGCCGACAAAGGTGAACTTCACCACTTCCTCCAGTTGTGCAGGCGTGATGCGGTCGCTCCAGGCGATGTACCACGCATCGATTTCACGCTGCATCGCCAGCAACTGGTCCAGCGCCGGGTAGTGGGCGGTGTTGCGGGCGGTGTAGGCGTGCGCCTGGCCTTCGAGGTGGTGTTTGAAGATGTCGTCGATCACAAAATTGTGATTGAGCATGTGCTGCATGTTTTTGAACAATCCGGGGCGCGGCTTCTCGGCGGCACCGGGCGGCAGTTTGGCCACGGCGGCGAAGATCATTTCATTGGCCCAGGCGTTGTAGCGCGTGAGGGTGCGGGCGGTGCGGGGTGTGGTCATGGGGTGCTCCGGGAGGTAGCGGAAGAGTCAGTTGCAACGGGGCTGAGCGATAGCACCCGTGTCGTGATTGAGGATGATTTTAGGCGGGGTGGAGGGCAGGTCGGAACCCTCGGGCTCGCGGCAGCGATCAGATGCTGGCGTCGGCTCGCGGCGGTTATTCAGGCTTGATCCCCGCCGCCCGCACCACCTCAGCCCAGCGCGGCACCTCGTCGCGCAGCACGGCGCCAAACTGCTCGGGCGTGCTGCCCACCGGTTCCGCACCCTGATCGAGCAGGCGCTGCTTGATGTCCGGCGCAAACGCGGCCTTGTTGACGGCGCCCGCGAGTTTGGCGACGATGTCTTTGGGTGTGCCTGCCGGCGCCAGCACGCCGTACCAGAGCGCCATCACGAGATCGACGCCTGACTCGCGCAGCGTCGGCACCTCGGGCATGATCTCCGAGCGTCTCGCTCCTGCGGCGGCGAGCGGGCGCAGGCGGCCCGATTTGACGTGCGACAGGATCGCCGGCACGTTGATGAACACCATGTCCACTTCGCCTGCCATCAATGCCGTGAGTGCAGGTGCGCTGCCTTTGTAGGGGATGTGCAGCACGTCGGTCTTGGTCTGCAGCTTGAAGAGCTCGCCGGTGAGGTGCTGGGTGCTGCCGGCACCAGCCGAGCCATAGGTGAGGGCACCGGGTTTGGCGCGCGCGGCGGCGATCACGTCGGCTGGCGTGCGCAAGGGCTTCGCGGCGTTGACCACCATGATGTTCTGGCTGTCGGAAAACACCGCCACCGGCGCGAAATCGCGCAGCGTATTGAAGGGCGGGTTTTTGTAGAGCGACATGTTGATCGTGACCGCTGAGGTGTTCATCAGCAGGGTGTAGCCGTCGGGCGCGGCCTTGGCGACGAACTCGTTGGCGATATTGGTGCCGGCGCCGGGCTTGTTCTCGACGATCACCTGCTGGCCGAGCAGTTCAGAGAGTTTGCCGGCCAGCAGGCGGGCGTTGATATCGACGCCGCCGCCCGGCGTGAAACCGACCACCAGCTTGATCGGGCGCGCGGGAAAGGATTGCGCTGCTGCGCTGGTGGCGCCTAGCGCAATCAGCGCAGCAGTCAGTGCGCGGATGAAAGGCAACATGGCATTCCGATCTTGCAAAAACGCGCAGCATACGACACCTTGGCGGCACTTTGGTTGCGCGTCCGGCAGCGGAGCGCGGAGTAAAATTCCCCGCATGTCTGCGCCCCGTTTTGTTCACCTCCGTCTGCACTCGGAGTACTCGATTACCGACGGCTTGACGCGCGTTGATGCTGCCGTAGCCAAGGCTGCCAGGGACGGCATGGGCGCGCTGGCGCTTACTGACTTGTCCAACCTGTTTGGCATGGTGAAGTTTTACAAGGCGGCGCGCGGCAGTGGGGTCAAACCGATCGTCGGCGCTGACGTCTGGATCACCAATCATGCGGAGCGCGACAAGCCCTCGCGCGTGCTGCTGCTGGTGACGTCGAATGCGGGTTATCTGCTGTTGTGCCGCCTGCTGACGCGTGCGTGGCTGACCAACCAGCATCGTGGCCGCGCCGAAATTGACAAAGCGTGGTTCAAGGAAGCTGGCGGTGCAGATGGAACGCCGGGAGGTACCTCGGGCCTGATTGCCCTCTCCGGCTTGCTGGTGGGGCCGGGCGCTGGCGACATCGCGCAAGCGCTCGACGCCGGCAAGACCGACACCGCTGAAGTGCTGGCCCACGAATGGGCTGCTGCTTTCCCCAACCGTTTTTACATCGAAGTGCAGCGTGACCGTGCATCGAGTTTCGCCAACCACATCGAGCAGCAGTTGCGGCGCATCGTCAAGGTGGCGGCCAAGGTCAAATTGCCGGTGGTGGCGACCCACGCGATTGAGTTTCTCGACGCCAGCGAGTTCCGCGCGCACGAAGCGCGCGTGTGCGTCGCTGAGGGCTTCATGCTCGGTGACACGCGGCGGCCCAAGCACTATTCGCCCGAACAATATTTCAAATCGCAGGATGAAATGGTGGCGTTGTTTGCCGACTTTCCGGCGGCCATCGACAACGCGGTGGCGATCGCGCAGCGTTGCAACTTCACCATCGTGCTCGGCCGCGCGCACCTGCCCAATTTCCCCACGCCGCCGGGCGTGACGATCGATGACTTTCTCGCGCAGATGTCGCGTGAGCGCCTGGAGACGCGGCTGTTGCAGTTGTATCCCGATGCGGCGGCGCGTGAGGCTGCGCGGTCGCGCTACGCCGAGCGCCTCGAATTCGAGATCAACACCATCTGCAAGATGGGCTTCCCCGGGTACTTCTTGATCGTGGCCGACTTCATCAACTGGGGCAAAGCCAACGGCGTGCCGGTGGGGCCGGGGCGTGGCTCGGGTGCCGGGTCACTCGTGGCGTATTCGCTCGGCATCACGGACCTTGACCCACTTGCCTATAACCTTCTGTTCGAGCGCTTCCTCAACCCCGAGCGCGTGTCGATGCCCGACTTCGATATCGACTTTTGTGAGAACGGGCGCGACAAGGTCATTCAATACGTCAAGCAAAAGTATGGCGAAGAGAGCGTCTCGCAGATCGCTACCTTCGGCACCATGGCGGCCAAGGCGGCGGTGCGTGACATCGGGCGCGTGCTGGACTTGGGTTACAACTTTTGCGACGGCATTGCCAAGCTGATTCCGTTTCAACCCGGCAAGCTGGTCACGATCCAGATGGCGCGCGAGATGGAGCCGCTGCTCAAGGAGCGCGAAAAGAAAGAAGAAGAAGTACAGGAGCTGCTGTCGCTCGCCGAGCAGGTCGAGGGCCTGACGCGCTCGGTCGGCAAGCATGCGGGCGGCGTGTTGATCGCACCCGGCAAGCTGACGGATTTTTGCCCACTGTATTCCCAGAACACCGGCGCCGACAGCGGCGGCGCGGTGAGCCAGTTTGACAAGGATGATGTCGAAGCCGTCGGCCTGGTGAAGTTCGACTTTCTCGGTCTCACCACGCTCACCATTCTCGATCACGCGGAAAAGTTCATCCGCAAGCTGCACCCCGAGTTGCCCGATTTCAGTTGCGCCACGCTGCCGCTCGACAACGCGGTCTCTTACGATATTTTCAAGAAGGCCAACACGGTCGCCGTGTTCCAGTTTGAAAGCCGCGGCATGCGCGACATGCTGATCGGCGCGCGGCCCGACCGCTTTGAAGACATCATCGCGCTGGTGGCGCTGTATCGCCCCGGCCCGATGGATCTGATTCCCGACTTCATTGAGCGCAAGCACACGCTGGCGCGTACCGGCAAGCGCTCGTGGGGCTATCAGGACGAGCGCATGGCGCCGCTGATGGACGAGACCTACGGCATCATGGTCTATCAGGAACAGGTGATGCAGACCGCACAGGTGATCGGCGGTTATTCGCTTGGCGGTGCCGACCTGCTGCGTCGTGCGATGGGCAAGAAGAAGGCCGAAGAAATGGCCGAGCAGCGCCAGATCTTCCGCGAGGGTGCCCAGAAAAATGGCGTGAAGCCGGATACCGCCGACGAAATTTTTGACTTGATGGAAAAGTTTGCCGGCTACGGCTTCAACAAGTCACACGCTGCTGCTTACGCGTTGCTTGCGTATCACACCGCGTATTTGAAGACACATTTTCCCGCCGAGTTTTTCGCCGCCAACATGTCGGCGATGATGGACGACACCGACAAGGTGCAGATCCTGGTGCAGGACGCGAAGGAAAATGGCATCGCCGTGTTGCCGCCGGATATCAATACATCGGAATACCGTTTCAAGCCGCTGCCGGCGGCGGAGCACGCAGGTGCGAAACAGGCGGGCGCGAAAGCTGTGGATGCGGCAAATGGCGGCGTTGACGTTGGCACCGAAGGCGCAGGACGCTCGCGCAGCCTGCTCTATGGGCTCGGTGGCGTCAAAGGTACCGGCGCGGGCGCGGTGGAAAACATCATCGCCGCGCGTGCCAAGGGGCCGTTCACTGACTTGTTCGATTTTTGCGCACGCATTGACCGCCGCGTGGTCAACAAGCGGGCGATTGAGGCGATGGTGCGCGCAGGAGCGTTCGATGCGCTGGAGCCGGATCGCGCGGCGTTGTTTGCCAGCGTCGGCATCGCCGTGGAAGCGGCCGATCAGGCCGAGCAGAATGCGTCGCAAGGGGGCCTCTTTGGTGGTGCGTCTGACAGCGACGCGCATGCACACAAACCCGAATTGATCCGCACCTTGCGCTGGAGCGCGCGCGACAAGCTGCTCAACGAAAAACTCGCGCTCGGGCTTTATCTCTCAGGCCATCTGTTTGACGCGTACGCGCCCGAAGTGCGTCAGATCGCCAAGACGCGCCTGATCGACGTACAGCCGCGCAATGAGCAAATGCTGCTGGCCGGTGTGGTCTCGCAATTTCGTACCGCAATGACCCGGCGCGGCAAGATGATCATCGTTGAAATCGATGACGGCACAGCCAAGCTGGAGCTGACCGTGTTCAACGAGTTGTATGAGCAGCACCGCGATATTCTCAAGCCCGATGAATTGCTGGTGATCGCCGGCAAAGTGCGCGAAGACCAATTCTCCGGCGGCATGCGCGCCGGGGCGGAGAAGATTTTTGGCCTCAACGACCTGCGCCGCGCCTACGCGCGCTCGGTCAAGCTCTCGATGAATGGCCAGGCCGATACCGCCAAGCTGCTCACCTTGCTGGCACCGCACAAGAACGGCGCTTGCCCGGTGGTGGTGGAGTATGACAACGGCGCTGCGCGCTGTGCGTTGCCGCTGCCGGACGAATGGCGCGTCAACCCGCTTGAAGAGTTGCTGCAAGGGCTGCGTGACTGGCTCACGCCGCAGGGCGTCACGGTGGTCTATTGATGGCCGTGGTGTCTGCCGATCATCGCTGGTGGAGGATCGCCACCCCCTGTGGAGCGCGTCAGTGAGCCTCAACGGATTGCCCGACGCGGTCGATCTCTCGCAGGTAAAACGCGCGTTGGTCGTCAAGCTTCGGCATCACGGTGATGTGCTGCTGGCATCGCCCGTGTTCAACGTGCTCAAGGCGCGCGCGCCGCATATCGAGATTGACGCGCTGGTCTATGCCGACACACAGGAGATGCTGTCGCTGCATCCGGCCATCAGCGCAATTCACGCGGTCGATCGCACGTGGAAGCAATCTGGCGTGCTCGCGCAAGGGCGCGCTGAATGGGCCCTGTGGCAGCGTCTCAAGGCGCGCCGCTATGACTTGCTGCTCCATCTCACCGAGCACCGGCGCGGCATGTGGCTGGCCAAGACGCTCAAGCCACGCATCCGCGTGGCGCCGCAGTTGCGCAATGACGACACGCTGTGGCAGGAGAGCTTTACCCACTTCTACAAATTGCCTGCGCGCGGCAACAGCCGGCACACGGTGGAGTCGAATCTGGATGCATTGCGCCGCATCGGCATCCAGCCTGCTGAGGACGAAAAGCCGTTGCTGTTGATCGACGGTGCGCAGGCAGCTACGCGCGTCGAAGCCTTGCTCGCACAGCACCACATTGCGCCGGGTTACGTGCATATGCATCCGACCTCGCGCTGGTTGTTCAAGACCTGGCCTGCCGAGCGCGTGGCGCAACTGATCGACGCGCTGCAAGCCGAAGGCCGGCGCGTGGTGCTCACCGCCGGGCCGGCGCAGAAAGAAATGGCGGTGATCGAACGCATCCTTGGTCTGTGCGCGGTAGCGCCTTTGAATCTAGCAGGCCAGCTCAGCCTCAAGGAAGTGGCAAGCGTGGCGCGGCGTGCGTCGCTATTTGTCGGTGTCGATTCCGCGCCCATGCATATTGCCGCGAGTCAAGGCACGCCGGTGGTCGCGCTGTTCGGTCCTTCAGGCGATATCGAATGGGGGCCGTGGAAGACGGTGCATCGCATCGTTGCATCCGATGTGCATCCGTGCCGCCCCTGCGGGCAGGATGGCTGCGGCGGCAGCAAGGTCAGTGAATGTCTGACGACGCTGCCGGTGGCGCGGGTGCTTGAGGCTGCGCGGGCGCTGCTGGCGCGATGAGTTCGGCAGTCGTCCCAGGATGAGACTTGCACTGATCCGTCAGCGCTACACGCCTTTCGGCGGTGCCGAGCGTTTCATGGATCGCGCGATTGCCGCGCTGGGCAAACAGGCGGAAATAACCGTGCTGGCGCGGGAGTGGCGAGGCGAAGCTGCCGGTTATCACTTTGTCGAATGCAATCCGCCCCATCTCGGCAATGTTCAGCGCGAGCGTGGCTTTGCGGAGGCGGTGCGAGCCAGGTTGCAGGACAGCAAATTTGATCTGGTGCAATCGCACGAACGCATCGTTCCGGAAGGCATCAATGCGCCTTTCATCTACCGCGCTGGCGATGGCGTTCATGCGACCTGGCTGCGTGAACGCGCGCGCGCCCAGGGGGCGCTTGGGTCGCTGCGCAATGCCATCAACCCCTATCACCGCTTCATGGTGGCGCAGGAACGCGCCATGTTTACCCACGCCAATCTGGCGGGCGTGATCTGCAACTCGCGCATGGTGCGTGATGACATCGCCGCACGTTTCGCAGTACCCGCTGCCAAGCTGCATGTGATCTACAACGGCGTTGATCTTGACCGCTTCAGCCCGCGCCTGCGCGAAACCCTTCTCCCGGACCGTTCCGCATATCTTGCTAGAACCCTTGGTGGGCGCGGGTTTGACGGAAATTCCCCGCTGTTGTTGTATGTCGGTTCCGGCTTTGAGCGCAAGGGTGTGAAAAACCTGTTGACTGCCTTCGCACGTGCCAAAGGCAGCGCGACACTGGCCATCGTTGGGGAAGACAAACATGCCGCGCGTTATCAGCGGCTCGCCGCCCGGCTCGGCATCGCACAGCGTGTGCACTTCACCGGCGCGCTCGAAGATGTATTGCCGCTGTATGCCGCCGCTGGTGCTTTCATCCTGCCCACGCTCTACGACCCGATGCCCAATGCCGTCCTTGAGGCGCTCGCTTGCGGCCTGCCGGTGCTGACGACTTCAACCTGCGGCGCCGCCGAATTCATCAATGAAGGTGTCAATGGCTACGTGCGTGACGCGCTGGACATCGATGGATTGGCGCTAGGGATCACATTGTTGTCTGACCCGGCGCGCGCCGCCTCGATGCGTGGTGAGGCGCGCGCCAGCGCCGCCCGCTTTCCGCTCGACGCGATGGCGCAACAACTGCTCTCACTCTACGCCTCGCTCACAGCGCGCGGGTAAAATCCGCTGATGGCGGAACCCCAATCAGCACCGCAGCCCGGCGCCGTTGCTGCAACGCGTGCCAGCGGCCCGCAAACCAGCACCCAGCTTTACCTGCGCCTGCTGACCTACGTCGCGCCCTATCGCATGGTGTTCGGCCTGGGCATCCTCGGGATGATGCTCGCCGCGCTGACCGAGCCGCTGTTTCCGGCGCTGATGAAGCCGATGCTCAACGAAGGCTTCGGCGGCAAGAGCCGCGAGAGCCTGACCTGGATTCCGGCCGCGCTCATTGGCATCTTCCTGCTGCGCGGCCTGATCACGTTTTGCACCTCGTATGCGCTGGCCTGGGTGTCGAACCGCATCCTGATGGACATGCGCGACGCGATGTTTGCGCGCCTGGTGCGGCTGCCGACGGCGTATTACAACAACCAGTCGTCGGGCACGCTGATCTCGCGCATCGCCTTTGATGTCAATAACGTCACCAGCGCGGCGACCTCGGTGCTCACCGTGCTGGTGCGCGATTCGATCACCGTGCTCGGCCTGTTCGCGTGGCTGCTCTACGAGAACTGGCGGCTGACCCTGGTGGCGGTGGCGATCATTCCGCTCTCTGCTCTGGTCATCAAACTGTTCTCGTCGCGCCTGCGCCGCATGAGCCGCGAAGCGCAGCGTGCGATGGGCGACATTACCCATGTGCTGGGTGAATCGATTGATGCCTCGAAGGTGGTGAAGGTACACGGCGGCCACGCCTACGAAGAGGAACGCTTTCACAAGGCCAACGCGGCCCTGCGTGGCTACAACATGCGCCAGACCATTGCCGCCTCGGCGACAGTGCCGATCACGCAATTTTTCGCTGCGGTGGCGCTCGCCATCGTGGTGGCGATAGCGCTGGTGCAGTCAAGCGGGCAGGAGACCACGGTGGGAGGCTTTGTCTCGTTCATCACTGCCATGCTCATGCTGCTCGCACCGCTAAAGCATCTGGCTGATGTCAACGCACCCCTGCAACGCGGTCTCGCGGCTGCCGAGTCGGTGTTCTCTCTGCTTGATGAGGCCGAAGAAGATGATCGTGGCACGCAGACCATCGAGCGCGCGCATGGCCGCGTGAGTTTTGAACATGTCACGTTCCAGTATCCGCACACCGAGCGGCCCGCGCTGCGCGACATTTCGATTGATGTGGCACCCGGCGAAACCGTGGCGCTGGTCGGCGCATCGGGCAGCGGCAAGACCACGCTCGCCAATTTGATTCCACGCTTCTATCACGCGGGCAGCGGGCGCATCGCGCTCGACGGCATCAGCCTTGAAGACCTCAAGCTCACCTCCTTGCGCGCCAACCTCGCGCTGGTGTCGCAAGACGTGGTGTTGTTCAACGACACGGTGTCGGCCAACATCGCCTATGGCACCAAGCGCCACGCCTCACGCGCCGAAGTTGAGTCAGCTGCCGACGCTGCGTTTGCTACCGCCTTCATCCGCGAGTTGCCGCAGGGCTTTGATACCCTGATCGGCGAGAACGGCGTGCGGCTCTCGGGTGGCCAGCGACAGCGCCTCGCAATTGCGCGCGCGCTGCTCAAGGATGCGCCGGTGTTGATCCTCGACGAAGCCACCTCGGCGCTCGACTCTGAGTCAGAGCGGCAGGTGCAGGCGGCGCTCGAAGTGCTGATGAAGAACCGCACCACAATTGTGATCGCGCACCGTCTCTCGACCATCGAGAGCGCAGACCGCATCATCGTGATGGACCATGGCCGCATCATGGAAGCGGGCGCGCACGCGGCCTTGATTGCGCAAGAGGGCATCTATGCCAATCTGTACCGCATTCAATATGCCACCGAAAGAAATGCGCAACAAGAGGCGCAATCGCCTGCTGGCGCGAGCGATGCGCGTACATAGGCACTTGATGAAGAGACCCGTGGCCGTATGAAGATTCTCCACACCGAAAATTCAATCGGCTGGGGCGGCCAGGAAATCCGCATCCTTACCGAAGCAGCCGGCATGATCGGGCGCGGACACGAGGTGCAGTTGATCGCGCCGCGCGAGTCACGCATCTTTGAAGAAGCACCGGCGCGCGGTGTGCCGGTGACGGCGCTGCCGATTGCAAAAAAGCGCCTGGCCGGCGTGCTCGCCATGCGTGCCTGGTTGAAAACGAATCCGGTTGATGTGATCAACACCCATAGCTCGACCGATTCCTGGCTTGCCGCGCTGGCCCTTGCCACCTTACGCGGCGCGCCACCACCAGGGGCCCCAGTGCCACCGATCGTGCGCACGCGCCATGTGTCGGCACCGGTGTCGACCAACGCCGCCACTCGCTGGCTCTACACGCGTGCCGCCAGCGCCATCGTCACCACCGGCGAAGCGCTCAAGCAGCAACTGGTACGCGACAACGGGTTTCCCGGCGAGCGCATCGTCTCGATTCCGACCGGGATCGACCTCACGCGTTTTGCACCGGTGGCGAGTGCAGCGCAGCAACGTGCCATGCGGGCACGCCTCAATCTGCCGCAGGACCAGCGCATCATCGGCATCGTCGCCACCCTGCGGAGCTGGAAAGGGCACCGCTATTTGATCGAGGCGTTCGCAGCACTCAAGCGTGCGGACACGCATTTGCTGATCGTCGGCGAAGGCCCGCAGCGCGAAGCGCTGGAGCAATTGGTCGCGCAATTCGGCATCGGTGCCCAGGTGACCCTGGCGGGCAATCAGGCCGATGTCGTGCCCTGGTTGCAATGCATCGATGTGTTTGCGTTGCCGTCCTACGCCAACGAGGGTGTGCCGCAGGCAATCCTGCAAGCCTTCGCCTGCGGCTTGCCGGTGGTGACCACCGAGGCCGGCGCGATCCCCGAAGTGGCGCGCGATGGCGCGACCGGGCTGATCGTCAAAATGCAGGATGCAGCGGCGCTGGCACAAGGGCTGGCGCGCCTGCTCGACGACGCCGCGCTGCGCGTGCGCCTCGGGGCCAATGCGCTGGCGCAGGCACAGGCACATCACGGAATCGATGTCATGCTCGACCGCATGGAAGCCGTGTTCATGCGCGCAGCGGGCAAGCTCAACTGAGTGCCCAGTTGATGCGAATCTGTGCCATGCGCGAGTTCGCCCAGCCATGAGCCGCCTGCCATCACGCCTTGCCGTGCTGCCGCGGGCAGCGCTCAACAGCCTGAAGCAACGCAAGCGGCCAGCGCAGATCAAGCGCGTGCTGATTGCGCACAACCTGCTGCTCGGCGACACCCTGATGCTTACTGCGCTGCTGGCGCGTCTGCGCCACCATTGGCCCGATGCTGCCATCACGATGACGGTAGCCCCGGCCTTGATGCCGCTCTACGCCGGCCACCCCTACGGCGTCGAAGTGTTGCCCTTCGATCCGCACCGCGCCGCGACC
This sequence comes from Burkholderiales bacterium, assembly GCA_031430015.1. Taxonomy (GTDB): domain Bacteria; phylum Pseudomonadota; class Gammaproteobacteria; order Burkholderiales; family JAEUOS01; genus CANJDH01. The sequence goes on from JANPAR010000288.1 coordinate 12,847, forward strand.
ACACGCCGCATCGTGCGCAGTGGCCCCTACGATTGGGCGCTGGTGCCGGGTGACAACCGCTACACCTGGCTTGCGCATGCGGCTGGCGCGGCGTGGGTCACCGTGCTTGACGAGGCGGGGCCGAAGCTGCGCAGCATGGTGGCGGATGAACTGGTGCCGTGGCCAGACGCACCTGCTGCATTGGCAGACATCTTCGCCTCATTGGCAGGCGCGCGTCCCGGTCATGGCTACGAGCATGACCACGACAGCATCGACTCCGAATCGTACGAGGCGCAATACTGGCCCGCGCCTGCCTGTCCACCGTTCGACCGGCCGCGCGCACCCTACTGCGTACTGCATGTCGGCGCGGGGTCAACGCTGCGTCATTGGCCGCCGGAGCGCTGGCGGCATCTCGCGGAGAGCCTTGTCCACCAAGGGTTTTCACCGGTATGGTCGGGCAGTGCACAGGATGTTGCGCTGATTGCGCAGATTGACCCTGAACAGCGCTTTGCCTCGACCGCGGGCAAACTGGATCTCGCGCAGCTTTGGCATTTGTTGCAACTTGCCTCGCTGCTGGTGGTGCCCGACACCGGCATCGCGCACACGCCAAGCTCACCGGTACGCCGACGGTGTGCCTGTTCGGCCCCGGCTCCGATGTGCTGTTTGGCGCGGGTGCGTTCTGGCGCGATCACCCATTTGTATCGGTGATCGACGCCGATTTTCCCTGCCGCGATCAGCGTACTTTATTTGGCCGCCGCATCGAGTGGGTGCGGCGCTGCCAGCGCAGCACCGCGCAGTGTGCGGCACCGGCCTGCATGCACGTGCTCGATGCGGAGCGCGTGATCGCGGCGTGTCAATCCCTGCTCCAGCGCGCGGCATGAGCGGCGCTCTGCATTGTCACGTCATCAATTTGCAGCCACACCTCGGTGGCGCAGAGGTGTACACGATTTTTTTTACCCGCGCCATGCTGGCGAGCGGGCATCAGGTGTCGCTCTACGTAAATCGTGCGGCAACCTGCTGGAGTGGTCTGGCGGCTGAAGGCCATGCCTTGCTCTCAGTGATTGCAGTAGCCGCTGACCTCGACATTCCCGCGCGCTTGCCGGCACGCGCCTGCGTCCTCACGCACGGCCCGGTCAGCGTCGCGTTCGTCGCGGCAGTGCGCGGCAAGCATTTGCTCACCGGCTTTTGCCACATGCCGCTGGCCGGCCGGCGCGCGGGCGTGCTGGCGGACTATGACCTGGTGTTCGGCGTGTCCAACTACGTGATCTCGACCCTGCGGCCGGCAGGCATTGCAAACGTTTACCCGGAAGCACTATTGGGCGTCGCCGATTTTTCGCGCTTTGCCGCTGGCACTACTGATACCTTTCGTCAGGGCGATCTGTATTCGTGGGATCAGCGCAAGTTTCGGGATCGCGTGCTGTCGTGGCTGGCCCCGCTGTGGCGCGGCTTCAGACCGCGACCTGTGTACCAGCGCCGCCCGGGTTTCACGCTCGGCATCGTGTCCAACATCGGCCCGATCAAGCAGTTTGATGTGCTGTTCAAGCACATCGCGCCGGTGATCGCGGCGCGACCGGGCGTGAATATCGATGTGTTTGGTAACGGGGCCTACCGTTCAGTGGCTGACCTGAAAATCGCGATGCGCCCGATTGCCGGGCGCGTGCGCTTCTGGGGCCGGCAGGCCGACCCCAAGCCGCTCTATGCACACTTCGACTGCCTGCTATCGGGCTTGCCCGAGAAAGAGGCACTGGGCCTGAACATCATTGAGGCTCAAATGCTCGGCACGCCCGTGCTGGCGGTAAACGCGCCACCGTTCACCGAAACCGTGGCTGACGGACAAACCGGCTATCTGTTTCGTGACCCGCGCGAAGACAGTGGAGTCGATTTCGCCCGCGCGCTCGACCGCGCCATGAGCGAGCCGCGCCTCGATCCACGCAGCGCGTCGGCCCACCTCGCCCGTTTTTCGCCCGAAGCGTTCCGCAGCCGCATCGACCGTCTGGTACAACACCTGCAAACCATTCTTTGACGCATTTTCCCGAGGAGAGCCATCATGACCCTGCCCATCAGCCGTTACCCGGTACCCGAAATCAAGGACCTGCCCGACGACATCCGCACCCGCATTCTGGAGACGCAGGAGAAGGCCGGCTTCGTACCCAACGTGTTTCTCGCGCTAGCGCACCGTCCGGCCGAGTGGCGCGCCTTCTTCGCGTATCACGACGCGTTGATGCTCAAGGAACACTCGGGCTTGAGCAAAGGCGACCGCGAAATGATCGTCGTCGTCACCTCGGGCCGCAATCAATGCATCTACTGCGTGGTCGCGCATGGGGCAATCCTGCGCATCTACGAAAAGAAACCGCAAGTAGCCGATCAGGTTGCAGTGAACCACCTCAAGGCCGACATCACGCCGCGCCAGCGCGCCATGTGCGACTTCGCCGTCAAGGTCACCGAGGCGTCATACCAGATTGGCGATGCGGATTTCACCACGCTGCGCAATCATGGTTTCAACGACGAAGACATCTGGGACATCGCCGCGATTGCCGCCTTCTTCGGCCTCTCCAACCGCATGGCCAACCTCACCGCGATGCGCCCGAATGACGAGTTTTATTTGATGGGGCGGGTGCCGAAGCAGAAATAGTGACCGGCGGGAGATCCGCTCCAGTAGCCATTCTTCCGGCAATTACCGGGGTGGACCGGATGTGCGAGATGAACGTCCGAGCAGCGTCGCCGTTTCATGTACCGGCAAGCCCATCACACCGCTGAAACTGCCCGTGAGGTGTGAGACGAAGGCTCCCGCGCGTCCCTGAATGCCATACGCACCGGCCTTGTCGAACGGCTCGCCGCTGGCGATGTAGGCGTCGATTTCGCGCCGGGACAGATCTGCGAACGTCACGCGTGAATCCGACACCGCGATGGCAATGCGCGCTCCATGTGCCAGTGCAATCGCCGTCAGCACGCGGTGCGTTTTGCCGGACAGCAGGGTCAACATCCGCCGTGCGTCGGCTGCATCGTCCGGTTTGCCGAGAATCGTGCGGCCCATGCACACCGTGGTGTCGGCGGCCAGCAGTGGCCGCGGGGGCAGCTTCTGCGCGCGCAGGGCGCGCACGCCTGCTGCGGCTTTCGCGAGCGCGAGGCGTTTGACGTAAGCGAGCGGCGCTTCGCGCGCGCGCACGGCTTCATCCACCGCAAACTCACCGAGACGCAGCACGTCAAATGCGACGCCGATTTGCGTCAACAACTCAGCGCGGCGCGGGCTGGCAGAGGCGAGATAGATTTTGGGAAATGTCATTGCGGAGCCATTGCATCGGGTTCAATACAGAGCATGTTTCACTCGCGGTGATAAGGATGGCCCTTGACCACGCTCCAGGCGCGATACAAGGCTTCGGCCAGCACCACGCGCACGAGGGCATGCGGCAGCGTCAGGCTGGAGAGGCGCAGCAGCACAGACGCTTTCGACTTGATCTCGGGGGCGAGGCCATCCGGCCCGCCAACGACGAGTGCGACATCGCAGCCGCCCGCGAGCCAGTCTTCAAGATGCTGTGCCAGCGCCTTGGTGCCAGTATCGCGGCCACGCTCATCGAGCGCGATGACAGTTGCCCCTTTGGGAATGGCCGCCAGAATGCGCTTGGCTTCCGCTGCCATCATCTGCCCCGCTGTCTTGCCGCCCTCGCGTGGCTCCGGTTTGACTTCCACCAATTCGATTCGCGCTTCGGGCGGCATGCGCTTGGCGTATTCGTTGAAGCCTTCCACCACCCAGCCGGGTGCCTTGTTGGCGACGGTGATCAGGTAGACGCGCATCGAGCAGAATCAGAGACACACTTCCAGCTCCGCCCCCGGCGGACGGTACAGCTCGACGGCGTTGTCCCAATACACTTTGGCCGCGAGTTCCGCACCGAGCACGCGTTCGATCAGGCTGATGTCATCCACTGCAAATGGCCGCTCGGCGCGCGTCGAGGGCAGGTCGGTGCCGAACATCAGTGCTGCCGGGTTGACCTTGGCAATGCGCTCGATGGCGCTGGCCACATCGAGCTTGACGCGTCCGAAACCGGTGGCCTTGATTTTCGCGCCGGCGCGCACCAGATCGAGCACCACCGGCAGGCCGGCTTCGGTCATGCCGAGGTGATCGATGACGATGCGCGGCAGCTTTGACAGTGCCGCTGCGTGCGGTGCCAGCGTCGCGGCGTCGGCATAGATTTCGGCGTGCCAGCCGGCTGCAGCGTGGGCGCGGCGTGCGAGGCTGACGACATCATCAACGCTGTCGATGCGCCCGCGAAACAGATTGAAGCGCAGGGCGCGCACGCCAAGTGATTCGAGTTCGACGATGTCCTTGTCGGGAAAATCATTTGGCACTTGCGTCACGCCCACCCAGCCGTTGCCGAGTTTTTGGAGCGCTGCTCGCAGATAGGTCTGGTCGAAGCCATGGAACGAACCGGACACCACGGCGCCGCCTTCGATGCGCAGCAATGCAGCGCGCGCGCGGTACACATCGAGCGGGAAGTGGGGCGGGGTGTAGCCCTGATTCGCAATGACCGGAAAGCGGTGGTCGATGATGTGGCAGTGGCAATCGAACAAGCGGCCACGCGACGATGACTGCCCGTGTGCGACTGGTGCCAGCGTCGCGCCTGCGGCAATTGCTGCAGCCCCGCCGAGAAAGCGGCGGCGGCTGGCTGCGATCACGTGGCGAGACATGGTGCGGTCAGGCGTTGGGAATCAACGCTTCGCCAGCTTTTTTACGGCGCTCTGCTTGGCCACTTTTTTGACTGCCCGTTTGATGCTCTTTGCAGCAGGCTTCGCGGCAGATTTTTTGGCTGCGGCCTTCTTGGCCGGGGCTTTTTTGACCGCTGCGGTGCTGGCTTTTTTGGTGCCGGACTTTTTGGTGGTGCTCTTGGCGCTGCTCTTTTTGGGGGCTGCCTTTTTAGCGGTGGTCTTTCTTGGTGCTGTCTTTTTAGCGGTGGCTTTTGAAGGGGCAGACTTCTTGGCTGCTGTCCTCTTTGTCACGGCCTTTTTTCCAACGGCTTTCTTGGGAGCGGCTTTTTGGGGTACCAATGCTTTTGTCACAGCCTTCTTCGCGGCCGCTTTTTTTGCTACGGCTTTCGCAGGCGCTGCTTTCACTGCCGGCGGCTTCTTCGCCGTTTTTGCACTGGTGGCTGCGCTCTTGGCTTTCTCAATCATTTTCTTCGCAGCTTCAGCCGCCTTCTCTGCTGCTGTCAGCACTTTGATCTTCTTCTGTCCCCACAACTCCTCAAGGTTGTAGTGCAGGCGTGCGGCGGGTTGCATGATGTGCACCACGGCATCAGAGCAATCGACCAGTACCCACTCGCCGCTGCCGCCCCCTTCCATGCTGACGATGCGCCCGCCGGCGGCTTTGACCTTGTCGATCACGTTGAGCGCCATCGCCTTGGTCTGGCGCGCTACGTCTGCGGTAGCGATGATGACGCGGTCGAATTCAGCCGACCCTTTGGTGGTGTCGAACACCGCAATGTCGCGCGCCTTGATGTCGTCGAGGGCGTCGACAATGATTTCCTGCAGATGCTTGATGTCCAAATTCACCTCACTGGTAGAGACCGTGCTCGCCAATATACTCGTACACGGCGGCGGGCAGCAGATAGCGTGCCGAGACGCGCGTGCGAATCAAGGTGCGTATCTGCGAAGAAGAAATTTTGAGCGGCGTCATTTCGATGCTGAATACGCGCCCGGCGGGCTCGGAGAGCGCACTGCGGTCGTTGGTCAGGCGATGCGTCACCATCGCCGCCAGTGCGGCGGGTAACTCACCGAGATCAAAGGGTTCGTTGGCGCGGCGCGCGACCGCGACATGCGCGAACTCGAACAGCTTTTGCCAGCGGTGCCAGGTCGGCAGATTCACAAATTGGTCGGAGCCGACGATCATCACCAGTGGCCGTGCTTCGCCAAATTCCTGCCGGAAGCTTGCCAGCGTATCGACGGTGTAGGTGGGGCCAGGCCCTTCGGCCTCGCGCGCATCGACTTGAAAGCGCGGGTTGGTTTCGACCCCGAGGCGCGCCATCGCGACACGATGCTCAATCGGTGCGATCAGACCCGAGCGCTGCCACGGTTTGCCAGCCGGCACCAGGCGCACCTGATTGAGCCGCAAGGAATCAGCGCACTCTTCGGCGAGGCGCAAATGACCAAAGTGAATCGGGTCAAAGGTGCCGCCCAGAATGCCGATCGGCTCGGAGGTGTTGGTGGACAAGGCGTTGCGCAGAAGCGGGCAGGAGGGGGACGGATTTTATCCGAGATGCTCCGCGGCCCGCGTCTCCTCCAGTGCCGCAGCGCAACGCGCCAACGCCTCGGCAGCGCCACGGGCGCGCATCAGGTCCCGCCGCAATGACGGACGAATCACGCCATACGCATCAAACTGCCCGATCATGGTGAAAAACGGATCCCAGAAGCCATCTGCATCGCACAGGCACACCGGCTTGTGCGCGAGACCGATGTCATCCAGCGTCAGTACCTGTGTGAGTTCGTCGAGTGTGCCGATGCCGCCGGGCAGTGCAATCACCGCTTGCGCTTCGCGCAAGATCGAGCGCTGGCGTTCATCGAGGGTGGACACAAACTGCAGCTCGCCGATGCCGGTGTTTGCACCCTCGCGGTTGCGCAGGGCATCGAGCATGAAGCCGCACACTGTGCCACCAGCCTGGTGCGCGGCATGCGCTACCACCCCCATCAGGCCGCGCGCACCCCCACCGTAAACGACGCGGATGCCGCGCGCGCCACACAACCGGCCCAGATCGCGCGCCAGTTGTTGCGTGACCTCGGGCAAACCATCGGACGCCGAACAAAACACCGCAACCGACCGCACGCAAGCCTCCGGTCAGACGTTGATGATTTCGTCCAGACCAATATCCACTGCCGGGGCAGACTGGGTGATGCGGCCGACGGAAATGTAGTCCACACCGGTTTCGGCGATACCGCGAATCGTGTCGAGATTCACGCCGCCCGAGGCCTCCAGCGGCACCCGGCCAGCGGTCATGCGCACGGCTTCGCGCAGCATGTCGAGAGACATGTTGTCGAGCAGGATCATGTCGGCCCCGGCCTCCAGCGCTTCGGCTACCTGATCGAGACGGTCGGCCTCGACTTCGATTTTGGTGAGCACCGGAATGCCCTTTTGGGCCTGTGCCACGGCGGCCTTGATCGAGCCGCACACGGCGATATGGTTGTCTTTGATCATCACACCATCAGCCAGCCCGAGGCGATGGTTTTTTGCACCACCGACTTGCGCCGCATGTTTTTCCAGAATGCGCAGGCCCGGTGTGGTCTTGCGGGTATCGAGCAGGATTGCTCGGGTGCCCGCAATCTTGTCTACATACTGTGCGGTGAGCGTGGCAATGCCGGACAGATGCTGCAGAATATTGAGGGCGGTGCGCTCAGCCGACAGCAGGCCGCGCGCCTCGCCGGTGACGCGCGCCAACACTTCGCCTTTGGCAGCGCGGGCACCATCGGCCACCTTGAGTTCGATCTTGCATTCGGGCACATAACGGCGGAACACAGCGGCGGCGATGTCCATGCCGGCGATGGTCATGGCGTGGCGCGCGTTGATCGCGAACTCGGCGGTGGCATGGGCCGGGATCACCAGTTGGGCAGTGAGGTCACAGAAGCCAATATCCTCACGCAGCGCGTGCTCGACAAACCATTGAATCTGCAGGCGGTCAATCATTTAATCCCCTTTGATGTTGGCAAAACGAACCACCTTGGCAAACTTCTCGATATCGCCCACCAAGAGCGACATCAACTCATCCGGCGTCGTGACGTAGGAGTCGATGCCTACGGCGGCCATGCGCGTACGCACATCGGGAGCCGCAAGCACCTTGCGGATGTCGGACTCGATGCGTGCGATGACCTCACGCGGCGTGCCGGCCGGTGCCATCAGGCCGTACCAGTTGTCGACCTCGTAGTCTTTCAGCCCGGCCACGCCGGATTCGCGGAACAGCGGAATCTCGGGCGCAGCGGGCGTGCGTTTGGCGGTGGTCAGGGCAATCGCCTTGAGCTTGCCCGCCCGTACGTGCGGCAGCACCGTGGCGGTGGTGGCGAACACGGCGTCAAGCTGGCCGCCAATGGTGTCGAGCGTGGCCGGCGAGCAGCCGCGGTAAGGCACGTGGACGATGAAGGTCTTGGTGAGGAACTTGTACAACTCACCGGCCAGATGCATGGGGGTGCCGACGCCGCACGATCCGTAGGAAAATTTGCCCGGCTGGCTGCGCACCAGCGCATCAAACTCAGCCGCTGTATTGGCCGGCACACGCGGATGGACTGCCAGCACCATCGGCGATGAGGCCACCATCATCACCGGCGCGAAGTCCTTCTTCAGGTCAAACGGCAGCTTGGTATACAAGCTCTCGTTGATCGCCTGGCTGTTGTTGACCATCACCAGCGTATAGCCATCGGGCGCGGACTTTTGCGCGGCTTCCATGCCGAGGTTGCCGCCGGCCCCGCCGCGGTTCTCTACCAGGATCTGCTGGCCCCATGCCTCGGTCAACTTGAGGCCAATCAGGCGCGCCATGAAGTCGGCCGAGCCACCGGCGGTGTAGGGCACGATGATGCGCACCGGGCGATTGGGGTAGGCGGTCTGCGCCCACACCTGCGCCGGTGAGGCCAAGAGCAACAATATCCAGAGTGCAGCGCGCTTCATCATGTTCCCATCAGAAGTGAATAGACAGTTCGTCAGTCGGCGCTTGAGTTTACGCGCAACGACTTTCAAACCCAGTCCTTGCGGATCAGGTAATCCGACAGCAGCTGTGCCTCCGGCGAGCCGGCCTCGGGCTGGTAGTCGTAACGCCATTTCACCAGTGGCGGCATGCTCATCAGGATCGACTCGGTGCGTCCGCCCGATTGCAGGCCAAACAGGGTACCGCGGTCAAACACCAGATTGAACTCCACATAGCGCCCGCGCCGCAGGCATTGCCAGTCGCGCTCGCGCTCGCCCCAGGGCGTGTCGCGGCGGCGCTGGATGATGTCGCGGTAGGCCGGCAAGAACGCATCGCCAATGCTTTGCATGATGGCAAAACTTTTCTCAAAGCCTTCGGGCGTGTTCGCGACGCACAGGTCGTCGAAAAAAACACCGCCCACGCCGCGTGGCTCCCTGCGGTGTTTGAGCACGAAATAGTCATCGCACCAGGATTTGAATTTTGGAAACCACTCGCTGCCATGCACATCGAGGGCGTCCTTGCAGGCGCCATGCCAGCGCACTGCGTCTTTCTCAAAGCCGTAGAAGGGTGTGAGGTCCATACCGCCGCCGAACCACCACACGTCAGGTTCATTGGGTTTACGCGCCATGAACATGCGCACATTCATATGCACCGTGGGGCAATAGGGGTTGCGCGGATGCAGCACCAATGAGACGCCCATCGCCTCGAACCCGCGACCCGCAAGTTCCGGGCGGTGCGCCGTGGCCGAGGCCGGCATGGCTTTCCCGGTGACATGCGAGAAGCCGACGCCGGCGCGCTCGAACAGATTGCCTTCTTCAAGCATGCGGCCAATGCCGTTGCCGCCGAGCGCTTCGCCGGGCGCTTTCTGCCAGTCGTCGCGAATGAAGACCTTGCCGTCGAGCGTTTCGAGGCCGGCAACAATGCTCTGCTGCAATCCGGTCAGATAACTTCTGACGCGCGCGCTGTCAATCTGCATGGGTTGGTCAAATGGTGCGAAAGAGGAAGAAGCGCAGATGCACCGGTTCAACGCTACGCTCAAGCGTGCCCTTCATGCAGGCCGCTCAACTATCTGCACCCGCCGGCGGCGCGACGCGCAGCACTTCATCAAACGTGGTCATGCCCGCAGCGATCTTGAGTGCGCCGGATACGCGCAGCGGTTTCATGCCCTCGTGATAGGCCTGTTCACGCAGCTTGGCGATGTCGGTCTCGGCAGTGATCAGGCGTTTGACTTCGGAGGTCAGCATCAGCACTTCGTAAATGCCCATGCGGCCTGCGTAGCCGGTGTTGCGGCATTCGAGGCAACCCACCGGTTTGTAGACGCCGGTCGGCACCGGCGAGGAAAACGGCGCGACCATTTCGTTCCACAATTTTTCGTGATGCAGTTCGGACGGCGCCTTGCAATGCGCACAAAGCGTGCGCACCAGACGCTGCGCCATCACGCCAAGCACGGTGGAGTTGATGAGGTAGGAGGCCACGCCGAGGTCGAGCAAACGCGTGATGGCCGCGGGCGCGTCGTTGGTGTGCAGGGTCGAGAGCACGAGGTGGCCGGTGAGGGCGGCCTGAATCGCCATCTCGGCCGTTTCGAGATCACGGATCTCGCCCACCATGATGATGTCCGGGTCCTGCCGCATCAGGGCGCGCAGGCCTTCCGAAAACGAGAAGTCGAGCCCAGGTTGCACCTGCACCTGGTTGAAGGCTGGCTCGACCATTTCGATCGGGTCTTCAATCGTGCAGACATTCACCTCTTGCGTCGCCAGCGCCTTGAGCGTCGAGTAAAGCGTCGTGGTTTTGCCGGAGCCGGTGGGGCCGGTTACCAGAATGATGCCGTGCGGGCGCGCGGTCATCGTGTTCCAGTTTTTCTTGTCGTCCTCCGAAAACCCCAACTGGGCGAAATCCCGCACCAATACTTCGGGGTCAAAAATCCGCATCACGACTTTTTCGCCAAAGGCAGTTGGCAATGACGATAAGCGCAATTCGACTTCCTGGCCATCGGCGGTGCGCGTCTTGATCCGGCCATCCTGCGGGCGGCGCTTCTCCGCAACATCCATGCGGCCGAGAATCTTGATGCGCGAGGTCATCGCCGCGAACACCGCATTGGGCACCTGATACACCTGATGCAGGATGCCGTCAATGCGAAAGCGCACCACGCCTTGCTCGCGCCGCGGCTCGAGGTGAATGTCACTGGCGCGCTGTGCGTAGGCGTATTGCAGCAGCCAGTCGACCACGCGCACGACATGCTGCTCGTTGGCATCGATGGTCTTGCCCGCCTTGCCGAGCTCGACCAGTTGCTCAAAGTTGTTGATGCCCGATTCGTAGTTCGAATACTTGTTGGCGCCCTTGATCGATTTGGCGAGCGTGAAAAATTCACTGGTGTAGCGCGTGATGTCTGCCGGGTTGGCGACCACGCGGCGAATCTCCAGGCGAAGAATTGGTTGCAACTCCTTGACCCAGTCAGCGAGGAAGGGTTCGGACGTGGCGACCGTCAGCTCCTTCGAATTGATCGCCACCGGCAGCATCGAGAAGCGCTGCGCGTAAGTGATCGACATGGTGTCGCCGACGCGCGTGAAATCAATCTTCAGCGGGTCAATGTGGAAATACTCCATGCCGGCGCGCCGTGCCATCCACTCGGTGAGCCAGTCAAGCGTGAGCTGCTTGCCTTCAGTCAGTGATTTCCATTTCTGATCGGCGACCAATTCCAGCGGATGGTGCGCCGTCTTTTTCAGACGCGCATCGGCACGCATTTTTTCCGCGGCATCGGGCGCGACGATTTTCTCGATGACCAGCGAGTCGAGAATTTCCTGCAACGCGACGCGGCGTTCGCGCGCTGGCCAGCGCAACGGTTCGGCAGGGGCATTCATGGAGAGTGATTGTAGTCCCGGCGCTGTTGCGCGCGCGCACGAATCAGTTCCCCCACTGTCATTTCATCAACTCGTACGGCCCGCCGCGCTCAAGCGCTTTTTTGTAGGCGGGGCGAGCGTGAATGCGCGTGAGGAACGCTGCCAGTGTCGGACGCGAGGTGGTAAGGCCGCCGCGCGTGGCCGCGGCCTCGAGCGCGAAGCTCATCTGGATATCGGCGGCCGAAAACACGTCACCCGCAAACCATTCGCTCTTGCCCAGCTCGGCTTCCATATAGTCGAGATGCGCGTTGATCTGCGGCTGGATGAAAGATTTCATCGCCCCTGCTGCGATGCCCTTGGCCACTGGCTTGACGAAGAACGGCATCGGCGCTTTGGGCAGGCGGCCGAAGATCAGCGCCAGCAGCATCGGCGTCATCGCCGAGCCTTCTGCGTAATGCAGCCAGTAGGTGAAGCGTAGGCGCTCAGGCGTGCCGGCGGGCGGACGCAGGCCGGACGCGTCTTTACCCTTGCCGTAGGCATCGAGCAGGTACTCCATGATCGCACCCGACTCGGCGACCGTGATCTTGCCGTCAGTGATTACCGGCGATTTGCCGAGTGGATGCACGGCTTTGAGTTCGGGCGGCGCCAGCATGGTCTTGGTATCGCGCTCGTAACGTTTGATCTCGTATTTGAGACCGAGTTCTTCGAGCAGCCACAGAATGCGCTGGGAGCGTGAGTTGTTCAGATGGTGGACGGTGATCATGCAGGCCCTCCTGGATCAAATGTGGGGTACGCCGGGTGCTTTACGTCTGGAGCGTTAAGTCAGGGGCATTGCAACGTGCGCACTACGGCAGCCGCGTGAGCATGGCAAGCGCCTGCCGGAGGGCGCCAGCAGCGCAAAGCCACGCCTCGCATCTCATGCCGCCGCACCACGCGTGCCTGCCGCATGCACCGCGAGGATGCCGCATACCGCACTGTTGGCCGGCGTAGGAATATTCTTTTCGATGCCCAACTGCACTACGCCGCCCGAGAGCCAGTTCACCTCAAGTGGATTGCCGCTGGCGAGATCGTGGTGCATCGACGAATTCATGCTCGCCGGCAGGGTATCGGCGAAGGCGAGGCGATTGGCGGCATAGTCTGCCGGCAGGGCGACGCCATGCGCGCGGCCCACGGCCACGGCTTCCTGCATCACTTGCAACAAAAAAGCGCGTGACTGCGGCTGGCTGCGTACCGCACCGAGCGTGACACGCATGGATGCCGTGGTGGCCGAGAGTCCCACCAGGAACACATATTTTTCCCACAGCGAGCGGCGCACATCGTCACTGAGCTCGGCGGTGACGCCCGCGCGCAACAGGGCCCCATGCAGAAACACCGCGCGCGCTGAACGAGTGCCGTCATACTCGCCGAGCACAATGCGCTGCATGGTGCCTATTTGTGCAATCACGCCGGGCCGCGCGATATGGGTGCCGACGTACGCGACACCGCCCATCACTCGGGGGGCGTGCCCGCTTCCGGCCCTGTCTTGTGCGGCTTTGGCTTTTGCGGATGCCGCCAGCGCGCTATCACCCAATGCGCGGCGCAGGATGTCATCCTTGATGACACCGTTTTGCAGCGACAGCACGCCGGTGCGCGGGCCGAGCAAAGGTTGAATCGCGCGCGCCGCCGCTTCGGTGTCCCACAGCTTTACCGAGAGAATCACCAGATCAACCGGCCCAATGGTGGCCGGATCATCGGTGACCCTGACATCGCGCACGTGGATGTTGCCTTCGGTCGCGTTCTCGATCAGCAGTCCGTGCTCGCGCATCGCGGCCAGGTGCGTGCCGCGCGCGATGAAATGCACATCGAAACCGGCGTGCGCCAGACGGCCGCCAAAAAAGCCGCCAACACCGCCTGAACCCATCATGGCGATTTTCATGTTTTTTCCAAGCCGGTCTCTGAAATCGTTGGTGAGAGAGGCTCTCAGGGGCAATGCCGTGCAGAACCGCGCTGCGAGCGGCCCGGCGGCCGCTGCACAATCTGATTCGTCACGCTGGCCTTGCTGGTCTGACCTACTTCTTCTTGCCAGCGGCCGGCGGCGGCACGCGACCGCTCAAGGTCGACACTGGTTCGGGCTTCTTCGGCTGTTTCGGTTTCTTGGTTTCCTTGTTGCCGCGCAGTTGACCTTTTGCCATGTTGATTCTCCTTGTCTGAGGTTGTGCATCCTGGCCCTGTCCAATACAGCCACAGCGGCCAATGCGGGGATGGTGAAGCGTGAAGCGATTGGTCTTGCAGGTAGGGAGTCTACCCCGGCGCGCGGCATCCGGTGATGGGCACGCTACACTCGATGCCCGGCCGGTCTACTGGCCGGTCCGCTTGAAACTGCGGGAAACTGCGGGAAACTGCGCGCATCAATCACGTATGGGCAATTCAACAAAGTCACTCGTTCTCAATGCCACCGCATGGATGCTGGCCATCGCAGCCGGATGCGCACTGGGCCAGAGCAACGCGCCTTATCCCAACCGCCCGGTGAAGATCATCGCGCCACAAGCCCCCGGCGGCGGTGTCGATCTGGTGGGCCGCATCGTCGCCGACCGGCTCGGCCGCGCGATGGGGCAAAGCTTCGTGATTGAAAACCTCGCAGGCGCCGGTGGCTCGATAGCGACCCAGACTGCAGCGCGCGCACCTGCCGACGGCTACACCCTGATGATCGGCTACGTGGCGACGCATGCGACTAACCCGGCAGTGCGCAAGGTGCCGTACGACGCGATCAAGGATTTCACGCCGATTGCGATGATCGGCGGCACACCCAACGTCATCGTGGTGCGCCCCTCGGTGCCGGTGAATACGCTGGCGGAGTTTGTGGCTTACGCGCAGAAGTATCCGGACAAGATCAACTACGGCACCTCGGGCAAGGGCACGCTCAATCATCTGGCGATGGAGCAGTTCAAGTTTGCTGCAAAGTTCGAGAGCCTGTCGATTCCCTATCGCAGCATCGGCCAGGCCTTCACCGATCTGGGTGGCGGGCAGGTGCAGGCCATTTTCCCCGGCGTCTCCGCTGCCATGCCGCATGTGCGCAGCGGGGCAGTGCGGCCACTCGCTGTCACCGCCACGAAGCGGCATGTGCTGTTGCCCAACGTGCCGACCTTCAAGGAGTCGGGCTATGAAGATTTCGAGGGCCTCACCTGGTATGGCATCGTCGCACCCGCGGGTCTGCCTCCAGCCATTACAAAAAAGCTCAACGAAGAAATCAACAAGGTGCTGGCCATGCCCGAACTGCGCGACAAACTGGCCGGCGAAGCGCTCGACGTGATGCCGATGACGCCCGAGCAGTTTGGCAAGTACATTGCCAATGAGATCGCACACTGGACGCGCGTGGCGCGCACCAACAAGATTGCGGAGGAATGATGGCGATGGCGGCTTTACCTCCCGTGTCGGCGTCGGAAAAGCTTGCGCTTGCGCTCCATGCCGCGGGCGGTGCCGCACCGGTGCTGCCTGTGCGGGTGGCGCAGATGTGCGACGCCCTGCTGATGGACCTCGCCGGGCTGTGTGTCGCGGCGCGCAACGCCGATTACGTGCAGGCCACCATGCGTGCCACGGCCGAGCAGGGCATCTGCACCGCGATCGGCCATGCCGGTGCCTTCAACCCGGCCACCGCCGCGCTCGTCAACGGCACCGCTGCGCATGGCGAAGACTATGACGACACGTTCGAAGGCGGCCCGGTGCATGCAGGCGCAGCCGTGGCGCCCGCGGTGCTGGCTGCGGCCGAGCAACATGGGTTGAGTGGCGCCGATACGGTGCGCGGCATCGCAGTGGGTTGCGAGCTGATGTGCCGCCTGTGCGCCGTCGCCCCGACGCGTGTACACAAGGCGGGCTTTCATCCTACTGCCGTGTTCGGTGCGTTGGGCGCAGCGGCGGGTGTTGCGACTGCCATGCGCCTCACCAATGCGCAATGGGTCAACGCACTCGGCATCGCCGGCAGCATGGCCGGCGGCATCATCGAGTATCTGGCCGAGGGCGCATGGACCAAGCGCATGCACCCCGGCTGGGCCGCGCAGGCCGGCTACCGCGCGGCGCGCATGGCCGAGGCTGGCTTCACCGGGCCGCGCACGTTGCTCGAAGGCGAGCACAGTTTCTTTCACGCCTTCGCCAACACGCGCGACGGTGATCTCGCCGCCATGCTCGACGGCGCCGGCACACAGTGGCGGTGCGCCGACATTGCCTTCAAACCCTACGCCTGCGGCACCATGGCGCACCCCTACATCGACTGCGCGCGCAGGTTGGTGGCCGAAGGCGTGCGGCCCGCCGACATCACTTCAATTGAATGTGAAACTGCCGAGGGCATCGTACACCGGCTCTGGGAGCCACTCTCCGCGAAGCAGGCACCGCTCAATGGTTATGCCGCCAAGTTCAGCATCCCCTACGCGATTGCAGTGGGCCTATTGCGCAACGACGCGGGGTTGAACGATTATGAAGAGGCGGTGGTGCAGGATGCAGGCGTGCGCGCCCTTGCCGCCAAAGTGCGCTACGTGATCGACCCGGCCAACCCCTATCCGAAAAAATTCACCGGCCACGTGAGAGTGACACTGCGTGATGGGTCGGTGCGCGAAGCGCGCCAGGATCATTTTCGCGGTGGCGTCGCCGAGCCTTTGTCAGCCGCTGATCTGGAAGCCAAGTTCCGCGCTAACTGCGTATATGGCGGCTGGAGTGCGGATCAATCGGAGCCCGCGTTAGCTGCGCTGCGCGCGTTGCCGGCTGCGGCGAAAGTGGCTCTCACGGTGCTGCGCACATGAACGCCAAAACACTTTCATCAGGTACTGGCAGCGCGCCACTGGCGGGCAGAGTCGCGCTCGTTACCGGCGCAGGCCGCAACATTGGCCGCTCGATCGCGCTCGCGCTTGCGCGCGATGGTGCAAGTGTCGCAGTCAACGTGCGCGCCAGCCGCGACGAGGGTCAAGCCGCCGTCAATGAAATCATCGCCGCAGGCGGCAAGGCGCTGCTGGTGCAAGCCGATGTGACGCAGCGTACGCAAGTGGACGCCATGATTGAAGCGGTTCGCTCACGCTTCGGCCGGCTCGACATCCTCGTCAACAACGCTGCCATTCGCCACGAGGCGGTGTTCAGCGAGATGACCTACGCCGCGTGGCGCAGTGCCTTCGAGGTATGCGTGGACGGCGCGTTCCATTGCACGCAAAGTGCGTTCGAGTTGCTGTGTGCGAGCGACGCCGGCGCCGTCATCAACATCGGCGGCCTCACCGCCAACACCGGCGCCGCCAACCGCGCCAACGTGGTCAGCGCCAAAGCGGCTCTCGGTGGTCTCACGCGCGCCCTCGCGCATGACTTCGCCGCGCACAACATCACGGTCAATTGCGTGTCGCCCGGCATGATCGCCACTGCACGCAGCGCGGCCAAACCAGCCCATCACGCCACGCATCAGCCTTTGCTCGCGCGGCGTGGTCAACCTGATGAAGTCGCGAGCGCAGTGGTGTGGCTCGCGGGGCCCGGGGGGCGTTTTACGACCGGCCAGACGATTCACGTCAATGGCGGCGCTTACTTGGGCGACTGAACCTGGATTGAAGACCGGCTTAAAACGCTTGGTGGGTGCGGTTCTTAACAGGTTATGCGCCAAAACCTTTGGTGGCAGCGCTTCTCCGCCCGGTGCCTGATTTACTTCCCCGAAAACTGCGGCGTGCGCTTCTCGACAAACGCCGCTGAGCCTTCGCGAAAATCGGCCGTATCAAAACACGCAAAGCCTTCAGCCCACTCCTGTTTCGAGAGTTGTGCCTCAAACGCGAGCTTGCGAATGAATTTCTTGTGCCAGCGGGCAACGAGTGGCGCGCCTTCGGCGATGTTGCGTGCCGACTTCATCGCCTCGGCTTCCACTTGATCGTCGGGCACGACGCGCGTCACCAGCCCTTTGGCGAGCGCTTCGGCGGCACCAAACACGCGGCCCTCCAGCAAAATTTCCAGCGCCGCCGACGGGCCTGCGACTGCGAGCAGGCCCATCAACTCGCCATAGGCCATCGTGAGGCCAAGCTTCTTGATCGGGATGCCGAAACGCGACGACTCGCCGCAGATGCGGATGTCGCACATCGCGGCAATCTCCAACCCGCCGCCGATGCACGCACCTTCGATCAACGCCACCGTCGGGTGGGGGCACTCGCGCACTGCCTGCATCGAGTGGTGCACCAGATTGCCATACACCGTCGCCTGCGCGACGTTGGCGCGCTCGGTCTTGAATTCGGCAATGTCGGCACCGGCCGCGAATGCCCGCGGCTTGCCTTCCATGGTGGCGCCGCGCAGCACGACGCAGCGCAGGCTTTCATCCTTGCCGAGTTCGCCCATCAACGCACCGACGCGCTCCCACATGCCGCGGTCAAGCGCGTTCATGCGCTCGGGCTTGTTCAAGGTGATGGTGGCGATGTTGTTATCGCGGGAGAGGAGGATGGAGTCGGTCATGGTGTGCCAGCGTGCCTGCAAGTAAATGTCATTTGCGTAAAGGGAGCCTGGAAGGGCAAAAATGCAACGCCGTTGTCATGGTTTCAGAACCAGCACGGGAAGATTGAGTTTGCGCGCCGAGGCGCCTAACGATTGATCGAAAGTCACGAACTGATTGCAGTGGTAACCGGAAGCGATGGCTAGGTGTAAAGCATCGCCACTGCGCAGGGCGCACTCCGGACGCGCCAGCCAGTCGCGTGCCCTGACAAAGTGGTCGGCAGAAGGCGCAAGCATGTGCAACGCCGAAGCGAGCAGATTGTCAAACGCGTCTATCGCGGCAAGCGCGGTGGCACGGGGCATTTGCTTTTTTCGAACGCGCACTCCGATAGTGGAGCGAAATTCAATGCTCGACCAATGGCTCGCCATGACTGGCTCGGTGACGCCGGCGTACCAGGTGGCCGCCGCAGCGGAAAGCGGATCCGGGCTGACGAGTGACGTCAACACATCCGTGTCGGCGTAGATCACCAGCCCGGATCCTCGTCGCGCATTTTTCTAATCATCTCGGTCGATGTCATCTTGGACATGGTTTGCGTCGCACGAAACGCGCGCAATCTCTCCAGGTCCGCTTTGGGCTTGGGGGCGAATTCGGTGAGCGGCACAATCCGCGCGACCGCACGGCCCCGCTTGGTCAATGTCACCGGTTCGCCACGCTCGACCTGCTCGATCAGCGCACTCAAGTGCGCCTTGGCTTCAACAATGCTGTAGGCACCCATGAGCTTCTCCGGATGGTCAGATAGATGGTCATATTATATCCAAGCCTGCGGCCACTATCCATCGCCACGTGAAAGGCTGCGTCGTGCAGCCCGCCCGCCGGTGCCAGCGCGATCAGGCCGCCTTCAACGCCGGCGCACCTGCCGCCTTCGCACAGTTCGCCAGGTAGTCCATCGCCGCCTGCGCACCGCCTTTCTTGTAGGGAATGCCGGCCACTTCAAAGCCCATCTCGACACCGGCGAGCGTGCCCATCAGCGTGAGGTCGTTGAAATCGCCGAGGTGGCCGATGCGGAACACCTTGCCGGATATCTTGCCCAGGCCTTGCCCCAGCGACATGTTGAAGTTGTCGAGGATGACCTTGCGCAGTGCATCGGCGTTGTGGCCCGCCGTTTCGTGCTTGGTCAACAAAATTGTGGTGAGCGCCGGCGAATGCTCGCGCTCGTCCTGACACAAAATTTCCATCGCGCCCGCTTCGCCCCAGTGGCGCACCGCGCGGCGCGTGGCTTCAGCGTGGCGCTGGTGGCGTGCAAACACGTTGGCCAAGCCCTCGTCATCGACCAGCATGTCGATCGCCTCGGCGAGGCCGTAGAGCAGGTTGGTGGCCGGCGTATAGGGAAAGTAGCCGGTCTTGTTGCTGTTGATCATTTCTTCCCAGCCCCAGAAGGCCTTGAGGCTCTTCGAGGTTTTGCTCGCGGAGAGCGCCTTGGCAGACACCGCATTGAACGACAAACCGGGTGGCAGCATCAAGCCTTTTTGCGAGCCACCGATTGTGACATCGACGCCCCAGTCGTCATGCTTGTATTCAACCGAGCCCAGGCCCGAAATCGTATCGACGATCAGCAGGGCAGGGTGGCCCGCACGGTCGATGGCCTTGCGGATCTCGGGGATGCGCGCAGTGCAACCGGTCGAGGTCTCGTTATGCACCACGCACACTGCCTTGATGGTGTGGCCGCTGTCCTTTTTCAATCGCGCTTCGATTTCTTCGGGCACGGCGGCACGCCGCCAGTCGCCTTCGATGAACTCGGGCTTCAAGCCCATCTTGGTGGCAATGCTCTTCCACAGTGTGGCGAACTGGCCCGATTCGTACATCAGTACGGCGTCGCCGGGCGAGAGCGTGTTGACCAGCGCCGCTTCCCACGCGCCGGTGCCCGAGGCCGGGTAGATGATCACGTGCGAGGTGGTTTGAAAAATTTTCTTCAGGCCTTCGAGGCACTTCTTGCCGATGACGCCGAACTCGGGGCCGCGATGGTCGATGGTCGGGTGATCAATCGCACGCAGGATGCGGTCCGGCACGTTGGTGGGGCCGGGAATCTGCAGAAAATGGCGGCCGGATTTGGCGTTGCTGTAGCGGATCATGGGGTTCTCCCTCGGAGTGGCGCGCAGGCGTAAAATTTTACTTTCCCATTCTAAAGCGTTCACGCGCGCACCGTCATGACATTGACCATTGACATCATCTCCGACGTAGTCTGCCCCTGGTGCTACATCGGTAAGCGCCGCCTCGAAACCGCGCTCGCGCAATACGCTGAAGAAAACCCCGATGCCGAGCCACCGGAAATCCGCTGGCGCCCGTTTCAGTTGAACCCCGACATGCCCCTCGAAGGCATCACCCGCAAGCAATACATCCTGCGCAAATTCGGCCCCAATGGCGGCGCCAATTACAAACGCGTCGCTGCGGTGGGCGCCGACGAAGGCCTGGAGATGGATTTTGACGGCATCACGCAGCAACCCAACTCGCTCGCCGCGCACAGCTTGATCGATCTGGCCGAACCGGGCGAAGCGCAAGACCGCGTCGTCGAAGCTTTGTTCAAGGCCTACTTCATTGACAACCTCGACTTCACCAAACGCAGCAATCTGGTCGAGGTGGCAGTCGCGGCCGGTCTGCCAAAAGCCTTGGTGGAAGCGCGTCTTGATGATCCGGGTGCAATCGAAGACGTGCGCACGGCAGATGAAGAAGCGCGCGGCATGGGCGTTGAAGGCGTGCCGTTTTTCGTGTTCAACAAGCGTGTGGCGCTCTCCGGCGCGCATGAGCCGGCGACGATGCTCAATGCCATCCGGCAAGCCGAGGAAGCTGTCGTCGAATGAACGCGCCGCTGCCGCCCGCTGAAAAAGATGCGGTGCGCCGCGCGGCGGGCAGCCCGGTGACGGGAGCGGAGCAGGGCGCTGCGAAAGCCGTCGCCTCCGGCCCCATCCTCAAACGCAGCAAACTGGCCGACCTGCTGCGCCGGCACACCCAATGCGAGGTGCTGTTCGACGCCGCCTCACGCGGGCGCTACTCCACTGACGCCTCGATCTACCAGATCGAGCCAGTCGGCGTGTGTGTGCCCAAGAGCGAAGACGACGCGCGCATGGCCCTGCACATCGCGCGCGACCTCGGCGTGCCGCTGCTGGCGCGCGGCGCCGGCACCTCGCAGTGCGGTCAGACCACCGGCGAATGCCTGGTGCTGGACAACGCCAAATACCTGAACCAGGTCACCGAATTCGACAAAGACAAGCGCACCGTCACGGTCCAGCCCGGCATGGTGCTCGACCACCTCAACGCCTATTTGAAACCGCACGGCCTGTGGTACCCGGTCGATGTCTCCACCAGCGCGCAAGCCACGCTGGGCGGCATGGCCGGCAACAACTCCTGCGGCAGCCGCTCCATTGCCTACGGCAACATGGTGCACAACGTGCTGTCGATTGATGCGATTCTTGCCGACGGCAGCGAAGAGCACTTCGGCGCCTTCGGCACCGACAGCACGAAAAAACTCAGCCCGCGCATGAGCGGCATGGTCTCGCACCTGTTCAACCTCGGTGCGCGCGAGCGCGACGAGATCGAACGGGTCTGGCCCAAGGTGCTGCGCCGCGTCGGTGGCTACAACCTCGACGTGTTCCACCCGGTCTCCGAGCGCCCTTACACG
>JANPAR010000289.1:0-3006 GCA_031430015.1 Burkholderiales bacterium
TTGGGCGTGTCGAGCTTGACCGTCTCGTATAGCGCCTGCATGACACTGTTTTTGACCCGCGTCTGCAAGCGTTTTTTCACTTCGCGCTCGAGATTGCCGCGCACATCGGTCTTCATCTTGCCGAGATCACCATCGGCGATACCGAGCGATTTGGCGAATTCAGCATCAAGCACCGGAAACACCGGTCCCTCAACCTTCTTCACCGTGATGGTGAACTGCGCAGTCTTGCCTGCGACTTCCTTGCCGTGATACCCATCCGGAAACTTGACATCGAATACCTTGTTCGCGCCTGCCGCCAAACCTGTCGCGCTGCTGTCAAATTCGGGCAACATCTGGCCGCCGCCGAGCACAAAGGCAAAGTCTTGTGCGGTGCCGCCGTCAAACGCTACACCATCAATGGTGCCGGCAAAATCGACGGTCACGCGGTCGTCCTTCGCGCTGGCGCGATCGGCGGTTTCATACTTGACGCGCTGCCGGCGCAGTGTCTCAAGAGTCTTGTCCACGTCGGCATCGGCGACCGCTGCCGCTGCACGCTCGACTTTGAGCGAAGACAATTCACCGATCACCACTTCCGGGTAGACCTCGAAGGTCGCAACAAACTCGAAAGAATCATCGTTTGCCGCGCCGGTTTTCGCCGCACCGGCAATACCTGCCTCAGCGGGAGTCTCAGAATCCTTCTTGGCTTCGATGCGCGGATAACCGGCGACTCGGATGTTTTGGCCGCTCACGGTATCCGTGAAATTCTTCTGGATCGCATCACCCAGCACTTCAGACCGCACTTGCGGCCCGTAGGTGGAGGCGATCATTTTCAATGGCACTTTGCCAGGACGAAACCCCTGCATACGTACCGTGCGGGTCAACTGATGGAGACGGGTCGATACTTCCTTTTCGATTTGACCAGACGGAATAACCAAGTTGAAACGGCGCTCAAGTGCGCTCAGAGTTTCGATAGTGACTGCCATAGTGGATGCGCCAAGGACGGTGAAGTGTTGAAAGAGCAGGAGACCAGAAACAAATCGTAGATGGCGTCACAGCGACTGCCAGAAAGCGCCACCGGAATACGGGGTTGGTGCGAAAGGAGGGACTCGAACCCTCACGCCGTAAGGCGCTGGAACCTAAATCCAGTGCGTCTACCAGTTCCGCCACCTTCGCCCTGCCCGCACCGGATTGCTGCGGATCGCTTTGCCGGGATGCCTTACGAATTTCCTTGCCGGTTTGCTTTATCAGTTTTCATTGCATTCGCATTGCCTGGCAGGACGCTGAAAACCTGCTCCGGGAAGCGCTGCAATGCGCAGCAATTTTACTTGAAATGTGGTCTGCAAAGCGCCCAATGCGATGCCTGTTTCGCTCACCGCCGTAAAATCCGCCCATGGCACCTGACACCTACTGCGAGCAATTAACGGACCGCAAGGGTTCGACGTTTTACTACAGCGTGTTGTTTTTGGATCCGGCGCGCAGAGGTGCGGCAACGGCCTTGCAGGCGCTCTGTGTTGAATTGAAACAGGCCGTGGTGCGCACCACCGATGAGAGTGCTGCGCGCATCAAACTCGCGTGGTGGCGCAACGAAATTGCGCTGATCCGTACGCAAACTCCCCAGCACCCCGTTACGCGTGCATTGATGCCGTTGGTGCGCGATTACCCGCACCTGGCATCACCGCTGGAAGCGTTGGTGGATGCGGCTGAGATGGATCTGATGCAGACGCGCTACCTCGATTTCAAAGCGCTCGAACAGTATTGCGCGCTCGCCGGTGGTGCCGCCAGCGAAAGCGCAGCGATCATCCTGGGCGGCGCTGACGAAACGGTGCAGCGTGCAATGCGCAACGCAGGCCTTGCGTTGTCACTCATCGCCCTGATTCGCAATGTGGGTGAGCATGCCCGCAATGGCCGGGTGTACTTGCCCGTCAATGAACTGCAGCAGTACAACGTGCCGGTGGCCGACGTGCTCAACGCGCGCTACTCAGACAACTTTCGCGCGCTAATGGAGTTTCAAAACGCGCGTGCGTTGGCGCGATTGAACGGTGCACTGATCGAGTTGCCGCTCACACAGCGCAAACCGCAGCGAGCGCTGCTCATCAGAGCAGCCATCCACCGCGCCCTGCTTGAAGAAATTCGTGCCGACGGCTTTCGCGTCTTGCACGAGCGAGCCAGCCTGACGCCCATACGAAAATTCTGGCTGGCGTGGAAAACTTGGGTGATGGCGTGAGTGCTGCGCTTTCGCGCCGCATTGCCGGATTGCCCAGGTGCCATAACACCACCGTGCCGCCGAGCCAGCGGCGAGGCAGCAGACCGTTCGCTCCGGGTAGTTGATCTGCTGCGGTAGCAGCGCGTGCACTAAATGGAGAATGCGAACAAGCCGCCGCCGCGGGTCTGGACGAAAAACATTTCGCGCCCCGGTGCGCTGTGCGAAATCAACGCAGCAGTGATGGCGCTTCCGTCTGTCACAGCCCGTCCTATCAGGTTTCCATCGTCGCGCCCGAACGCGTGCAGTACACCTTGATAGTCGCCGGCGATCACTGCGCGGCTGAGTGAAAGAGGCGCACTCAAACTCCGGTACGCCAACGCGTCCTGGCGCCACAGGCTTGCTCCGGTGCCGCGCGCCAAGGCCACCAGCGCTGATTTCTCGTCCGACACAAACACGTAGCGTGCGTCATAGGTCAGCCCCATGAAGCTGGATAGGTCACGCGTCCACAATTGCTGCCCGTTGTTGACGTCAAAGCAGGCGGCGCGGCCTTGAAATGCGACCGCGCAGACATCGCGCGAGCTGATGACGGGCGCACTTGTGACATCGGCGATACGCTCCAGTTCAGTGGCGCCTTTAGGAAGCGCGACGGTGCCTTCCCAGCGCAAGGTGCCGTTGGCCGCATCGAGGGCGACCAACTTGCCGCCGGCAAAGCCCGCGTAGACCGCTTCACTTGAGGCAGACAGTCCTCCGAAGTTGCGCAACACCAGTGCAGGTGCTGTGCGCTGGTAAACCCAAAGACGCCTGCCGTCCAACAGCGAAAACGC
>JANPAR010000290.1:0-55079 GCA_031430015.1 Burkholderiales bacterium
CTACGCGCCGGTACAGCAACGACGGTTTCCGTGTTGCCAGGACCGATTAAATCATCCCGCCTCGGCTCAGTTGCCGGCGGACAAAATCGGCCAGGTTTGCACGGATTTCGACAGCCATTCACATTTGTGTTCGCTGACCCCACCTTAGAAAAGGAGACACAGCATGTTGAATCACGTAATGGTTGGCTCGAACGACATCGAGCGGTCAAAACAATTTTATGACGCCGTACTCGGCGTACTTGGCGCTGGCGAGCCGCTGTGAAACAAGGCGGGTTCTGGCCACACGCGGCTCTTCTACCGGCACGAAGGAAGCACCTTTTGCATCACCGAGCCAATCAACGGAGAGGAGGCCAGCGCCGCCAATGGCGGCACCATCGGATTCAAGTGCAAATCGCCGGAGCAAGTTCGCGAGTTTCACGATACCGCCATTGCACATGGCGGCCGATCAATCGAAGACGCGCCGGGTCTTCGCACCGGAACGCTGGGAGCGATGCACTTGGCTTATGTAAGGGATCCCGACGGCAACAAGCTTTGCGCAATTCACCGTCCCGTTTAGATCGGCTAAACAGTGCAGCCCTGACGCTGCAACTGGTGCGACCCAACATGGCGCCAACCCCGCTCCCTTCGATCGCTGGACGCTGCGCGATCGAGCCGCGCAGCGCCGGTTAGCTCTACGTTAGGCATCGCAGGACACTGGAGACGCCATGCCCGATACCCTTTCGATAGCTCTCCGCGACTGCGAGCTTCGATCCGGACAGCCACAGATGTTGAGATTGGCATTCGGCCTCGCGTGCGTCGAGCGGGTGAGACACCTACTTGAAGACCAAGCCGTGGTGCGTGCCTTGGACGTTCTTGCCGCCTTTGTAGCCGGATCCGCCAGCCGAGAGTCACTCGAACTCGCAGCGACGGAGTCTGCTGAACTGGCAAACCGACATCAAGGTTCCAATTCCCTTGACGGCGTTGGTCACGCGGCCGTTTCCGCAAGCTATGCTGTAGCAAACGCATTGGCGGGCAAGGCACTTCAAGCGGCCGACTATGCCGCGTATGCGGCGGTCTACGGAAACGGGGGGTACAGTGCTGTGCGCGACCCGGACTCGTTCGCCCCAGAGAAAGCCTGGCAGATCGGCAGGCTTCACTCAGTCGCGCGGGAACTCAGTGGAACCAGGAGCGATGCCTGACTCTGCTCTAAAGCGGACCGCCAACGGCACAGCAACCTGGCCGCGAGGCAGTTGTGGTCCATCATCCACCTTGGGGCCAGGGCGCGCCATACCGTCGTCGGCCGGTTAGCTCCAAGCTAGACATTTCAACTTCTTAGCATCTACCAAACCTATGAAAACCTCAATCGCCATTCTCTTGTGCCTCATGCTGACGGCATGTGCGACAACCCAACAGGCAATTTCCCCAACTGATAGAGCAAATATTCGATCAGTAATGGTTGATAAGGCTGTCGCAGTACCTGAAAAAATGTATTACCTTGGGCCAGGCGGTGCTTTCGGCATGGCGTTTGGGGCAATAGGCGGGGCGCTTTCTGCATCCAGCATCGAAGATAGTCGATCAACATTCCAAAAAGAGGCCGCAGAAGGGGAAGAAGCCATCAAGAAAATTGTTTCAGAAGAGACTCTTGCTCAAATGAAAGCGTCAGGAAAGTTTCCTATTGTCGATACGTCATCGCCCGAGGCAAGGACGGTTCATTTATCTGTATTGCAATACGGCTTTAGCATCCCCCATGGCTTTAGCTCAAAATTGGTCCCCATCCTGTACATTAAATGTGAAATGAAAGACAGTACTGGCCGTGTGCTATGGATGGGGGCTAACCGCACATTGACATTGGGTAACCCGGTTGAGGGCGTTGATGCCGACATAATCCGCAAGGATCCTGCAGCGAGAATTTCGGCGTGGCGCGCGGCTGCCAAAGCATTGGCAAAAAATATTGTCGATAGCTATTGACGTGGGGCCACAGGCCTAACCTTTCCATGAAATGGAACAATTTCGCCCGTCAAAAAAGCGCATCGAAGTGTCGGTGGGGGAGTCTCTGCGTATTCTGCGCGAGCAGCAGGATCTGAGCCAAAGCCAGCTATCGGGGCTGTCGGGCATTCCTCAAACCACGATGTTGGCGATCGAAAATGGCCGGGTGAATTTGGCGGTCGAGGGCGCCAAGACATTTGCCCGTGCGCGTAAGTGCCACCCGTCGGTACTTGTATTCCCTGGTTGGGAAGCTCCGCTTGCGCGGGCGGCATAACCCGACCGTCGAGAAGGACGCCTCACCCGCCGGCTCGTACCTCTCGTTTCCACGTTACCCTCCACCGCAAATTGGGTACCATTGCCCGCAGATTGGCGCTGGGCGATGCAGGCATGAAACTTCTCCAAGACATGCGGTGAAAACCGTTGGTGGTGGCGGGTTTCCTGCCCAATATCTCGTCAAGGCGCACCCACCAACGATTCTGGAGGCACTATGTTGATTGGCTGCATCGCCGATGACTTCACCGGCGCGACTGACTTGGCCAACATGCTGGTCAAGGGCGGCATGCGCACGGTGCAGATGATCGGCGTGCCCGCCGGCAAGCTCGATGCGGACGTCGATGCCGTCGTCGTGGCCTTGAAGTCACGCACCATCGCGCCGGCTGACGCGGTCACCCAATCGCTCGCCGCGCTCCAGTGGCTGCAGGCGAACGGCGCGCAGCAGATCTATTTCAAATACTGCTCGACCTTTGACTCGACGCCCAGGGGCAACATCGGTCCTGTCACCGACGCGCTGATGGATGCACTCAAGACCGACTTCACCATCGCCTGCCCGGCCTTCCCCGAGAACGGTCGCACGATCTTTCGTGGCTACCTGTACGTAGGCGACATCCTGCTCTCCGAATCGGGCATGAAGGACCATCCGCTCACGCCGATGAACGATGCCAACCTCGTGCGCGTGTTGCAGGCGCAGACGCAACGCAAGGTAGGGCTGGTCAAGTTTGACGCCGTCACCAAAGGCGCGGCGGCGATTCGCGCGCGCTTTGATTCGCTCAAAAGCGAGGGCGTGGCGATGGCGGTGGTTGATGCCGTGTCCGACGCCGACCTCACGGCGATTGGTGAGGCCTGTGAAGACATGCCGTTAGTCACGGCAGGCTCGGGCATTGGCCTCGGCCTCGCGCTCAACGCGCGCGCCAAGGGGCGTCTCAAACACGCAGCATCGGCCTCGACGCTGCCGCCGGTAGCGGGATTGAGCGCAGCGGTGTCGGGTTCGTGTTCGTTGGCCACCAACGCGCAAGTGGCCGAGTGGAGTCGCACGCGTCCCACCTTTCGCATCGACCCGCATGCGCTTGCCGCAGGCAAACCGCTGGTCACCGACGCGTTGGCTTGGGCGAAGCAGCGCATCGCCCGCGAGGCAGTGCTCATCAGCGCGACCAGCACGCCCGATGAAGTCAAAACGGTGCAGGCCAAGCTTGGCATCGAAGCAGCCGGCAAACTCATCGAAGACGCACTGGCTGCGGTGGCGAAAGGCCTGATCGACATGGGCGTGCGCAAACTCGTGGTCGCTGGCGGTGAAACTTCGGGCGCGGTGGTGCAGGCGCTCAACGTCACCGCACTGCGCATCGGCCCGCAGATTGACCCCGGGGTCCCGTGGACGCTGTCGGAAGGCGCGACGCCGGTCGCACTCGCGCTCAAGTCGGGTAACTTCGGCTCAACCGATTTTTTCTCCAAGGCGCTGGCACTGATCGCATGAAGACCGAATCACAACAGCGCGAGGAAATCTGCCGCATCGCCAGGTCGATGTTTGACCGTGGCCTCACCCACGGCTCCACCGGCAACATCAGCGCGCGGCTTGAGGACGGCTGGCTGCTCACACCCACCGGCTCGTCGCTCGGCACGCTTGACCCTGCGCGCCTCTCCAAACTCGACTGGCAAGGCAATCTGCTCTCCGGCGATAAACCGTCGAAGGAAAATTTCCTGCACCTGGCGATGTATGAAGAGCGCGCCAAGGCTGCTGCCGGTACAGGTAGTGCCGCCGGGTCAGCCAACGGCGCCGGCGCAGTGATTCATTTGCACTCGACCCACTCGGTGGCGGTGTCGGTGCTTGCCGACATCGACGTCAACGATGTGCTGCCACCGATCACCGCCTATTACGTGATGCGTATCGGCTCCTTGCCGCTGGTGCCCTACTTCGCACCCGGCGACATGCAGCTCGCCGATGCGGTGCGGCGTTTTGCCGGCAAGCACCACGCCTTGCTGCTCGCCAATCACGGGCCGGTGGTGGCGGGCTCGTCGTTGTCTGCTGCGGCTGATGCGGTGGAGGAGCTCGAAGAAACGGCGAAATTGTTTTTGCTGTTGCAGGGCAAACGCATTCGCACGTTGACGGCGGAGCAGGTGGCCGCGTTACGGTTGCGCGGCTGATCTATTCGCTGCGCTTGGCCGGCACCAGCGGCACATAGTCATATTCACCAATTCCCTGCAACACCAGAAAGCGCATCGGCGCGTCACCACCGTTGGTCACCAGATGCGGCCTGCGCGCAGCGGCGGAAAAGGTCTCGCCGGGTTTGAGCCGCACTTCCTGTTTGGGTTGCTGCAAAAACAAGCGCATCTCGCCAGCGAGCACATAAAACGTGTCCTGCACATGGTTGTGAAAATGCCACGGCACTTGCTGCTTTTTGCTCAATTCAATTTCGGTGATGCGAAAGCCGGGGCGATCGGCGTGGTATTGATGTACTTGAAAGTCGTAGACGCCGCTGGCGTCTTTGAGTGGGGCCAGTGCGTGCATGGGCTCCGTCTGGGAGGCCACTGCCAGGTCGTCGGGGGTTTGCATCATGATCTCCGTGTGATGTGACAAACACAACTACGATAGAAACAACTGCTCGGCAATGGTGCTGCCGGACGCGCACGTTCCTGCACGTTCCTGCACGCTCCTGCATGATTCCCGTTGGAATGGATAATCGTGCCGCCGGACAACAAGCCTGCGTTTCCCCTCACCCCAACTGGAATGCCCATGCACCGCCCACAATTTACGCTCTTCCAATGCGCACGCTTGCAGGTCACGCGTTTGCTGTTGCTCAGCGCGGCCGCAAGCTTCGCCCCGGCTGCTTTCGCCGATGCCGTCAGCGACTATCCAAAAGCGCCGGTGAAGATCATCGTCAATTTTCCCGCCGGCGGCACGGCAGACATTCTCGCGCGCATCGTGGGCCAGAAGCTTAACGAGAAATGGAATCAGCCGGTCACCATCGACAATCGCGTTGGGGCCGGCGGCAACATTGGCGCTACGGCTGTCTACACCGCAGAGGGCGATGGCTACACCCTGCTCGTCAGCCCGCCCGGCCCGATGGCGATCAATCAGAGTTTGTTCAAGACGCTGCCGTATGACCCGCTGCGCTTTGTACCGGTAACGCTACTGGCGGTGATTCCGAACGTCATCACGGCGCGCACCGATTTTCCCGCCAACAGCGTCAAGGAATTGATCGCCTATGCAAAGGCCAATCCCGGCAAGGTGTCGTATGCATCGCAAGGCAATGGCTCCACCTCGCACCTGTCGGGCCAGATGCTCGCCAACATGGCGGCGGTCGAGTTGCTGCATGTGCCTTACAAGGGCGAAGGCCCGGCGCTGATTGATCTGGTGGCCAACCGCGTCGACTTGTTCATTGGCAATATTTCCGGCGTCATCAAATTCCGGCAGGACAAAAAGGTGAAATTTCTCGCCATGGCCAGCCCGCGCCGCAGCGCCGTTGCGGCCGACGTGCCGGCTGCCGCCGAGGCGGGCCTGCCGGGGTTTGAAGCGAGCGCGTGGTTTGCACTCGTCGCGCCGCCCGGCACGCCAGCCGCCATCGCGCAAAAAATTCAGGCCGCCGCAGCCGAGGCACTCAAACTGCCGGATATACAGCAACGGGTACTCGCGCTCGGCGGCGAAGTGGCCGGGCATTCACCGGCCGAACTGACGGCGTTTCTCGCCGCCGAGCGCGTGCGCTGGAAGCGGGTGATCGACGCGGGGAACATCACGCCCGATTGAGGCCAGTTGGACAGCACGCGGCAGATGGAACGCCTCTCACCGATGCGCCCCGCAGCATTTCCGGCGGGCGCATGGTCTGGCGCAGGTAAAACCTACTCTTCCCGGATGCCCTCGGCGACGCGCATGCGCCGGATGCCTTCAAACACCTTCTGCACCTTGGCGGCGTAGGCATCGCGTTTGGCCGCGCTGGTCGAATGGTAGGCACCGACCGCACTCCAGGTGTTGCCAAAGCGCAGCATCTTGCGCGCGAGCAACAGCGCGGCAGCGTTGCTGGACAAACAAACGTCGTGCAGATCGGCAGGCACAAACCCCGCGCGTGACAGCTCGGCCAAATGGATCGAGTTGATCTGGAACAGGCCGCGATCAGTGCTGCCGTTGACGTTGTTGCGCACCGCATGCGGCTTGGCACGCGATTCGACAATCGCGATCGCGCGCAGCACATCGGGATTGGTTCCAAACCGGTGGGCAGCGCCATCGATGCAATCGGCTGACGCTGCTCCCGCCACGGTGAGCAAGGCAAGCGCCACCGCCACGCACGTGCACTGCCCGCTACGCCACCGCGGGGCGGTGGCAAGTTGAGCGTGATGGGTGACGCAAGCGCGCATGGGCAAGGGCCGGAGGCTGAAAACGGCGGGGGGCGAATCGTAGCGCAAGTTGCGGGGAAAAGGGAACCCCGGGTGCCGAAGCTCACTATGCGCTGGCGTGTGTTCAATGTCACAATCATTGCTTCCTTGCCGCAAGCACACGCATCAAGCTGCTGACCATGCCGCTGGGGAATCGCAACCGTGAATCACCCTTCTCGCCAGAACATCGCTTCAATACACAGGAGACCTCCATGAATAGGTCCCCCAACGCCACGCGCCGCAGCTTCGTCTTCGCCGGTGCCGCAGGTGCATCACTCACGATTTTGCCGGCGCTGATTCCGCAGGCGTTGGGCAAGGCGCCTCTCGCCGGCAGCCAGGCCATCAGCGTGCACCGGATGAAGCTCGGCAGTTTCGAAATCACCGCCATGCTCGACGGCTACATTGACGTGCCGCCCACAGTGCTGCAGGCTGACCAGGAACTGGTCAAAACACTGCTCACCGCCGGCGGCTGGCCGGCTGCGCCGATGCGTTTGCCGGTCAATACATTTTTGGTCAACACCGGAGACAAGCTGGTGTTGCTCGACGCAGGTGGTGCGAAGCTGATCGGGCCCGGTGCCGGACGTCTGCCGCAATGCCTCGCCGCAGCGGGGATCACTGCCGATCAGATCGACGAGGTCTACATCACCCATTGCCACGGCGATCATCTGCATGGCACCGTCACACCCGAAGGCGGGCGCATGTTCCCCAACGCAATCTTGCGCATCGCCAAGGCCGACCTCGATTACTGGGGCAGCGCTGCGGAAGAAGCCAAAGCGCCCGAGGCACAGCGTGGCCGCTGGATGCCGGCCAAACGCGCTATCGCTGCCTATGGCGACCGCATCAAGCCCTTCAACCTCGGCGAAGAGTTGACACCCGGCATCAAATCGGTCGACGCGGCGGGCCATACGCCTGGCCACAGTTGCTACATGGTGCAGTCGGGCACGGCGCGCCTGCTCGCGATTGGCGACACCATGCACGTCGCGCCGGTGCAGTTTCCGCGCCCGGAAATCACGGTCGCGTTTGACTGGGATCAGGCCAAGGCACGCAGCACCCGCAAGTCGATTTTCGACACTGTCGCGGCCGACGGCACGCCGATTGCCGCAGTGCATTTGCCTTTCCCCGGTATTGGCCGGCTGCGCAAGAATGGCGACGGCTTCGTGTTTGATGCGGCGCCGTGGCAATTGTTCTGATGGTCTGACTGCTTGATCAAGCCGGAGCCGAGGCGGCTCCGGCTTTTTTTATGAAGGATGTTGAGATGCCCAAATTTGCCGCCAATCTTTCGATGATGTATCAGGAGCACGAATTCCTTGACCGCTTCGGCGCTGCAGCGCGCGACGGATTCAAGGGAGTTGAGTTTTTGTTTCCCTATGATTTTTCGCCTGCCGATATCAAGGCGCGCCTCGACCAGCACAAGCTCACGCTGGTCTTGTTCAACTGCCCGCCCGGCGACTGGGCCAAGGGCGAGCGCGGTATGGGCTCTCTGCCCGGGCGTGAGGATGAGTTCAAAAAAGTATTTGAGAAGGCGCTGACTTATCAGGCGGTGCTTGGCAACAAGCGTCTGCATGTGATGGCCGGGCTGATGCAGCCGGGCCGCACGCGCGAAGAACATCGCGCCACTTACGTCAAGAACCTCACCTGGGCGGCGCAGCAAATTGCGGGGCGTGATTTGATCCTCGTGATCGAGCCGATCAACACGCGCGACATACCCGGTTTTTTCCTCAATCGACAGGACGAAGCGCATGCGATCTGCGCCGACGTGGCGCAAGCAGTAGGCAGCGGTCGTGTGATGGTGCAGATGGACTTTTATCACTGCCAGATCGTCGAGGGTGACCTCGCGATGAAATTCAAGCAGTATTTCAAAGGCGTCGGCCACATCCAGATCGCCGGCGTGCCGGACCGCAACGAACCCGACATCGGCGAGATTAACCATCCTTACCTGTTCAAGCTGATCGACGGGATGGGCTACGACGGCTGGGTCTCGGGCGAGTACCGGCCCAGGGCCAAGACCAGTGATGGGTTGGCGTGGATGAAGCAAGAGTGATGAGCGGGCGTGCCATCGCGCTCATCGCGCATGACAAGCAGAAACAGGTAATGCTTGATTTCGCGCGCACACACCGCGCGGTGCTGGCGCGGTTTCCCCTGATCGCCACAGCGACCACCGGCAAGCTGCTGCGCGCCGAACTGGGGCTCGACATTGAAACCATGCTGTCCGGCCCGCTCGGCGGCGACCAGCAGATCGGTGCGCGCATCGCCGAACACCGCATCGCTGCCGTGTTCTTCCTGCGCGACCCGCTCACTGCGCAGCCGCATGAGCCAGACGTGAGCGCTCTGCTGCGCGTGTGCGATGTGCACAACGTGCCGTTGGCGACAAATTTGGGCTCAGCCGGGGCGCTCATCCGCTCGCTGGCCGCGTCTGCCTGACCTGTCGCTCTTGCAAGGCGCGGTCCCTCTGGACTGATCCGAACTGATCCGCCACCGCCGGGCGTTTCCGTTTCTCCACGCGCGGCACTGACGGCAAGCATTGAAGGCAACCGGTTGATGCCATCGCTTGACTTGCGCGCACGTTAACGTATACATTAACGCATCTTTTGATTTTGGCGCCTGCCCGGCGCCCGCGATGTGCGCTCATGTCTGCCGTCCTGGATCGTCCGATTCCCGCCGTCTCCGCTGCATCGCTCTCCTGGTGCGGCACGGGGCTGGTGCGGCCCGAATGCGTGCTTGCCACCGCGTCGGGCGATCTGTACACCTCGGACTGGCGCGGCGGTGTGGCGCACATCCGCCCTGACGGCACGCAAGCGCTGTACAGCGGCGGCTTGCCGCAGAGTGCAGCACCAGCACCTGACCGGCACACGCGTCCCACGCGCCCCTCGCGCCCCAACGGCATCGCGCTGCGCCGCGATGGCAGCTTTCTCATGGCGGATCTGGGCGAGGAATTGGGCGGCGTTTATGCCCTCACGCGTGATGGTGCCGTGCGCGAAGTGCTGACGCGTCTCGACGGCATCGATCTGCCGCCCTCCAACTTCGTCACCGAAGACACGCAAGGCCGCATGTGGCTCACCGTATCCACACGCCACAAGCCGCGCGCCCTCGCCTACAACAATCGCGTCGCCGACGGCTTCATCGTACTAATGGACGCCAAGGGCGCACGCATCGTCGCCGATGGCATTGGTTTCACCAACGAGGCGCTGGTGTCACCCGATGGCCGGTGGCTTTACGTTAACGAGACCTATCACAGGAAAATGTCGCGCTACCCGCTGCGCGCCGATGGCGCCCTCGGCGCCAAGGAAGTCGTGACTACATTCGGCAAGGGCGCCTTCCCGGATGGTTTTGCATTTGACTCGGCCGGCGCGGCGTGGGTTACCTGCGTGATCGGCAATCAGTTGATCCGCGTGACGCCGGATGGCGCGCAGCAGATTGTCCTGGAGGATGGCAACCCCGAGTATGTCGATTGGGTGGAAGCGGCCTACGCCGGGGCCGAACTCGGGCGCCAGCACATGGACAAGCCGCACACCACGCGGCTCAAGAATATTTCAAGCATCGCGTTTGGCGGTGCTGATCTCAAGACCGTGTATCTCGGCTGTCTGGCCGGCGATGCGATTGCGCACTTTCGCTTGCCCGACGCCCTCGACTTGCGTGGCCATGCGCCCGTGCACTGGCACTACTGATGCGCGTACCAAGCCCCTCCCGCGCAATCGTCAAGCGCAGCCAAGCCGTGGAGAAGCGCATGGATAGCGCTTCTACGGCCGATGGTGGCCGGAAATCCCTGGTGGACAAGGCTTACCGCGAGATACGTCAGCGCATTCTGGACAACGTCTATCCGGCCGGGCACCGCGCGCTGGAGCAGGAATACGCCGACCAGCTCGGCCTGTCGCGCACGCCAGTGCGCGAGGCGTTGCTCAAGCTGCAAGCCGACGGCCTGGTTGAAGTGCTGCCGCGCCATGGCGCGCGCGTGCTGCCGGTGTCACCGGATGACATGCGCGAGATTTACCAGATGCTCACCGCGATCGAGCCAATGGCGGCCGAGCTGGTGGCGCGCAAAAACCTGCCGGCCGCTGACCTGCAGCCGCTGATCAACGCCTCGCGCGACATGACCACGGCTCTCAAGAATGACGACCTCGATGCCTGGGCCCAAGCCGACGAGCGCTTCCACCGTCTGCTGATCGCCCTGGCCGGCAACCGCCTGATCGTCGAGACGGCGCAAAGCCTGTGGGACCGCGCCCACCGCGCGCGCATGGTCACGCTGCGCCTGCGCCCGCGCCCGGTCAACTCGACACGCGAGCACAACGCCATCGTCGATGCGATTCGCGCCGGCGACGCCACCGAAGCGGCGCGCCTGCATCGCGCGCACCGCGAGCGCGGCAGCCGCGAGCTGCTCGCCCTGCTTGAAAAAGCGCGCATCAGCTCCCTGTAATTTTTGCCCCTTGTCCCCTTGTCCAACCTATGGAAACCTTCATGAAGAACGACTGCAACATCGTGGTACTCCCCGGCGACGGCATCGGCATTGAAGTCATCGATGCCGCCATCGCGGTACTCGATCCCGTACAAAAGCGCCATGGCTTCAAGCTGCACTACGACCGTCGTCCCGGTGGTGCCCATTGTTACAAGGACACCGGAGATGCCTTTCCCGCATCGTCCATGGAAGCGAGCCGCAAGGCAGACGCGATTCTGTTTGGTGCGATGGGCTGGCCAGAGATTCGCTATCCGGACGGCACCGAGATTGCCCCGCAGCTCGAGCTGCGCGTTGAGCTTGACCTGTACGCCGGGGTGCGGCCGATTCGGGCGCTGCCAGGCGTGCCGTCGCCGTTCGCGTCGCCGCGTGCCAAGGACATCGATTTCGTGATCGTGCGCGAGTCCACCGAAGGCTGGTTCCATGCGCGCGGCACCAGTAGCAAGGGCGTCAGTGCCAGCGGCGATGAAGCCGTACACGACATGTCGGAAATCACCCGCAAAGGCTGCGAGCGGCTGTTCGACTTCTCGTTCCGGCTCGCGGCCGCGCGCAAGAAGCGCAATGCGGCCAAGGGCAAGGTCACGTGTGTGGACAAGTCGAATGTATTCCTCGGCATGGCCTTCATGAACCAGATTTTTTGCGAGCGTGCCAAACTTTTCCCGGACGTCAAGGCGGACCACTGCTACATCGACGCTTACTGCCTGAACCTGATCCGCAAACCCTGGGACTACGACGTCTGCCCGATGGAGAACCAGTTTGGCGACATCACATCGGATCTCGGCGCGGGCTTGATCAGCGGCATGGGCTACGCCCCCTCCGCCGACCTGGGCGACCACCACGGCTTGTTTCAACCCTCCCATGGTTCCGCGCCCGACATCGCCGGCAAGGGCATCGCGAATCCGACCGCGACGATTCTGTCGGCGGCGATGATGCTCGACTGGCTGGCGGAGCGTCATGCCACGCCGGCTCTTGTCGAGGCTGCGCGGTCGATCGAGAACGCGGTCGACGCCGCCTTCGCGCAGGGCAAGGTGCGGCCTGCCGACATCGGCGGCAGCGACGGTACCGCAGCGGTCACACGTGCCGTGATCGATCTGCTCCGCTAGAGACATGAGCAAAGCGCTGCGCGTCGCCGTGATCGGTGCGGGTTACTTCAGCCAGTTCCATGTCGAGGCATGGACGGCGATGCAGGCCGCCGGGTCGGTTGCCGAGGTGTCGCTGTGCGACAGCGACAACGCGCGCGTGCGTGAACTGGCTGCCCGCTTTGGCGTGACGCGCATCTACACCGATGCCGCGCGCATGCTGGCCGAAGTGGGTGCGGACCTGGTGGATATCGTGACGCCGCCGGCGACGCACCTGGATCTGGTGCGCATGGCCTGCAACTTCAGCGTGCCGATGGTGTGCCAGAAAGCGCTGGCCCCCACCCTCGATGAAGCGATCCAGATTGTCGAGCTAGCCGAACAGGCGAAGCTGCCGCTGATCGTGCACGAGAACTTCCGCTTCTCGCCGTGGTATCGCGAAGCGCGGCGCCTGCTTGACAACGGCACCATCGGTGCGCCGCATTCGATCGCGTTTCGCCTGCGGCCTGGGGATGGTCAAGGGGCTGATGCTTACCTGTCACGCCAGCCCTACTTTCAGAAAATGCCACGCTTTCTGGTGTTCGAGACGGCGATTCATTTCATCGACACATTTCGCTACTTGCTCGGCGAAGTCGAAGCCATCACGGCGCGCCTGCGCCGCATCAACCCGGCGATACTGGGCGAAGACAGCGGTTACCTCATCTTTGAATTTTCCGGCGGGGCCGCTGGTGGTGCCGCCGGTGGTCCAACCGGCCTGTTCGACGGCAACCGCCTCAACGACCACGAGAGCGATAACCCGCGCCGCACCATGGGCGAGATGTGGCTCGAAGGGGCCAACGGCGTGTTGCGGCTCGACGGCATGGCGCGCCTGTGGTGGAAGCCGCATCACGGCCCCGAGGCCGAGCATGTGTACAACAAAGGCCCCGACACTTTCGCCGGCGGTGCGGTCAGAAACCTCAATGAACATGTCGCGCGCTTTTTGCGTGGCGCAGGCGCCGCAGAAAACCTCGGACGCGACTATCTGCAGAACATCCGGATTCAGGAAGCAGCCTATCGCTCACACGCGACGGGCTTGCGGATTGAACTGAACGACTTCGATGTAACCACGCCGGTGCGGACAGCCGCCGGTCGTCCGCTTGAAGCTGTCCGCACCTAAACGAAGGAGACAAACATGAAATTCATCACCAGCAAACGCACCCATCTCAAGGCAGTGCTTCTGGGCTCACTGGTCGCCGCGGCGTTTTGTGCGGCGCCTTCGGTGAGTGCACAGACCCTGCTCAAGTTCAGCCACACCGACCAGCCCGGTGGCGCACGCAACGCCGCCGCGCTGCTGTTCGCCAAGAGCGTGGAAAGCTACACGCAAGGACGCTACAAGGTGCAGGTGTACCCGGCCGGCCAGCTGGCCAACGACCCCAAGGCGGTCGAGCAGCTGCAGCTCGGCGGCATCGACTTCACCGTGACCGGCACCGGCACTTACGCCACGCACATTCCCACCCTCAACCTCACTGCCCTGCCCTATATGGTCGAGAGTTATCAGCAGGGCTGGAAGCTGTATGACGAATCCAAATGGCTCAAGGCGCAGTTCGACAAGGGCCCGGAAAAAGGCTTTCGCTTCCTCGCTACCTGGGAAGCCGGCTTTCGCAGCATGACCACACGCGACCCGCTCAACACCCCGGCCGATGCCAAGGGCAAGAAGCTGCGCACCTTCCCCAACGAGATGATGCGCTGGACACTTGAGGCGATGGGTTTCGGCGTGCAGATCATGCCGCTGCCCGAGGTGTATCTGGCGATCCAGCAAGGCGCGGTGGCGGGCCAAGAAAACCCGATCGACACGATTTTCGCCAACAAGTTTTACGAGGTGGCCAAGAACGTGACGCTGACCCAGCACGTGTACAGCCCGATCCCGTTCACGGTGTCCGAGAAAACCTGGCAGAAGCTGGCGCCGGCGGACCGTGAAGCCATCACCAAGGCTGCGCAGGAAACCGCTTTGTGGATTCGCAAGGAGATCGCCGCCAATGACGACCGCCAGCTCGCCGAGATGAAAGCCAAGGGCGCGACGATTGCGCGGCCACCGGTTGGCCCGTTCCGCGAGGCGGTGCAGCCGGTGTATGCCAAGGCCAAGGAGAAATATGGTGCGGATGTCGACACCTTCCTCGCCGATGCCTCCGCAGTGCGCAAGGCCTTGCCGTCCAAGAAGTAGTCGCGCGTCGTGTCTTTTCTGCCTGAGGTTCCCAACTCACCCCTGCCAATCCGGTTGATCGGATCGGCAGTCGATTGGACGATTGTCGCGCTCGGCAGCATCATGATCGTGCTGGTGTTTTTCAACGTGCTCACACATGTGTTCGGCAAGGACATCGCCTGGACCACCGAGTTTTGCGAGTTATCGATGGTCTGGGTGACGTTTCTGGGTGGCGCCGCTGCCGCGCGGCGCGGTGCGCACATGTCGATCACCGAATTCCTCGACATGCTCGAAGGCCCCAGGCGGCTGGCGGCCGACGCGGCGATTCAGCTGTTCGCCATCGGCGTACTCGGCCTGCTGGTGATCTATGGCTGGAAGATCACCGTGGCCGGCTGGAACAACGAGCTCACCGTGCTCGGCTGGCCGATGTCGACGCAGAACATTGCTCTGCCGATTGCCTCCGCGCTCACCATGTTGTTCGCGGCCTGGGATCTGGTGCTGATCTTTCAGGGTAAGTCGCGCATCGAGCGCTACGGCGAGTAGCGCCCCGGCACGTAAAAGCAACGGAACCCACCTTCATGTTCGCACTGCAACTGTTCGGTTTCTTTTTTGTGATCGCGCTGGCCGGCATTCCGCTGGTGTATGCGCTGCTCGCCACCACCGTCGGGATGATCTGGATCAAGAGCCTGACGCATCCGCTGGAGACGATTTTTCTCTCCTATATCGGCGGCGTCGAACCCTTCATCCTGATCGCGGTGCCGCTGTTCGTATTCGCCGGCGAGTTGCTCTCGCACGGCGGCGTCGGCAAGCGCATCGTCGATTTTGCCAAGGTGTTGTTTGGGTTTCTCCCAGGGGGGCTGGGTATCGTGACGGTGATGTCGTGCCTGATGTTCGGCGGTGTATCGGGTTCCGCGATTGCCGACACCGCCGCCATCGGCTCGCTGATCATTCCGGCGATGGTGCAGCGCGGCTACTCACGCGCGTTTGCTGCGGCACTGCTGGCCACGGCCGGCACGCTGGCACTCTTGATGCCGCTGTCGATTCCGTTTCTGGTCTATGCCTTTGTGGCCGGCGTGTCGATGAAGGAAATGTCGGTGGCCGGGCTGATACCGGCGGTGATTTCGGCTCTGGCGCTGGTCGTGGTGTGTGTCTGGTACGGCAAGTCATCCGGCTGCGACAACGGCGGCACTCGTTCCACCGGGCGCGAAATTTGGGTGAGCTTCAAGGCTGCCGGCCCGGCGCTGTTGATGCCGGTGATCATCGTCGGCGGCATCTGGACCGGCTACTTCACCCCGACCGAGGCCGCAGCAGTCGCGGTGGTCTATGGCCTGGTGGTGTCGCTGTTCTATTACGGTGACTTGTCGTGGCGCTCGATCCCGGCGCTGCTGCTCAAGTCGTTTCAGACCAGCGCCACCGTGATGGTGGTGATCGGCGCCACCGGTTGCCTGGCCTGGCTGATCACGGTGGAGCAAGTGCCGGCGCAAATGGGCGCCTGGGTCGAGAGCGTCGCGCACCAGCAATGGGTGTTTCTGTTGCTGGTCAATGTCGCGCTGTTCCTGCTCGGCATTTTCATCGAGCCGCTGCCGGCGATGATGCTGACGGTGCCGCTGTTCCTGCCGCTGGCGAAAATTTTCGGCGTAGACCTCGTGCATTTGGGCGTGGTGATGACGGCCAACCTGGCCATCGCGCTCTACACCCCGCCGGTGGGAGGCACCCTGTTTGTCGCCGCCAAACTCGCCGGCGCCGGTATCGGTGAAATCTCCCGGCAGTTGATTCCCATGATGGCCGCTACTTTTCTTGTGGTGATCCTGATCACGTATATTCCGGCGTTGCCGATGGCGCTGGTATGGCTGTTGCGCTGACGCTTACCTCGCCACCGTTGATTGCGCTACCGTTAGTTGCACTGAACCGAAAGGAAATTCCATGTATGTCGTGATTGTCGATTTCAAGCTCAAGCCCGAGCACGCGGCCGCGTTTCACGCTTCCATCCTCACCAACGCGCGCGCGTCCGTGGCCGATGAACCTGGGTGCAGTCAATTCGACGTTTGCGTCGATCCGAAAGACAACACCAGCATCTTTCTCTACGAAATCTACGATGACCGCACGGCCTTCGAGGCGCACCTGAAGACACCGCACTTTGCGGTGTTCGACAAGGAATCGGCACCCTGGGTAGCGAGCAAGGCGGCACGCATGCTGGAGCGTGTTTGCCCCTGAACGGCAGCGCGTTTAGCGCCGCATCTCGAAAAACTCCAGTATCGCGTTACCCAGCAGGTCTTCGCCGCTGTTGATGTGTGCGACGATGGAGACGTGGTTGTGGCGCGGCAGCCACATGAAGCGCGGCGCGCGGCGGCGTGCCACCGCAATGCGGTGCGCACATTCGAGCCCGTAGAGGTCTAGCAGCGGGTTCTCGAACTCGGCGTTGACGATGAACACCGGTAGATTGCTTGCTGCCGCATGCGCGATCGGCGAGCGCGCCTCGTACTGACTTTCGTCATTGCCAAAGTAGGCACGCACAGCAGAAGCATTGGGATTTTCGGCCGACACGTCGGCGCGCAATCGAGCCGAAATCAACACGATGCCCGCCAGATCGCGCCCGAGATAGCCGGCCGCAGGGTCATAGGCGTAAGTGCCAACGTGCGTGCCGCCGGCCGAGTGGCCGATGACGAAAATGGTTTGCGCATCGCCGCCAAAGCGGGCGATGTTGGCCTTGACCCAGGCAATGCTTGAGGCAAGATCATCCGCGCCTGCCGGATACGCAGCCTCGGGTGCAAGACGAAATTCGAGATTGACGCCGACGTAGCCATGGCGCGCGCACCAGATCAGCACGTTGTCGTAGACCTCGCTGCTGGCCTGCTTGTCACCGCGCACGAAGGCGCCGCCGTGCATGAAGATCACTACCGGTGCGGGCCTGGCGTTCGGCGTCAACGCCGGCTGGTACAAGTCAAGCACCTGGCGCGGGTGGCTGTCGTAGGCGTGATTGCGCGTAATGGTGACGCCGGCCTTGGGCGCCGTGGCGAGGATCGGGTCATAGGCCGCAAGAACGATATCGCGATGCTTTTGAATGTCGCTGCCCCAGATCGGACCAATGCGGTCGAATTCCGTCTGGGCGGCTGGAGAGAGGGTGCTCAGGGAGGTGTGCATGAGATTTTCTGAAATGATGGGTGGCCTGCAATCCGCTTCCACCAAGGCTTTCAATCAGGTGGCGGCCTGTGACCCGCTTGCACCAAGGCTTTGGGGCCGATAGGCATTCACATTTTTTTCTTGCCTAGTCGCACGAGTTTAAGTCATCATAGCGCCGGGAGCAGTACAACAAGACACAACAAGGCATTGGAGACGAGCATGACGACCGGCTATTTCATCACCGGCGCTTCCGGTTTTATCGGCAAGCGCCTGGTCAAGAAGATTCTCGCGCGCGACAACACCACGGTGTACTACCTGTCACGCGCCAGCGGCGCCAAGGGTGAGAAGCAGCGCGCCGCGCTGCTCGAATACTGGGGAACGGATGACAAGCGCGCCGTCGCCATCGCTGGTGATCTCACGCAGGCCGAGCTCGGCCTCGCGGCGGCGGACAAGAAAAAACTGTCGGGCAAGATCGATCACTTTGTGCATTTGGCTGCGGTCTATGACCTCAAGGCCACAGCAGAAGAGCAGCAGGCCGGGAATATCGACGGCACGCGCAACGCAGTGCAATGCGCCAACGGCATCAAGGCCGGCAAATTCCATCACGTGTCATCCATCGCTGCCGCCGGCCTCTACGAAGGCGTGTGGCGCGAGGATATGTTCGATGAAGCCGAGAATCTTGACCATCCCTACTTCGCCACCAAGCATGACTCCGAAGGCATCGCGCGCAAGGAGTGCGAGATGCCGTGGCGCGTCTACCGCCCCGGCCTCGTTGTCGGCGATTCGCAGACCGGCGAGATGGACAAGATCGACGGCCCCTACTATTTCTTCAAGCTGATCCAGAAGATGCGCAAGTATCTGCCGTCGTGGATGCCGACCATCGGCATCGAGGGCGGGCGCATCAACATCGTGCCGGTCGATTTCGTGGTCGCCGCGATGGACCACATCATGCACATGGAGAAGGGTGACGGCAAGGCGTTCCACCTCACCGACCCGAATCCGCACCGCGTTGGCGACGTGCTCAATATTTTCTGCAAGGCCGCGCATGCGCCGCGCATGGAGATCCGTATCAACGCCGCACTGTTCGGCTTCATCCCGCGCGGCATCAAGAAGAGTGTGATGTCGCTCACGCCGGCGCGCCGCGTGCGCCAGGCGGTGATGAAAGACCTCGGCCTGCCCGAAGACATGATGCAGTTTGTCAATTACCCGACGCGCTTTGATTCGCGCGATACCGAGAAGGCACTCAAGGGCACCGACATCGCCTGTCCAAATCTCGAAACCTACGCTTGGGCGCTGTGGGATTACTGGGAGCGCCATCTTGATCCCGACCTCTTCATCGACCGTACGCTCAAAGGCAAGGTGCGCGGCAAAGTGGTGCTGGTGACGGGCGGCTCCTCGGGCATCGGTCTGGCGACTGCGAACCAGCTCGCCGAAGCGGGCGCAATCGTGGTGATCGTCGCACGCGATCAAGAGAAGCTCGCCCTCGCACAAACCGAAATTGAAGGCCACTGCAAGAACGGCGGACGCGTCTTCACCTACTCGGCCGACGTCGGCGATGAAGCGAGTTGCGCAAAATTCGCCGCGCTGGTCAACGAGAAACATGGTGGTGTCGACATCCTGATCAACAACGCGGGGCGTTCCATCCGCCGCGCGATTGAAAACAGCTACGAGCGCTTCCACGATTTCGAGCGCACCATGAGCGTCAACTATTTCGGCGCGCTGCGCGTGACGATGGCCTTTTTGCCGGGCATGCAAAAGAAACGCAAAGGCCACGTGCTCAATATTTCGTCAATCGGCGTGCTCACCAACGCGCCGCGCTTCTCGGCGTATGTCGCCTCCAAGGCCGCGCTCGATGCGTTCACGCGCTGTGCCGCTTCCGAGTTTGCCGACACCGGCATCAAGTTCACCACCATCAACATGCCGCTGGTGCGCACGCCGATGATTGCGCCGACCAACCTGTACAACAACGTGCCGGTGTTGTCCCCTGAAGATGCCGCCAAGCTGATCTGCGAAGCCATCGTCTACGAGCCAGTGCGCGTCGCCACGCGCTTGGGCATCTTCGGCGAAGTGCTGCATGCGCTGCTGCCGCGCATCGCGCAGATTGTGATGAACACCACCTTCCGCATGTTCCCGGACTCCGACGCAGCCAAGGTGAAGGGCGCGGACGGCAAGACCATTGCAGCGCCCAAACCCGCCGAAGCGACC
The DNA here is from genome assembly GCA_031430015.1 of Burkholderiales bacterium. GTDB lineage: Bacteria > Pseudomonadota > Gammaproteobacteria > Burkholderiales > JAEUOS01 > CANJDH01. The sequence goes on from JANPAR010000290.1 coordinate 19,631, forward strand.
GCAGATCAGGTAGCATTCCAGCAATTGCTCAAGGGAATCCACTTTTGATGAAAGCTTTCTTGGCGCCCACCACTTCGGGAGCGCTGCTCGCGACAGCGCTGTTTTGCGCATTGACAGCTCCCACTGCCCACGCGCAAAAGACCTATCGCTGCGGCAGCACTTATCAATCGTTTCCCTGCACTGGCCCGACCGCCCCAGCGGCGGGAGGAGGAGCCGCGACCAAAGGCGCCACGGTGGCTGGGAAACCGGTCGCGCCGGCTACGGCGGCGGTGGCCGCACCTGCGACTGCTCCAGCCAATGCTCCCATGACCGAGGCCGAGAAGAAAGCCGCAGAGGCAAAAGCTGCGGCTGCGGAGAAAAAAGCCAAGTGCGACAAAATGGTCAGCGAACTCAACTACATCATTGCCCAGCAAAAATCGGGCAGCTCCCAGACCACCATGGAGCGGATTGCGGCGGAGCGCAAACAGAGTGAAGCTGAATTGAAAAAGGCAGGTTGCTCGGTCTGAGCTGCCAACCGCAAATGATCCTCGAACTCGCCGACATCCGCATCCACCCCGGCCAACAGGCCGCGTTTGACGCCGCCATCAAAAAGGGCGTCGAGACCGTGATCGCCAAAGCGAAGGGCTTTCGCGGCTACAAGGTGAACAAGTGCATCGAAACGCCAGAGCGCTATGTGCTGATGATTTTCTGGGACACGCTGGAAAATCACACCGTCGATTTTCGCGGCTCACCCGAGTTTGCCAACTGGCGCGCAATAGTCGGTTCCTTCTTCGCGGTGCCGCCATCGGTCGAACACTTCACGCTGCTGGCCAAGTCAAGCTGACGTCTATGGCCAGGGAACGGCTCCTGGAGCCGCTCTTCAGGCCTTGGCGGTGGCAATAGCCCATGCATGTCGCGATACTCGGCGCCGGCGTCACCGGCGTGACTGCCGCGTGGTATCTGAGCGAGGCCGGTCATGAAGTGACAGTGCTGGAGCGCCAGGGCGCAGCCGGCATGGAAACCTCGTTCGCCAACGGCGGGCAGATATCAGTCTCGCACGCTGAGCCCTGGGCCAATCCGCATGCGCCGCTGCAAGTGCTCAAGTGGCTGGCGCGCGAGGATGCGCCGCTGCTGTTCCGTCTGCGCGCCGACTGGCGGCAATGGCTATGGGGTTTGGCCTTCCTTCGCGAATGCACGCCCGCGCGCACGCGTCACAACATCGCGCAACTGGTCAACCTCGGTCTCTACAGCCGCGCGGCGCTGCAAAAACTGCGCGCTGACACCGGGCTTGAATACGATCAGGTCACGCGCGGCATTCTGCATTTCTACACCAGTGAAAAGGAATGGGAGCACGCTCGGCAGACCGCGGCAGTGATGCGTGAGTACGGCTGCGAGCTGGAGATGGTAGACGCTGCGGCGTGCGTGGCAATTGAACCGGCGCTGGCGTCATCGCAGCATCGGATCACCGGCGCGAGCATGACGCGCTCGGATGAATCGGGCGACGCGCACAAATTCACCCAAGGCCTGGCGCGGCTGTGCGCCGAAGCCGGCGTGCAGTTTCGCTACGGCGTGATGATTGAGGGGCTCAATGTCAGCGGTGCCGGCGCTGCGTGGCGGGTGGAGGGCGCACGCATTCGCAATGAAACAGGTGCCGCCGAGGCGGTGAACGCCGGCGCCTGCGTCCTCTGCCTCGGCTCGTATAGCCCGCTGCTCACGCGCCCGCTGGGCCTGTCTCTCAACATCTACCCGGCCAAGGGCTACTCGGTGACGATGCCTGTGGTTAACGCGGCGCGTGCGCCCACGGTGTCACTGACCGACGACGAATACAAGCTGGTGTTCTCGCGCCTCGGTGACCGCCTTCGCGTCGCTGGCACGGCTGAGCTCAACGGCTACAACACCGAACTCAACGCGGTGCGGTGCAACGCCATCCTCAAGCGTGCGCAGGCTTTGTTCCCTGATGCAGGCGATGCATCACGGGCGCAGTTCTGGACCGGCTTGCGACCGGCCACGCCATCAAACCTGCCATACATCGGCACGTCACGCATCGCCAATCTCTATCTCAATACGGGCCACGGCACGCTCGGCTGGACCCACGCCTGCGGCTCAGGACAGGCAATTGCCGATATTGTCTCTGGACGCGAGCCGGAAGTGGATTTCGCGTTTTGCCAACGTCACTAACCGCCAGGCCGCATGCGTTGCCATGCGTCCACGGCACTGCATCGACAACATAGAGTTGATTGCGCGCCTCTGCGACTGACGGATCGCGGCGGGGAGACAGCGCGAGGGAAGCCGCACCGGCGGGCAGGCATCCTGCCAAGAGCCGCTACCAGAGCGGTTCTTTGACTACTTCACTGGTACGCCAGGCGCGTCCGCCTGAACCTTCTTGAACACCGGTGCCTTGCGCTCCGCAGGCCGCTTGGCGCGGCAGGCTGCGGGCAACTCGCGCTCTGGCATGTCGACGTTGTAGCAGCGCCACGCGATGCCCTTTTCGGACGCGTCGGGCACCAGCTCGACCGAGCGCCCGTTGATGTGGCGATAGCCAGCAAAGGCAACACGCAGCGTGCCGCCCGGCAGGATATCGACGAGCTTGAGTCCGGCATGCGCACGCTCACGGGCCGCTGACGTTAACGCGGGCATCAATGCCGCAGCCTCGGTCTGCGTGGCCGGCGCTACGCCCTTTTGTTTGATGAAATTCTCGACCGCCGTCTTCTGCGGTGCAGCCGCAAACAGGGCATCGACCACATGCACGCGCACTTCGTAGTCGGTGGCGGTGCCGAGTACCAGCGCAAGCATTGACACCACGGCGGCAACCGTTGCCGCCGCCGCCGCCGCGCCAAAACTCAACATGTCCGGCGCGGTGTTGGCGCCGGCTTCCAGTCTGCGTTTGAGATGGCGGTAGTAGAGCCAGTTCGCCACCAGCGGCGCCACCACGAACGCCGCGAGCACATAGCACCACAGCACGCCCTGCGCAAGGGCTGACTCTTCCGGCGTCAGATGCGCAGTGAACGGCAGCGCGACGAGCAGCAGCAGTGCGAGGTTGATGGCGCCGTACACAAACATGCGGCGGTAGAAAAACCAGCTGCTGCCGCAAATGAATGCGCCCCAGTTCCACGACGGCCGCCACGCGCCCGACGCGTTCTCGAACTCATTGAACGCGTTTGTGTAGTAGCGCGCGTTGCGCGCGCCCGCTGCGCTGGAGCGGCCGGCGGATGACATGGCGCGCCGCTTTTCAGTGCCGTTTACTTGTTCATGAATGCGCGGATCGCCTCGGCCGCCTTGCCGATGCCGATGACGCCGTCAAGATGGCCGCGGTCCCCTTCAAGCACAAACACCTCGGCAGTGCCACCCTGGGCGCGAAATTTCGCCGCTGCCTTCTGGCTCATCTCGGGCGGGAACACCAGATCGCTCGATGCCGGCACAAACAAAATCTTCGCCTTGATCTTGCCAATCTCGCTCTCGACATTGAACAATTGATTGGCCTTGGCCATGTAGATCGTGTTGTTGGCGTCGGCCGTGCGTGCGCGCGCGAGGCCGGTCTTTTGCAACGTGTCTTCGATGGCGAATACATTGTTGCGTTCGTCACCGGGCTTCTTCGCCTCGTCCGCCAGCTTGTAGCCGAACGCCTTTTCGGCCCAGCCCCAATGTCCGGTTGTCAGCGTGATGGTTTTGAGCGCCTGTGCAATGCCGTCGAGCGGCTCGTCCTTGCCGTAGTAGTCGCCGTTGTTCCATTTCGCATCGAGCTTGATCGGCGCGACCCACACGTCAAGCAGGCCGATCACCCAGGGCGAAATCGAAAAGCCGGGGCCGATGACGTGGATCACCCGCTCGATGTGATCGCCATACAGCGCAGCCCATTCCATCGCCTGCACCGACCCGCCTGAGGCACCCACTACAGCCTTGATTTTTTTCACCCCCAGGGAGTCGGTAAGCGCTTTGTGAATGCGCACCGAATCGCGGTAGGAGATCACGGGGAAATTCATGCCGTAGGGTTTGCCCGTGTCCGGGTTGACCGACGACGGCCCCGTAGTCGTGGTATTCGGATCCTTGGTGTTGACGTTGGAAAGCGTGTCGGCCGAAATCACGAACAACTTGTCGGTGTCGATCGGTTTCCCCGGACCGATGATGCCATTCCAGTAGCCGGGCGCGGCGTCGGTCTCCTTGTATTTGCCGGCGGCGTGCGAGTTGCCGGTAAAGAAATGCGCGACAAACACCGCGTTATCGCCTGCGGCGTTGAGCGTGCCGTAGGTCTCGTAGCCGACCTTTACGTCCTTGATGGCCTTGCCGCCCACCGTGGTGTAGGCCGGCAGCGCGAACACTTTTTTCTCGACGGGTTTGTCGTAGGCCAGCGCTGCGTTGGCGAACAACAGGGCGGCGCTGACGGCGGCAGCGGTGACGATGCAATGCAGCTTCATGCTTTCTCCCAGGTGACGTGATGCAAAGACGCATGATGCCGGGTAGACGGAATTTGCGCAATCTCTGTGTGCCACAATCCGCTGCCGCACTCACTCAATTCATCAACAGCATGACCAAAACCGCCCTCATCACCGCCGCCGGCTCCGGCATGGGTGCCGCTATTGCCAAGCGCCTCGCTGCTGACGGTTATCGCGTCGCCGTCATGTCGTCCTCCGGCAAGGGCGAAGCGCTCGGCAAACAGCTCGGCGGCATCGGCTTCACCGGCTCGGTCAACGAACCGGCAGCGCTCGAAGCTTTTGTCAAGCTTGCGCAACGTCAATTCGGTCGCGTCGATGCAGTCGTCAACAGTGCCGGCCATCCGCCCAAGGGTGAACTGCTGGAGTTGACCGACGCGCAATGGCACACCGGCATGGACACGGCCTTGCTCAATGTCGTGCGCATGGCGCGGCTGGTCACGCCGATGATGATTGCCCAGGGCGGCGGCACCATCGTCAACATCTCCACCTTCGCGGCGTACGAGCCGGATTTGCTGTTCCCGATCTCGGGCAGCCTGCGCGCTGCGCTCGGTGGTTTCGCCAAGCTCTACGCCGACCGGTACGCGGCAGACAACGTCCGCATGAACAACGTACTGCCCGGCTATATCGACAGCCTGCCGGAGAAGGAAGAGCGGCGCGTGAAGATTCCGCTCAAACGCTATGGCAAGGTTGCCGAGATTGCCGCGACCGTGGCGTTTTTGCTCTCTGAAGGCGGTGCGTATATCACTGGGCAAAACTTGCGCGTGGATGGCGGCATTACGCGCAGCGTGTAGCGCTTTGCTGGTCGAGCAGCGCACGCAGTTCAATGCAATCCCTCAGATCAACCCGACCCACACGGAACTTCGCATGAAAAAAAGCTTCGCCGAGCGCATCACCCTGATGAACGCCATGTACCGCCTGCCAGCGCATGAACGCCCCACGCTGCCGGACAACACCGCCGATCGCCTGATGAAATTCAAGGCGACGCTGATGGACGAAGTGCATGAGATCGACGACATCGCGGCACTGGCAGCCAAGGGCGCCGATCCCACCGATGTGCTCACGGCGATGGCCGACCTGCTCGGCGACGTGATTGTCTATTGCCGCTCGGAAGCGCTCAAGTACGGCCTGCCGCTCGAAGACGTGCTCGACGTGATCATGGACAGCAACGAGAGCAAACTCGGTGCCGACGGTAATCCGATTTACGATGCCAATGGCAAATTTCTGAAAGGCCCGAATTATTGGAAGCCCGAGCCGCGCATCAAGCAACTGCTCCAATCTCGTTAGTCATCGGCGGAAAAAAAGGCACCGCAAGGTGCCCTCTTTTTTTGCCGCGCGTACTGCTTCGTTTTCAACCTTACCTGGCAAGGCCTTCCGCCTTCAACGCCTCCTGCACCTTGGGGCGGGCAGCCACGCGCGCGTGATGCGCTTTGAGGTTGGGCCACTGGCCGATGTCAACACCGACCCACTGACCCCAGTTGGCAACCGTGAAGAGGTAGGCATCGGGCGCAGTGAATTTTTCGCCCATGAGGTAATTTTTGCCCTCAAGATGCCTGGCGACAAATTCGAAGCGTTTGGCCAGATTGGCTTTGGCGGCCTCTTTCGAGTCGGCAGATGACGCCGGGCTGAACAGCGGCGAGAAGCTTTTGTGGATCTCGGAGGTGATGAAGTTGAGCCACTCCTGGACGCGGTAGCGCTCCATCGTGCCTGCCGCCGGGACAAGGCCGGACTCGGGCTTCTGGTCCGCCAGATATTGCACGATGACCGGGCCTTCAGTCAGCACCTGGCCGTTATCGAGTTGCAACGTCGGCACATAGCCCTTGCCGTTGACGGCAGTGAAGTCGCCACCATCGGCGGTGTGCTTGGTCTTGAGATCGGTCTTGACGAGTTCGACGTCGAGGCCGGCTTCACGCGCAACGATATGCGGTGAGAGTGAGCAGGCGCCGGGAGAGTAATAGAGCTTCATGCTTGTTTCCTTGAGATGAGGTGTGGATCGGACGTGGATGAACCGGGTCCTGCACGCTGGGCAGGACCGATGGTGAAACAGGTTCAGGCGGTGAGCGCAGTATGCGTGTTGCTTTGGTTGCGCGCACCGAACAACTTGACCAGTGAATACGCCCCGTCGCCGAGCAATGCCTGCACCAGCGCCGCGATCGTCAGAAACGCCGGGTATTCCCAGCCGCCGTTTGGCGCATTGAAGACCCAGCCGTTGCCCGCGTGCGCCCAGGTGGCACCGAGCAGAATCGGCACCAGCGCCAGCGCGGCCCAGCGCGTGCCAACACCCGTGAGGATCAACACGCCGCCGATGAGTTCTGCAGCAAATGTGAGATACGCGAGCGGGCCAGGCAGGCCGATGGATTCAAAAAACTTCGCCGTGCCGGGCAGAGTGAACACGTAATACTTGAGGCCGGCGTGGGCAATGAACATGATGCCCAGTGACACGCGCAGCAACAAGGCCGCGTAGGGCGCGGTGTCCTGGGCAGAAAAAGTACGGTCGTTCATGATGGTTCCTTTCGTTCATGGGGCGCAGTGCTTGCGCGATGGGACGCATATTGACTGTTGCATGAATAAAGATAAAGTGGCTATTATGCAAATGATTGTTGCATAATTCGGGATTAACAAAGGCATTTGCAGAATGGATCGTCTCACCGCCATGCAGGTGTTTGCCAAGGTGGTTGAGCTGGGCAGCTTTGCCAAGTCCGCAGAACGTCTTGGCATGTCCACCTCAGCCGTGTCGCGTCAGGTCGCCGATCTTGAAACACACCTGGATACGCGTCTGCTCAACCGCACCACGCGGCGGATCTCGCTGACCGAGCCGGGGCGCGCGTTCCACACCCGCTGCGTGCAATTGCTATTCGATGTCGAAGAAGCCGAGCTTTCCGCACGTGCCGGGCGCGAACGCCCGCGCGGCACGTTGCGCGTAACCTGCCCGGTCAACTTTGGCCTGCATCACATCGCGCCGCTGCTGGCACCGTTCCTGAAAAAACATCCCGATGTGCGCATCGATGTGTCGCTGTCAGACCGTATGGTCGATATCGTCGACGAGGGCTTCGATCTCGCCATCCGCATCGGTGAATCGCGCTCGACCAGCGTGATCGCACGCAAGCTGGGCGAGTCGCGCCTGATGGTGTGCGCAGCACCGGCCTATCTCAAGAAGCAGGGCATGCCGAAAACGCCGGCGCAGTTGAGCGAGCACAACTGCCTGGTCTACGAATACCTCAACCCGCGCAACGAGTGGCGTTTTAGTGGCAAGGATGGCGCGGAACACAAGGTCCGCATCGCCGGCAACATGCAGACCAACAACGGCGACATGCTTGCGCGCGCAGCCGCGCAGGGTGTCGGCATTTGCTGCGAGCCGGACTTCATCGTCGCGCCGTGGCTTGCCGATGGCAGTCTGGTGCGCGTGCTCCCCGGCTTTGAGGCGGGCGTCACGGCGATCCACGCGGTGTATCCGAGCCGGCGCCATCTGTCGGCCAAGGTGCGCGCGTTTGTCGACATGCTGGCCGCTGCATTTGCGCGCCCCGTCGCAGGGCCTTGATGTCCGGCGCGTTGATGCACGCAAGAACCGCTCCAGGAGCCATTCTTGGCAATGCCTTCGAGGCTGGCCGAAGATCATGCGTCCAATGCTACAGTGCAGGAATGGCTCTGTACTGAGCCGCTTTCGAGAATGACATCATGAATGAAATCGACCACCGCACCGGACTGCCGGCCAGCGCGCCCATCACCATCACCCACGTCATTTACGCTTTGCATGCGTGGAGCGCGTTAATGGGATTGACCTCGGCAGCGCTGATCGTGACGGCCTTTTTGACCGGCTGGCCGTCGGTGATCGGCATCATCCTCAACTACATCAAGCGCGACGCTGCCGCCGGCACTTATCTGGAAAGCCACTTTCGCTGGCAGACGCGCACCTTCTGGTTTGCCCTGCTGTGGGTGCTCGTGGGCGGCGCATTCTTTGTCACCTTCATCGGCATTCCGGTGGCGTGGGGCATCTGGGTCGGCACGGGCATCTGGGTGGTCTACCGCATCGGGCGCGGCTGGATCGCGCTGCTCGACGGCAAAGCAGTTGCTCAGCAGGCGGCGGTGCAAGCATGATGCGCTGGCCGATGGCGCGTGCAGCACGCATTTTGTTGATGCAGCCCATTCCCCGCATACACGGCAGCAGGCGCGCAGGCTGCTCCCTGCTTGCCAGCGCCACACTGGTGGCCGCCGTAGGGGTGCAGCTGCCCGCCGCACAGGCGCAGACTGCTGCGGCCACGTATCCGCGCGGCCCCGTGCGCATCATCGTGCCCTTTCCGCCCGGCGGGCCGGTGGATGTGACAGCGCGCGCCCTCGCGCAGCGGCTCGGCGACATCTGGTCAGCGCAGGTCACAGTCGACAACCGCAGCGGCGCCAACAGCGTGATCGGTGCCGAAGCCGCGGCGCGCGCCGCGCCCGACGGCCACACCCTGTTCATGGGCGCCATCCATCAGTCGGTGTTGCCGGGCTTCGGCAACAAGCTGCCCTACGATCTCGAAAAAGATTTGACGCCGGTGATGTTCGGCGCGCAGTTTCCGATCATCCTGTGCGTGCAGCCCTCGGTGCCGGCGGCCAACGTGAAAGAGTTGATCGCGTACGCGAAGAAGAACCCGGCCAAGCTCGCCTACAGCTCGGCGGGCAATGGCGGCGGCACCCATCTCGCGGGCGAGTTGTTCAAAGAAAAGGCTGGGGTGTTTCTGCTGCACATCCCCTATCGCGGCAGCGCACCGGCGATGACCGATCTGCTCGCCGGCCAGGTGCAACTCATGTTCAGCGATGGCCCCACTGCCCTGCCGCATGTGCGCAGCGGGCGCGTAAAAGCGTTTGCTGTTGGCAGCCCAAAGCGCTCGGCCCTCGTTCCCGATTTGCCGACCATGATCGAGGCCGGTGTGCCGGGCTACGAAGCCTATTCGTGGGCGGGTCTGTGGGTGCCCGCGGCGACGCCCCGCGACGTGGTGGCATCCATCAATGCCGCCACGGTGCGCGCGTTTTCCGACCCTGCAGTGAAAGAGCGTCTGCTCGGGCAGGGCGCAGAAGTGTCGCCCGGCACGCCGGAGCAATTCGGCGCTTTCGTGAAAACCGAAATGGTCAAGTGGGCCGCCGTGATCAAGCGCGCCGGCATCAAGGCTGATTAAAAGCGTTGACCTGGCTTCCCGCATTGTCCCCACTAGCCTGACCGCCCTGACCGGTTCGACTGCCCTCATCGACCCGACCATTCCAATTGATTGGATCACGCTGCATGGATCAAGCCGCATTGATTCGCCGCGCGGTGTTGCATGGCCTGGCGCGCGACCGCACCCCGGGCTGGAGCTTCACCGGGCATTTTCAAAACGTGCAATGGCCGATGATCGGCAAAGACTCGATGACGGTTACCCTGCCGCCCGGGCCCCATTGCGAACACCCGGATGGCAGCATCGATCTGAGCGCACTGTTGGTACTGTTCGACGCCGCGCTGGCTTCGCCCACGCGCCTCAACGTGCTACCCGGCTCGCGTCTTGCGACCACGCATATCAACGTGCAGTTCACGGGGGCTGCTGCAGCGCGCGGTGCACGGGTCGAAGCGCGGAACGTGAGCACCACACAGGCGGGCAGCATGCGCCAGTTGCTCGCGCACGGCTCGCTCATTTGCGGGGACGATCTGGTGATGTCGGGCAACGGTGCGTTTGTACAGATCGCGCCGCCCGCTGATGTGCGTGATATGGCGCCGCTGCCGTGGCAACGCACCGGCACGCTGGATCCGCCGCCGCTGACACCGGACCAACTAGATGAATGTGAGCGCGCGGTGCTGGCCGCATGCGACGCCGCGCTGGCTGCAAGCGCGGCGCCCGCAGCAACGGGCAGCACCAGTTTTCTCCAACACTTCTGGGGCATGCTGCCGCAGCGCACCGCTGACGGTGCGCAGTGCGTGGTCAACACTGGGCCGCAACTGGCCAATCGCGTCGGCCACGTGCAGGGTGGCATCCTGATGGGCATGGCGGCGCACACCGCGATGTGTGCAGCGCCGGATCATCCGATGCTGTCCAATCTCTCGGCCTGGTTCACCGGGCCGGGGCGCGGGCCGGTGCTGTTGGTGAAATCATGGCCGGTGCATCAGGGGCGCAGTTTCGCTGTGGTGCGCACCGAAATCACCGGTGAGAATGGCGCGCGGGTGCTTGAGGTCACCAGCGCGCATGCCGCCTAAGGCGACTCGCTCGCTACAATTTGGCTTACCCATTCGACTGACCAAGCACAGGGAGTTCCACCATGTTGAATCGAAGAGCATTTATTGGCAGCGCCCTGGCGCTGCCGCTGGGCAATGTCCTCGCGCAGGCCGCGCGCGTCACCAAGATCGTGGTGCCGTTCGCCGCTGGCGGCGTGCAAGATATCCTCGCGCGCGCGATTTCGAATGAACTGGGCACCGCCCTAGGTGCCAATGTGATTGTCGAAAACCGCCCCGGTGCCGGCGGCACAGTCGGCACCGGATACGTCGCCAAAGCCACACCCGATGGCAGCACGATGGTGCTGGCTGCGGCCAGCCACAACATCGCCGGTTCGCTCTACGCCAAGCTCGCGTACGACCCGCAAAAAGATTTCACGCCGATGGCGCACATCGGCAGCGCCGGTTACGTACTGATGATTCACCCGGACGTGCCGGCCAAGACCGCTGCCGAATTCATCCGCTACGCCAAGGCCAACCCGGGCAAGATGAATTACGCCACGGCCGGCGTCGGCAGCGCGACGCATTTGTCGATGGCCTATTTTTGCGGCCTCGCGGGAATCGACATGGTGCATGTGCCGCTCAAGGCCACCGGCGAAGCAATCAACGAAGTGCTGTCGGGGCGCGCGCAGGCGGTGATTGCCGCATCGATCGGCGCACTGTCGTTTGTGAAAGACAGCCGCATCCGTTTGCTTGGCGTCACGTCGCTCAAGCGCAGCAAATATTTGCCCGAGGTGGCAAGCCTCGCCGAGAGCGGCCTGCCCGGCTATGAATTCGATTCGTGGTTTGGCTTGCTCGGGCCGGCCGGCATCACGAAAGTGGAAGCCGAACGTGTCAACGCCGCCATGGGTGCGCTGCTCAAGTCGCCGGTGATTCTGGAGCGCCTCGACAAGCAGGGCATCGAACCGCGTGCGCTCACGCCGGATGATTTTGGCAAGTTGTTGAAAGCCGACTACGTGCGCATGGCGCAGGTGGTGAAGGCGTCGGGTGCCAAGGTCGAGTAAGCGAAGACTGGTTCGCACGCAAGAGGCGCCTCGACAAGCCCTTTTCATTCACACGGCACTGAGACAAGAATGGCTCCAGGAGCCATTCTTGGAGGAACTTGGATACTGCCGCTCCCTTAGCGCAACCTCGCACTACTGTGGCTTCGCCCCCGCAGCGCGCATCACTTCGGTGAGCGTGTTGAATTCATCGCGCAGGAAGTTGTCGTACTCGCTCGGTGCCATCACCATCGGCTCGGCACCGAGGCGCGCGAAGCGCTCGACCATGTCGGCGGCCTGCAAGGCCTTGTTGATTTCGACATTGAGACGCGCGACGATGTCGCGCGGCGTCGCGGCCGGCGCGAGCAGGCCAACCCAGAAGTTGAATTCGCCCTTGGGGAAGCCCGCTTCGGCCATCGTCGGCACGTCGGGAAATGCAGCCACGCGTTTGGGCGTGCTCATCGCCAGCGCGATCAGACGGCCTTCCTTGATGTGGCCTGCCGCGGTGGAGAGCGGCGTGACCGTAAATTGCGTGCGGCCACCCATGGTCTCGGTGAGGGATTCGGGTGAGCCTTTGAACGGTACATGCACGGCATCGATGCCGGCCGCTACGCGGAATTTCTCGGCACTGATATGCGCGGCACTGCCAACACCCGCCGTGGCGTAATTGAACGCGCCTGGTTTGGCCTTGGCTGCAGCGACCAGTTCGCGCAGGGTGCGCACACCGAGCGACGGCGAAACCACGAGAACCGAAGGCAGGCTCGCAAGTGGCGCGACCCCGGCGAAATCCTTGAGCGTGTCGAAGGGCAGATTGGCATAGAGCACCGGATTGACCACGTGCCCAGTGGAGATCACGCCGAGTGTGTAACCGTCGGCAGGCGCTTTGGCCACCACATTCATGCCAATGGTGCCGCCGGCGCCGGCGCGGTTTTCAATCGTGACCGGCTGGCCGAAGGCGGCACTGAGGCGCTCGGCCACCGGACGCGACATGGTGTCGGTGGCCGAGCCGGGTGTGAACGGCACGATGATGCGAATCGGTTTGGCGGGGAAGGCCTGTGCATGGGCGCGCTGTACGGACAATGCGGCGAGGCTTGCGCCGCCAAGGGTGGCGGCAATCAGGGAACGGCGGTTCATGTTTATCTCCAGAAAAATTCAATGCACGGGCAAATCCATACTCTAACCTGCGCCCGAATCTACCCCTTCGCGCGATGCAGGAAGAGCAGCGCAGCTTGCTAAGGCTGCCACAGACGATTCGCTCCGGAGCAGGCATATGGCCGGAGAACAGCTCACAGAGCCATTCTCCAGCACAGTCCCGTTTAGGCCAGAATGGCTTTGACCTTCTCCGGTGTGAATGGCACATCGCGCAGGCGCTTGCCAGTAAGACGCGCAAACGCATTTGCAATCGCGCCCACCACCGGCCCCTGCGCGCCCTCGCCCGCGCCAAGTGACTGCGCACTTGGCAGATCAATCAGCGACACCTTGACGCGCGGCACTTCGGCGTAGGTGAGAATCGGATAGTCGGCCCAGGAGCGCGTGAGCATCTGGCTGGCATCGAAATTGACCTGCTCGCGCAAGGTCCAACTGGTGGACTGGATCGCGCCGCCTTCCATTTGATTGACGATGCCATCGGGGTTGACGATCATGCCGCACTCAACCGCGATGGCGATGCGCGGCACCGCGACCTTGCCGCTGGCGCGGTCGACTTCGATATCGGCAATCGCTGCCACATAGCTGCTGTTGTTCTTGTAGCGCGAGAAGGCGACGCCGCGATGCTTGTCACCGGTCTTCCAATTTGCATCGGCAGCGACGCGTTCGAGCACTGCGCGCGCACGCGCATCGCTCAAATGCTTCAAGCGGAATTCGACCGGGTCAGCACCCGCCATCTCGGCCAACTCGTCCATGAAGGACTCGGCCGCAAACACATTGGCAAAGGCGCCCAGGCCGCGCAGCGCCGAGACGCGGATCGGCATGTCCAGCACCATGTGATTGATGGTCTTGGTCTGCGGGAACGCGTAATAGGGCACCGCGTTGCGGTCAGCGCCGCCATTGGGTTGCGGAATGTTCTTCGGTGGCCCCATCGGCGCAGGGTTCGCCAGATGCCAGCCGGCGAGCAGGTTGCTGCCGTCGGGGTCGTAAGGCCGCGTGCTGTGCGTATGGCTCCACAGTTCGTGGGTCCAGTCGACGATCTTGCCGGCGGCATCGAGCCCAGCGCTCATGTTCATCACCATGGCCGAGCCGTAGGGCTCCCAGGCGAATTCGTCTTCGCGCATCCATTGCAGCTTGACCGGCAGGCCGTTCGTCGCGCGCGCCAGGAGTGCCGCGTCGAGGGCGACATCGTCCGCGCCGTTGTGGCCATAGCAGCCCGCACCTTCGCGGTGGACGCACTGAATATCGGCCTCGGGCATTTTCAGCACCTTGACCATGTCGCCGCGCAACTGAAACACGCTCTGGCTGTGCGTCCACACGGTGACGCGCCCGTCCTTCCACTGCGCCACCGCGCACGACGGGCCGATCGAGCCGTGCGATTGAAACGGCCGCGTGAACTCGGCCTGATGCTTTTTAACCGCAGTGGCCGCCACCGTAGCATCGGTCTTCACACCGACAAAACTGGTCTGCTTGCGCGCCGTTTTGAGATGCGCGTAGAGCGCCGCACCGCGTGGCGGCTTGTCGGCGGGCGTATCCCACTTCGCGACTTTCGCCAGGGCGGCGCGCGCGGCAATCGCCTGTTCTTCACGCACCGCAGCGACCGCGATGAAGCTGCCATCACGCGCCACGGCAACGACACCGGGCATTTTCTTGACCGCCCGGTCATCAAGCGAAATCAACTTCGAATTGAGCGATGGCGGGCGCACCACACGGCCATGCAGCATGCCGGGCAGGCGCATGTCCTGCACGTAGGCTTCGCCGCCCGTGACTTTGCCCGGAATGTCGCGCCGCGAGACGGTTTTGCCGACCAGCTTGTAGGCGCTGTGGGGTTTGGTCTTGAACCCGGTGGTCGCTTCGCGGGCGAGGTCGAGGGTGCCGGCGAGGTCCCAGTAGGTGAGTTTCTTGCCATCCGCATTGCTACCTGAGGTGCTCGCTGTGCTGCTTATGGTGCCATCGATCACCGTGAGTTGCTCGGCCGGCACGCCCAGACGCGTGGCCGCCGCATTGACGAGCAGCGCGCGCACTTCGGCTGCGGCGGCGCGCAGGGCAGCGCCGCTTTGCTGGATCGACAGCGATCCGGCGGTGACGCCTTCATCGGGCACGATGCGCGTATCACCCGAGACTGGACGCAGGCGCTTCATGTCGACATCCAGTTCTTCGGCGGCGATTTGCACCAGCGCCGTGAGGATGCCCTGACCGAGTTCGATCTTGCCGGAGAAGAAGGTGATCGTACCGTCGGGGTTGATGAACAACCAGGCGTTGAGACGGCGAAAATTGTTGAGGCTGCCCGGCAGCAGCGGGCGCGCCGGGGCTTGTGCTTCGAGCAGCGCAGGAACGAGTGAGAACGACACGCCGAGCGCGCCACTCTTGATGATGAAGCGGCGGCGGCCGGCGTAGTGCCCGGCACTGGCATCGGCTGCCGTCGCCGCGCCCAAGGTGAACTGTTCGCTGGGCGCGTTCATGCAGCCACCTCTTGACCGGCAGTGGGTTGCTGACCGCTGGCGCGCTGAATCGCGCGCACGATGCGGTTGTGCGTGCCGCAACGGCACAGGTTGCCAGTGAGGGCCTTGCGGATTGCCGCTTCGTCTGGTTTGGGCGTCTTGTCGAGCAGCGCCTTGGCCGTCATCATCGCGCCCGCGACGCAGTAGCCGCATTGTGCGGCCTGCTCGTCAATGAAGGCTTTTTGCAGGGCATGCGGCTGATCGACCGTGCCGAGACCTTCAACGGTAGTGATGGGTTTTGCACCCACCTTGCCGGCCGGCGTGATGCAGGAACGCGTGGGCACGCCGCCGATCATCACGGTGCAGGCACCGCACTGTCCGAAACCGCAACCGTATTTCGCGGCGTTGAGGTTGAGATCGTTGCGCAACACGTAAAGCAGCGGCGTGTCCGGCGCAGCGGGGCTGCTGCGGCGCTTGCCATTGACATTGAGGGTGACGGCCATGCGGAGTTCTCCTTTGGTGACGCGTGCCGCTCTTGCTGGCGGCTGGCGATGAGATAAGTGAAGCGTGCAGGAAAGTGCGGTGACAGGTTACTGCGTTTTGAAGTGCTTGCCGATCTCCGGATCAAAGGTGCCGTCGATCAACACGAACAGCATCTTGCAAGGTTTGCCCGAGCGATTGGCCCAGGCGTGGTTGGTGCCGCGCTCGACGAGAAAATCGCCTTGCTTCATCAGGCGCTCTTCCTTGTCGAGCACGATGAAGATTTCGCCTTCGAGCACCAGCGCATAGTCGACCGTTTCGGTGCGGTGCATCAGCGGATGCCCGCCGCTCTTGTAGGTCGACGCCTTGTTGGTACCGAGTGCGCCGAAGGCTTCTTTGGCACCGGAGCCATCGAGATTTTTGGTCCACTCGCCTTCAGGGCCAAATTCGATGATGCGCACCACGGTGCCGTTTTTCGGGGGTTCCAGCGTCAGCGGACGCGAGGTGGGGTCGGCATCATTGCCGACGAAGCACGGCGTCCGGTCCGTGATCCACAAATTGGCGAGGTGGTAGCCGACGCGTTTGGGGTTGGTATGCACCGAAGGCGCTGCGCCATCTTCGGTGAAGATGGCGTTGCCTTCGGCATCGTGCCCGGTCACGATGCGGCGCACATAGCCTGGTTCGCCGGGTTGTTTGGCTGCTGACATGCTGTGTTTGCGTCTGCGTCTGTGTCGTTTGCCCGCGCCGGCTTACTTCTCGTCAACGATGGTGTTCATCAACACACCCATGCCATCGACTTCAATTTCGATGACGTCGCCAGGCGCCATGAACACTGGCGGCGTGCGCGCATAGCCGACGCCGGCGGGGGTGCCGGTGATGATGACGTCGCCCGGTTCAAGGGTCATGCACTCGGTGATGATGACGAGAGATTCAACGATGTTCCACAAAAAGTCTTTGGTGTTGGCGTCCTGCATGATCTTGCCGTTGAGGCGCGACTGGATGCGCAGCCCTTCGCAACCGGCGGGCAGCTCGTCGGGCGTAATGAGCCAAGGGCCGAAGCCACCGGTCGCGTCAAAGTTTTTACCGAGCGTCCACTGCGTACCGCGGCGCTGGTAATCGCGGATCGAGCCGTCGTTGTAGAGCGAATAGCCGGCCACGCACGAGAGCGCGTTGGACTTGGTCAGGTGCTTGGCTTTGGTGCCGACGATGACCGCAATCTCGGCTTCGTAGTCCAGCTTGGGTGAGCACTTGGGGCGGATGATCGGTTTGCCGTGCGCTACTTGCGAAGTTGCGCCGCGCATAAAAAAGCTCGGATGGTCAGGCCGGTCGCGTCCGCCTTCCTTGGCGTGGTCGGCATAATTGAGGCCGATGCAGATGATCTTGGGCGGATTCGGCACCAGTGGCAGCAGGTCAAGATTTTTTAGCGGCGTGGTCGCCGCGCCCTTGCGTTCACCCAGCGCTTTTTTCAGATCAGCCAGGGCATTCGGGCCGAGTTGCAAAATCTCGGTAATATCGGTGGGCCAATCGGGCATGAGGTCCGAGACGTTAATAACGGCGTCGGCGCCGGACATGACACCGGTGTGGGCCTGACCGTCTTGTTGATAGCTGATGAGACGCATGGAAACTTCCTTTAGTGATGAGGAGCGCGATAGGGGGGCTGGCGTACCAGCGGATGCAAACTGCCGGGTGAGGAATTGCGGAGCGGTTAGCAGCCCGGCATTTTAGCCATTGGCTCGTGCGCATGCGCTCGCTGCAATGCCCCCGGAAATGCCTGCTGCATGCATGCGCGGCAAACCAACGCTCGCGCAAGACATCAAAACGCGCGCCATCACGCCGGATGGTAGACCGCAAACACCTTGTTGGAATTGAAGATGTGAGTCTCGACAAACGCGCTCCAGTCGAGCTTGGCACCGAGTTCCTGCATGGCGCCGAGCAGCGGACACCAGTTAAGCACTTCGTGCTGACCCGCGTCTTCAAATGTCTTGGTGGTCTGCGCGTGCCACGCGGCGTAGCCGCCCCCGGTCATTGCCTCATACAGCGTACGGTCACTCGGCGTATCAGGCCGCAAGCGCCAGGTGCGGTCACACAAGAACGCGTGTGACCAGCTTGACGACGCCACCAATGCCACGCGCCATGGCGACGCACGCAGCACGCGCGCGGCTGCCGCACCCATGTCCATCAAGCGCGCCGGCGCGGGCGCCGGTGGGTCGAGGTCGAGTGCATCGTTGATATTGGTCAGAAAGCCGCGCGCCGAAATCACCTTGCCGCCATAGCAGTTGATCGGGAAGGCAATGGTGGGGTAGTCCCAGCCTTTGCGGTCATAGTCGAGATACAAGATCGCATTGGTGAAAGCATGTGCCACGCTCGGATGGTGCAGCGGCTTGTAGGCGTAGGCCACATCAAACCCGGCTTGCAACAGGCCGCTGGCGAGATGTTTGCCGATGTCGCGCCGCCCGCGCAGACGGTAGTGTTTGTCCGGCCCCTCACCCCACGCGTTGGGCTTGCCGCCTTCCATCATCGACGAGCCTTGCGCATGCCGCCATGGATAGAGATCGAGGTCGTCGTACGCACACACCGTGTAGGGCGGGATCACGTCTTCGCGGAAATTTTCGTACTGGTCGTCGCCCCAGATCACGACCACATCGGGTTTGAAGTCATCGAGCGCGGCGCGCACACGCCGAAATTGTTCCACCAGCGCGGCGCGGTGCAAGGCCGCCGACGCCACGCCGGCATCATCGCCCCACTCCGCCTGCATCACGGCAGGCCAGTGGCGCGGGTCTTTGTGCTCTGCGGGAATGCCGGGGTCTTTGAACGTGGTGCGCAGGATACCCGCCATCAGCGCGTCCGGTGTGGACAGCGGCGGATAGTGCGAGAGGCCTAAGCCGAGGATTTCAGCCATGCCGCGGAAACGTCATTATCGACATGGCTCGCGCAAGTGACATGGCATCACCTCTACAAGCCTTGGTGGGAGCGGCTTTTGGCGTGCCTGCCGCCAAGATGCTTGCAGCATGGGCCTCTCCGCCCCGCGCGGTTTTCAGGTCAGCCTGCAAGCGCATCATTGAAACGCTTGGATCCCGGTCTGCGCGCGCCCCAGTATCAGCGCGTGAATGTCGTGCGTACCCTCATACGTGTTGACCACTTCGAGGTTGACCATGTGGCGGATGATGCCGTACTCATCGCTGATGCCGTTGCCACCGAGCATGTCGCGCGCCAGACGTGCGATGTCGAGCGACTTGCCGCAAGAGTTGCGCTTCATGATCGAGGTGATTTCGACTGAATCGGTGCCATCATCCTTCATGCGCCCCAAACGCAGGCATCCCTGCAGACCCAAGGTGATTTCGGTTTGCATGTCGGCGAGTTTTTTCTGGATCAACTGGTTGGCTGCAAGCGGGCGGCCAAATTGTTTGCGGTCGAGCACGTATTGGCGCGCGCGATGCCAGCAATCTTCCGCAGCACCCAGCGCGCCCCAGGCAATGCCGTAGCGCGCTGAATTGAGGCAAGTGAACGGGCCTTTGAGGCCTTCGACATGCGGCAATTCATTCTCTGCGGGCACGAACACCTCGTCCATCACGATCTCGCCGGTGATCGACGCGCGCAGGCCGAACTTGCCTTCGATCTTCGGTGCCGACAGGCCCTTCATGCCTTTCTCCAGAATGAAACCGCGAATGCGCCCCGCATCATTCTTGGCCCACACCACAAATACATCGGCAATCGGCGAATTGGAAATCCACATCTTCGCCCCCGAGACGAGGAATCCGCCGTCAACGGATTTTGCGCGCGTGATCATGGAGCCGGGGTCCGAGCCGTGGTTAGGCTCGGTCAGGCCGAAGCAGCCGATCCATTCACCGGTGGCGAGTTTGGGTAAATATTTTTTCTTCTGCGCTTCCGAGCCAAAGTCGTTGATCGGCACCATCACGAGCGACGACTGTACGCTCATCATCGAGCGATAGCCCGAGTCGACGCGCTCGACCTCGCGAGCGATCAGTCCGTAGCACACGTAATTGAGCGCCGGGCCGCCGTATTGCTCGGGGATCGTCGGCCCGAGCAAACCGATGGCACCCATTTCACGGAAGATCTCCGGATCAGTTGTCTCATGGCGAAACGCCTGCTGGATGCGCGGTGCAAGTTTGGCCTGGCAGTATTCGTAAGCCGCCTCGCGCACCATGCGCTCGTCTTCGGTGAGCTGGTCATTGAGCAGGAGAGGGTCGTCCCAGTGGAATTGGGCTTTGGCTTTTGACGAGGACGACATGATTTTCTCTCTCAGAACAGGGGTTGACGGTGACAGAATTATATTCGCGCGTAGTGAGCAGCCGGTGCGATCCGAGTCGTTAAGTGTCTATTCTTACTCCGCCCGCGCCCCGGAAATCTTCACCGCCTGCGCGTTGCGTTTCGCGTCGCCGGCCAGAAACGCAGCGAATTCTTCCGGCGTGCTCGCGACCAACTCGTAACCCTTGGCGGTGATCTCGCTCTGCAAAAACGCCGGGTCTTTGAGAATGCGCGTCACTTCCGCATGCAACAGCGCGATCACTTCACGCGGCGTGCCGGCAGGAGCGAACAATCCGAACCATGCATTGGCCGGCACATCAGCAAAGCCCTGCTCGACAAACGTCGGCACATCAGGCAGCAGGGCCAGGCGCGCGCTGCCTCCTATCGCCAGCGCCTTCAGGCGGCCGGCCTTGAGGTGCGCCTGGGTTGATGCCGCACCAGAAAAGGTCAACTGCACTTGGCCGGCAATCGCCGCGGGCACGGCTTGGGGAATGCCTTTGTACGGCACATGCACGATATCCGCGCCACTTTGGCTCTTGAAAATTTCCATGGCCAGATGCGGCTGGCTGCCGACACCGTAGGAGGCGTAGTTGAGCTTGCCGGGATTCGCCTTGGCATGCGCGATAAGTTCTTTGAGGTTGCTTACCGGCAGCGCCGCGTTGGCCACCAGCAACTGATTGAGGAACACCAACTGCGTGACGGGCACGAAGTCTTTCACCGGGTCGTAAGGCAGCTTGGCGTAGAGATAGGGATTGATGCTGATGGTGGCATCGGTCGTCACCATCAAGGTATGGCCATCGGCGGCAGCGCGCGCGACGGTTTCAGCAGCGACCAGAGTGCCCGCCCCCGGCTTGTTTTCGATCACCACCGATTGACCAAATTTCTGCGCCAGGCGCTGGCCGATCAGGCGCGAGAGGATGTCGATGCCGCCGCCGGCCGGGTAGGGTACGACGATGCGGATGGGTTTGGATGGATAGGACTGGGCCAACGCCGGGGCGGCGCCCGTGAGCATGGCGACCGCCGCCATCGCGAGCGTCATCGTCAGAGCCAGTGAGCCGAACGGCGTGCGATAAGGATTCATGTGATCGAAAACAGCGGCAAGAAAGCAGGGAGATGCGCTAGTCTGGCACAACCGCCGTCGCCTCAATCTCCAGCCGCGCTTCCGGCTCGACCAGTGCCGTCACACCAATCGCCGCCATCGCCGGGAAGTGCCGGCCGATGATCTCTTTGTAAATGGTGCCGATGGCAGGCCAGGCGTTGACGTACTCATCGCGGTCACGCACATACCAGGTCAGACGCACGATGTGTTCGGGTTTGGCTTTCGCCTCGTGCAGCACGGCCACAATGTTGAGCAGGGTCTGGCGCGTTTGCCCGGCGAAGTCGAGCGCGGGCCAGGTGGGGCGGCCAGTGGCATCGCATTTACCCGCGTCCCAGCCGACTTGCCCGCCAACGAAGACCAGTGTGCCGCGCGCGGCAAGACCGTTGGCGTACCCTCTGGGTTTGGCCCATGAGGGCGGTTGCAGTATGTGCATGGCGTGGCTCCGCTTGAACGTTGGCGTGAATCAGTCTGCATGAATCGGCTTGACAGAAAATTAGTTTAAACCTAAAGTAATTTCACAATCAAGCATTTCGTGGGCAGGAGCACAGCATGAAAGTCGAAGTCCTCGGCGGTGGCCCCGCCGGTTTGTATGCGGCGATCCTGATCAAAAAGAGTCTGCCCCATGCGCAGATTCACGTCACCGAGCGCAATGCGCCGACTGACACTTTCGGATTCGGCATCGTGCTCTCCGACGAGACGCTAGAGAACCTGCGCCGCGCCGACGAGCCGAGCTACCGCAACATCGCGCGCAGCTTTGCGTATTGGGACGACATCCATGTGCTCTACAAGGAGCATGTGATGAAGTCAGGCGGGCACGGCTTCTCGGGCCTGCGCCGTCTCAACCTGCTGTCGATTTTGCAGATTCGCGCGGGGCAGCTTGGCATCGGCATTGATTACCAGAGCGAAGCGCCGCCGGTCGATACAGTGGCGCGCGCGGCTGATCTGGTGATTGCCGCAGACGGCATCAACAGCGGCGTGCGCGAACAGTGGAAGCAGCACTTCAAGCCCACCACCGAGTTGCGCACCAACAAGTTTTGCTGGCTCGGTGCCGACATGGAGTTGCCGGGCTTCACCTATGCCTTCGCTGAGAATGAACACGGCATCTGGAATCTGCACGCCTACATGTTCACCAAGCCGGGCGATGCACCGCAATGCACCTTTGTGCTGGAGACCACCGACGCAGCATTCAAGAGCGCGGGCCTCAAGGTCGATGATGAACAACGCACCGCAGCGTATTGCGAAACCTTGTTCGCCAATGTGCTCAAAGGCCACAAGGTGCTGACCAACCGCTCGCTGTGGCGCAACTTCCCCACCATCAAGTGCGAGAAATGGCAGCACGACAATGTCGTGCTGCTGGGCGACGCTGCGCACACCGCGCATTGGTCGATTGGCTCGGGCACCAAGCTCGCGCTCGAAGACGCGATTGCCCTCAATGCATCGATCCAGCGCATCGCCGGCATCAATCCCAATAGCGGCGCCGCATCGTCGTGGAACAGAGCGGCCGCGCAGCCCGAACACATCGACCTGCGCGCTGCGCTGGCCGACTACGAATCCACGCGCCGCGAGGAAGCCGACCGCATTCAGCATTCGGCCAACGTGTCGCTGGCCTGGTTTGAAAACGTGCGCCGGTTCTGGAACATGCATCCGGCGCAGTTCAACTTCAGCCTGATGAGCCGCTCGAAGGCGATTACCTTCGAGAACATGCGCATGCGCGATGCGGCCTCGGTGGCCGAGTTGGAGGCGTGGTGGAATGGCGAGGTGGCCAAGGCCGAGGGGCTGCCACTTCCCGAGAACGGCAAGGCGTTCAAGGCACCACCGATGTTTGCGCCCTTCCATTTGCGCGGCATGCACTTGCGCAACCGTGTGGTGGTCTCGCCGATGGCGCAATATATGGCAAAAGACGGCGCGCCCGGCGACTGGCATTTGGTGCATTACGGCGCGCGCGCAGTTGGCGGCGCGGGTTTGGTGTTCACCGAGATGACTTGCCCCTCGGCCGACGCACGCATCACCCCCGGCTGCACCGGGCTGTACAGCGATGCGCACAGCGCGGCCTGGAGGCGCATCATTGATTTCGTTCACGCCAACGGCGATGCAAAAATCTGCCTGCAACTCGGCCACGCCGGGCGCAAAGGCTCGACGCAACTGGGCTGGCACGAGATGGATCGCCCCTTGCGCAACGCAGAAGACAACTGGCCGCTGCTCGCGCCCTCGCCGCTCGCGTATGACGGCGGCAATCAGGTGCCGCGCGAAATGACCCGCGCCGACATGAACCGCATTCGTGACGAGTTCGCCGCCAGCGCACAACGCGCCATCACCTGCGGCTTTGACATGCTCGAACTGCACATGGCGCATGGTTACTTGCTCGCGAGCTTCATCTCGCCGGTGACCAACCAGCGTAGCGACGCGTATGGCGGCACCCTGGAGAACCGTCTGCGTTGGCCGCTCGAAGTGTGGGATGCCGTGCGCGCGGTGTGGCCAGCAGACAAGCCGATGAGCGTGCGCCTCTCGGCCACCGACTGGATACCCGGCGGCATCACCGGCAACGACACGGTAGAGATCGCCAAAATCTTCAAGGCACATGGTGCGGATTTGATCGATGTCTCCAGTGGTCAAACGGATCCGGCGTCAAAGCCGGTCTACGGCCGCATGTTTCAGGCGCAGTTCTCCGAGCAGGTACGCTACGACGCCGGCGTCGCCACCATGGCGGTGGGCGCCATCACCACGGCGGATCAGGTCAACACCTTACTCGCCTCTGGCCGCGCCGATTTGGTGGCGCTCGCCCGCCCGCATCTGGCCGACCCTTACTTCACGCTGCACGCTGCTGCGGAGTATGACTTTCGTGACGTGGGCTGGCCCAAGCAATATCTTTCTGGCGCGCAGCAGGCACATACGCTGGCGTTGCGAGTCAAGGAAGTTGCCGCCTCGAAGGAGCGCGAACTGCAATTGGCGCGCAAGGCGGCGGCGGCAAAAGTCTGAATCCAACCAAGGCCTGCCTGAAGAACGTTGGTGCAGGCGGATCACAGGAACATCGCTGCGGAGAAGTCCAGTCCTTGCACCTCTCCAGGATGGTCTGCTGACAACTCGGATCGTACGCTACTCTGCCTTGATCCCCGCCGCCCGCGCAAGACGCTGGTTCTCCACCAACTCCTGCCTGATCAACGCGCCCAACTCTGCCGCGCTGCCGCGTTTCTCTTCAATACCGGCGGTAGAGAGCCGCGCTTGCAGACCCGCATCGTTCAACGCCGCGCCCACGTCTGCGGCAAGCGTCTGCACGACGTCACGCGGCAAGCCTGCCGGTCCCATCAGGGCGTACCACACCATCACGTTGAAGGGCTTGAAGCCCAGCTCTTCAAACGTGGGCACCTCGGGCGCGAGGCGGTAGCGCTCCTTCACACTCACCGCGAGACCTTTCAAACGGCCGGTCTTGAAATGCGGCAGCGCCGTGCTGGCCGTCAGCATCGCGAGCGGCACCTGGCCGCCGATCACATCAGCCACCGCCGGTGCGCAACCCTTGTAAGGCGCATGCACGATGTCGAGGCCCGCCATTTGTTTGAACAACTCGCCAGCGAAATGCTGCGGTGTGCCAATGCCGCACGAGGCGTAGGTGAGCTTGCCAGGGCTGGCACGCGCAAGGTCGATCAACTCTTTGAGGCTGCCCACGTTGAGCGACGGATGCACCACCAGCATCTTCGGCGTGGCGCCCAGCAGCATCACCGGCGTGAGGTCCTTTTCGGCGTCAAACGGCACCTTGCCGAAGATCGCCGGGTTCAGAGTCATGGTGCTGTTCTGCATGACGAGCGTGTAGCCATCGGGCGCGGACTTGACGACAAACTCGGTACCGATGTTGCCGGCCGCGCCGACGCGGTTTTCGATCACGACCCCCTGGCCCCAGCGCTCCTGCAGCTTGGCGCCGACCTGGCGCGCCACCATGTCGGTGGCGCCGCCGGTGCCGTAGGGCACGATGATCTTCACCGGCTTGACCGGGTACTGTGCGGCAGCGCCGCTGCACACCCACAGCGCGAACGAAGCGCAGGCCAGGCGTGCCAATAAGGCGCGCACGGACTGGGCGAAAGCACACATCGCGGTTCAGACCTTCACACTGGCGAGTACATTTTCAGGAAACAATTCTTCGACTGCCACCTTGCGCGCCGTCACGCCCTGCTTGTGCGCGAAGCGTGTGAAGGCTTCGAGCGTGGTGCGGTTCGGCTCCAGGCCATAGGGCCAGAAATCTTCACCCAACATCGCCACCGCGCGCTCGGCCAAGGCCTGCGCCCACGGCAGCGGCACGTGCGCGGCAGTGATGTCGCGCATGCGCGCCAGTGAATTGTCTTTGGCAGCGGTAAAGGCTTTGTAAAGATTCATCGCCACCCAGGGATGCTGGCGCACGACCTCACGCTTGATGGCGATCAAATGCATGATCGGGAAAATGCCCGTGTGCCTGAAGTAGGCCTCCTCGACGGGTTCGTACGCCGGATACATGCGCACGATGTCCGACCTGCCGCTACCGGCGTCTGCCGCATCAATTGCATCGCTTGTGCCGCGCCCATCCGCGAGCGGCGGGCGCGCCGACAACACCGCGTCAATCTCGCCCGCGAGCAACATCCCGCGCAAACTCTTGCCCGGCTCGGCGCGATAGCGCACGCCGGGCGGCAAGTGCAGCGCAACCTTCTCCTTGCGTCCGGCCTGCATCACGCCCGCCTGCACCCACTCCACGTCGGTCAGCGCGACGCCGTGTTGGCTCGCCAAAAATCCGCGCGAATAAATCGACGCGGTCTGCGCCCATTCGGGGAGGCCGACGCGCTTGCCTTTGAGCTGGCTTGCGTCCGTCAGACCGGCGTCAGCGCGCACGTAGATCGACGAGTGCCGAAACATGCGCGAGGGAAACACCGGCAGGCCGATAAACGGACAATCGCCTGACGCCACCATCGACACGTATTTGCCGAACGACATTTCGGACACGTCAAATTCCTGGTACTTGATGAAGCGGAAAAACGTTTCTTCCACCGGCTGGTTGAGGACGGTGAACGCAATGCCATCGGCGCGCACACTGCCGTCGAGGAGGTCGCGCACGTGATCGTAACGTTCGATGGCGAGGGAGAGATTGAGCATGGAATGAGTGGTGTGAAGAGAAATGGACTGTCAAACTTCAGTGCGTCCGGCACGACGGCCTCTGAAGAGCAGCCTCGCTGTATCAAGACATAGCGCAGTACAACCCCGCGCAGGCGCCGCGGTACAAACCCGCGCAGGCACGTGGCACACGGCGCTTAGAATAACCCTTGTTGACATCAACACGGCCCATTTGGCAAGCTGCGCATGCAACCCAACGTCACTGCTATTAAAGCCCCCCGCGGCAAGGCCGCGCACGCCGGTGATGCCAACAACGTGGTCATCATCGGTGCCGGCATCATCGGCGCCTGCGTAGCCAGCTATCTGCAACGCGATGGCCGCCAGGTCACGCTGATCGATCACGCCGAGCCAGGGAGCGGCGCATCGCTCGGCAATGGCGGCATGCTGTCGGGGTCATCGATCATTCCGGTGGCAATGCCCGGTGTGGCAGCCAAGGTGCCGGGCTGGCTGCTTGATCCGCAGGGGCCGCTCACCATCCGCTGGTCTTATTTGCCCGCGCTCGCACCGTGGTTGTTGCGCTTTCTCGCCGCGGCCCAGCCGGACAAAGTGGCAGCGCAAGCTGCCGCGTTGCGTGCCCTGCTCGCGCCCTCGCTAGACAACTATGCACCCATCGTGAGCGAGGCTGGCGCCACGCATCTGATTCATCAACAAGGCACGCTGTATGTCTACGGCAGCGAACAGAGCTATCGCAACGATCAGCGCAATACTGACATTCGCCAGCGTAACGGCGTGGTGATCGACGATGTGACCGGTGCCGAGCTGCGCGCGCTCGAACCCGATCTCGCACCGCAATTCACCCACGCGCGCATCGTGCGCGCCAACGGCCACGTATCGGACCCGCGTGCGCTGGTCGAGGCACTGGTGGCGCAGGCGGTCAAGCGCGGCGCGACTCTGGTGCGCGAACGGGTGACGGGCTTTGAAGACAATGGCGCTGGGGTGAGCGCCGTGGTGACTGAAGCCGGACGTCACGCCGCAGCGCATGTCGTGCTGGCCTGCGGCGCATGGTCGAAGTCCCTCGCCGCGCAACTGGGCGACCGCGTGCCGCTCGACACTGAGCGCGGCTACCACGTGATTGTGAAACAGCCGGAGAAGGGGCCGCGCACCCCGACGCTCTACGTCGATGGCAATTTCGGCGCGACGCCGATGGACATGGGCCTGCGCATCATCGGCACGGTTGAACTGGCAGGTCTGGATGCCCCACCGAACTGGGCGCGCGCCAACGTGCTACTCGGCAAGGCGCAGGCGCTCTACCCCGGCCTTGCTGAAGGGCTTGCACCTGACAGCGACGATCCACGCCTCACACGCTGGCTCGGCTTTCGCCCGAGCATGCCTGACTCGCTGCCGGTGATCGGCGCCTCATCGCGCTTCGCCAATGCATGGCATGCGTTCGGCCACGGCCATGTCGGCATGTGTGCGGGCTCGACTACCGGCCGCGTGATTGCTGATCTGATTGCGCAACGCGCGCCTTGTGTGCCGGTGGGGCCATTCAGCGCACAGCGCTTTTGACGGCGTTACACTCGACCGGCGCCGGCGTTGCCGCGCAATGCCAGGGTGGCAAGGCGCACCTGCCTGATCAGTGGAGAGAGTCATGTTGCAAGAACGCATCGAAGCCAAATGGATTGACTGTTTTGCCGCCACCTTTGCCCTCTGTGGCGTCAAGGGCGGCGATGTCTGCGCCGTGCTGTCCGAGACCCAGTCGCGCCCGGTCAATGTGCGACTGGCCGAACTCGCGCTGGGCAAACTGGGTGCCAGGGTCTTCCAACTGGTGCTCACCAGCCCGCCGCTAGCCGCGCCGGTGCCGGTGCGCTCGACCGGCGCCTCCGATGCCATCGGCCGTCTCGCCCCGGTGGTGCAGGCCCTCGGCGGCTGCACCTTTGTTGCCGACCTCACGGTGGAAGGCTTGCTGCACGCACCCGAGTTGCCCGAGATTCTGCAAGCCGGCGCGCGCGTGCTGATGGTGTCGAACGAGCATCCGGAAATTCTGGAGCGTTGCGCCGCTGATGCCGCGCTTGAACCCAAGGTCAAGTCGGGCATGAAACGCCTGAAGAACGCCAAGCGGATGCATGTGACGTCACTGGCCGGCACCGATTTGAAGATTGTCCTCGCGGGTCCACGGGCCGATGGTGTTGAAGGTACGGCGCGCGTTGGCGGCGGCTGGGGCTACACCGCGCGCGCAGGCACCATCTCGCACTGGCCGGGCGGCCTGTGCCTCGCCTTCCCCGCAGCAGGGAGTGTCAATGGCACGTTAGTGATGGCAGAAGGCGACGTCAACCTCACCTTCAAGCGCTATCTTGAGAAGCCGGTGGTGCTGACAATTGAAAATGATTACGTCACCGACATCGCGGGAGAGTCGCTCGACGCCGAGTTGATGCGCGGCTACTTCGCCGCCTGGGGTGATCAGGAGGCGTATGCCGTCTCGCACGTCGGTTGGGGCATGAACCCGCAAGCGCGCTGGGACTCAATGCAGTTTTACGACAAGAAGGATTTCAACGGCACCGAGTTGCGCGCCTTTGCCGGCAACTTTTTGTATTCCACCGGGGCGAATGAAGTCGCGGGCCGGCACACGCTCGGCCACTTTGATCTGCCCTTGCGCAACTGCACCGTGATGCTCGACGGTGACATCGTGGTCGACAGCGGCGTGTTGCAAGGAGACCTTGCATGAGCGAAGGCAGGGTTCCTGTTTGCCTCGATGAAGGCCACGGCGATACGGCGGTATTCCTGCTGCACGGCGTCGGCGGCGGCAAAGAAGCCTGGCCCGATGCCATGAAGGCTTTGGTGGGAGCGGGTTTCCGGGCCATTGCCTGGGACATGCCCGGCTATGGCGGCTCCCAGGCCATCACGCCTTACAACAACGAGGGGCTCGCGCGCGCCGTCGAAGCGCTGATCGACCACGTTGGCGCTGCGACCAACATCATTCTTGGTCACAGCATGGGTGGCCTGATTGCGCAAGAGACCTACGCCTGGCTGCCGCACAAGATTCACGGTCTGATCCTGTCGGGCACTTCGCCGTCATTCGGCAAGCCCGATGGCGCGTGGCAGCAGCAATTTTTGCAGGCGCGCTTCGCGCCGCTCGATGCCGGGCGCGGCATGGCCGGCCTCGCGCCGGAGCTGGTGCGCGGCATGGTGGGGCCGGATGCAAGCGCTGCCGTGATCGCGCAAGCCGCCGCCATCATGGCGCGCGTGCCCGAAGCCAGCTACCGCGCGGCGCTCTCGGCCATCGTCTCGTTCAACCGTCTCGATAATCTTGCCAATATCACCGTGCCCACGTTGTGTCTCGCGGGTGAGCACGACAAGAACGCGAGCCCCGGCGTGATGCAACGCATGGCGGCCAAGATTGCCGGCGCGCAATATCTTTGCCTGCCCGGAGCGGGTCACCTTGCCAACATGGAGCAGCCGACTGCATTCAATACAGCCGTACTTGCATTTCTCAACCAGCATTTTCCGCGCTAAGGAGCCCTCGTGTCTGCTGCCGCTTCTCCCGCTTCTCCATCCGCACCCGCAAGCGCTGGCGCAGCCAATGCAGCACGCTACGTGCCGCCCTGCATCGCTGGCGAATACTCCCCGCTGACGGACAAGCAGCACAAGCTCCTCGCCATCGCCTCAGACCTCGGCCGCAACAAGTTCGCGCCACGCGCGCAGCAGATCGACCGCGACGCCGTGTTCCCGTTCGAGAACTATGCCGACATGCGCGCGGCCGGACTGCTCAACATCTGCGTGCCCGAGCAATATGGCGGCTGGGGCGCCGACCTCGCCACCTATGCCATGGTCGCCGCCGAGATCGGCCGTCATTGCGGCGCCACCGCGCTCACCTGGAACATGCACGTGTGCTCGACCATCTGGTCAAGCTTCATTGCCGACGACCTCGACATGACGCCCGAGCAGCGCGCCGATCACGAGACCAATCGTGCCATGCACTACGCACGCATCGTCAAAGAAGGCAAGGTGTACTCACAGCCCTTCTCCGAAGGCGGCGCGGCAGCGGCGGGCAAGGCGCCGTTCGGCACGCTGGCTAAGAAGGTCGATGGTGGCTACATCGTCAACGGCAAAAAAATCTTCGCCTCACTCGCCGGCGCGGCCGACTACTACGGCATCCTGAGCACCGTGGACAAGCCGGGCGCCACTCAGCGCGACGCACTCTACCTGGCTGTCGACAAGCATGCGCAAGGCGTCACTGTGCAAGGCGACTGGGACCCGCTCGGCATGCGCGGCACGGTGTCGCGCAACCTGCTGTTCAAGGATGTGTTCGTACCCGATGCCGAACGCCTGATGCCCGAAGGCCTCTACGCTCAAGCCGCGACGCGCTGGCCGCACATGTTCGCCACGCTCTCGCCCACCTACATGGGCATTGCGCAGGGCGCCTACGACTTCACGATTCAATATCTGCGCGGTGAAATGCCGGGCACGCCCCCAGTCAAGCGGCGCATGTACCCGACCAAACAAATCGCGGTAGCCGAAATGAAGGTCAAGCTCGAACAAACGCGCGCGATCTTCTTGCAGAACGTGCGCGCCGCACGCGTTGACCCGCCCAAGGAAGTGCGCTTGGGAATGTACGCCGCGCACTACAGCGTGATGGAAAACGCCAACGACATCTGCCGCCTCGCGGTGCGCACCTGCGGCGGGCAGGCGATGTTGAAGTCGCTGCCGCTAGAGCGCATGTACCGCGACTCGCGCTGCGGCTCGTTGATGCTGCCGCTCACCGCGGAGTTGTGCATCGACCGGCTCGGGCGGGAGTGTTTGTATGAGAGCGGGGAGCGGGACGAGGAGGGCACCCTTTAGGGCAAGCTGCAACCTATGGATTCATCGTCAATTCGAACAGTTACCATCAATCGACTCGCTGATTGGGGGTATCAAACCAAAAACTCATTGCCTCTGCTTGAAGAGGTACAAGAGCTAACCCCTCCGACCGAGGCGACAGTTGCGCGCCGGGCCGCTGCCGCCTCATGCCTTGCCGCCGTCGCCTACGGTTTGAACCTCAAGACCGCAAGAACCTACCTGGATGACAACAATCTTTGGCCTGACCTTACGGCACGAGAACAACGCTGGCTTAAGAAACGTGCTGTATCTAAGCAGGAGCGAACGCAATTTTCTTGGATCGTCGAGAGCCTGCAGTTCTTTGCATGGGCATTGAACCTCTTTCCCGAACCGAATCATCTTTTGCCTTGCGACAATTCGCTGGCAACGTTATTTCCGCCCAGAGTGGCCCTTGAACAATTTCTGAACTCCGTCCGATTGAAACCGCTGATCGAAATTCGACAAGAGTGCGATACGCTTTATATGCTGCGCTGGTCATTAGTCGAATCCAGTCTCTCGACGCAAATGCAAGACATCTATGCCATACCAACAGTGCGTCAACGCCGTCATGCGGCAGAATGGATAATCGGAGCGGAAGCAAATTGGGATGATGTGTCTCTGGACACCTGACTCAAAAGTCCGTCAATAGGATTTCGCCAACTCCAGCCCCTTCTCGGCAATGAAAGTTTTGATTTCTGCCGAGTGCCCCCTAAGAGGCGCATGGATTGGCCCTCTCCGGCCTTGATGGACTGTGACGCGCTTACACCAAGGGTTCTGGCGCGGGCAGTGCTTTGAATTTACCCGTTGCAGACGTGGCTAGGCGCTTGCGCGCGAAGCCACGCTCGGACTGCCGGTGATTTCCCTTTCGATCGTTTCACCGCGAAATTTGCGGGCGCGCGAGCGGCGGGCGCGATGGAATTGCTACACTCGCATTTCAACCATCCCAACCCAGCAGAGGTCAGGCCATGCACACCACCGCTGAACTCACCGTCCCCGAGGAAGTTCTCGCCAGCACGCAGCTGAGTGTGGAGCGGGTGGCCGAACGTGCCAAGGTGGAAGCAGCGCTGGCACTCTACCGAGAAGGCAGGCTGTCGTCCGGACTGGCGGCCAAATGGCTCGACGAACCGCGCGCTGCTTTTTTGCACCGCGCGTTTGCCGCCGGGATTCCGCTGCTCGATGACTCGCAGGACGACTTTGATCGTGAACGCGGCTTGCTGTGATCTTCAGCAACACTACGCCGTTCATTTCGCTTTGCGCGATCGGGCGGATTGACCTGCTCCCTGCCCTGTTCGGGCGGATTCATGTCGTCGAAGCAGTGGTACGCGAGTGCGCAGCGGGTGATCGCATTCCGGTGCCGGCCCTGGAGCATTTGGACTGGATCATTGTCACACCCAGCCCGCAAGGCACGGATCCAGAACCCATGCTGCTGCAACTGGATGAGGGCGAGAAGTGGACCCTTCATGCCGCCCGCGCCGCCGGCGCGGAACGGCTGCTGATCGACGAGCGCATCGGGCGCATTGCTGCCGAACGCATGGGCTTGAAGGTCACCGGCACGCTCGGCGTGTTGCTCGCAGCAAAGCAGCGCGCCTTGATTCCGTCGTTCCGTGCCGCAGCGGGGGCGATTCGCGAACGCGGCGTTTATTTTCATGCTGGCCTGATTGAACGGCTTGCGCAGTCCATTGAGGAGTAGCGCCTGCTGCGGGAATGCAGGATCGAATGCGCCGCAACCCTGCCTGCAATCACTTAGTTTCGGATGGGGCACCACCCTGAGAAGCGCATGGATAGGACGTCTCAGGCATTTATGTCCTGAGAATGGCTTGTACCAAGGGTTTTGGCGGGGATGGCAAGTGAACGTGCCACCTTTTCGCAGAGACTGCCGCGTCAATACGACTTCGGCAACTCCAGCACCTTCTCGGCAATGAAGGACATGATCAACTGCTCGGTCACCGGTGCAATGCGCATGATCATCACCTCGCGCATCAGGCGCTCGACGTGGTATTCCTTGGCGTAACCAAAACCGCCGTGGGTTAGCACCGCCTGGGTGCAGGCGTCGAACCCGGCGCGTGCGCCGAGAAATTTCGCGGCGTTGGCTTCCGCGCCGCAGGGTTGATGCTGGTCGTAGAGCCATGCGCCCTTCATCACCATGCCCCAGGCAGCTTCGAGCGCCATCCAGTTTTCGGCGAGGGGATGTTGAATGCCCTGGTTCTGGCCAATTGGCCGGCCGAACACCACGCGCTCGCGCGCATATTTCGCTGCCCGGCGCAGCGCGTCCTGACCCATGCCGACGGCTTCGGCGCCAACCAGCACGCGCTCGGGGTTGAGGCTGTGCAGGATGTAGGAGAAACCCTTGCCTTCCTCGCCGATGCGGTCACTGTCGGGAATGAAGAGACCGTCGATGAAGATCGCATTCGAGTCCACCGCCTTGCGGCCCATCTTGTGGATCAGGTGCACGTCGATCTTGCTGCGGTCCATGTCGGTGTAAAAAATCGTCATGCCGTCGGTGGGGCGAGCGCAGTCTTCGAGCTTGGTCGTGCGCGCGAGCAGCATGATCTTGTTGGCGACCTGCCCGGTTGACGTCCACACCTTTTGGCCGTTGACCACATAGCCGCCCGGCACCTTTTGCGCGAAGGTCTTGATCGCCGTGGTGTTAAGGCCAGCGTCGGGCTCGGTGAAGCCGAAGCAGCATTGATCGGTACCCGCCACCAATGGCGGCACCCAGCGCTGCGTCTGGTCGGGCGTGCCGAACACCACGATGGGGTGCGGGCCGAACAGATTGATGTGAACCGTCGAGGCTGCCGCCATGCCGCCGCCGTGGCTGCACACCTCGTGCATCATGATCGCGGCCTCGGTGACGCCGAGCCCGGAGCCGCCGTACTGCTGGGGCATGGTAATGCCGAGCCACCCGGCCTCTGCCATCGCACGATGAAACTCGCGCGGGAACGCGCCGTCCTCGTCGCGCGCAAGCCAGTAGTCGTCATCGAACTTGCGCACCACGGCGCGCACGCCCTCGCGGATGGCACGATGGTCGTCGCTAATTGAAAAGTCCATGGGTTTGCCAGTCTGTGTGATTCAGTTGCTCAATGGGCGAGCGCTTTGCGGGCGCGTGCTCAGCAGGCCAATTCAAGGGTGCGCAATGCCTGCGTCAGATGCGGCTTGTCGATCATCATGCCGTCGATGCTCAGTGTGCCGGCCTCGGGCTGTGCCGCGAAGGCGTCGACGATGCGTTGCGCGTGCGCCAGTTCAGCAGCACTCGGTGAATAGGCCTCGTTGATGATCGGCACCTGATCGGGGTGGATGGCCATACGCCCGCGAAAGCCGCGCCGGCGCGAGGCACGGGACTCGGCGGCCAGGCCGGCACTGTCACGGAAATCGGCGTGCAGGGTTTCGATCGGGGCCACCCCGGCGGCGGTGGCTGCACACAGGCACAGTGAGCGCGCGAGGATGTACAGATCGGAATAGGAGCCGTCGTCCTCGCGATTGGACACCGCGCCAATCGCTGCCGACAAGTCCTCAGCGCCCCAGGTGATGCCGGCCAGGCGTGGAACCGGCCCGGTAAAACTCTGCATGGTGAGCATGGCTTCTGCCGTCTCGGTCGCCACCGGCACCACGCGCACCGTGCCCGGCGCCATCCCGGCACGCGCTTCAAGCGCATCGAGGCAATGGCCAAGATGCACGATGTCTGCGGCGCTGCGCGTCTTGGGCAGCATGATGCCGGTCAGGCCCGGCACCACCACGGCAGCGAGGTCGTCCATGGCGAGGCCGCTATCGAGCGGATTGATGCGTACGAATAGCCGCGCCTTGAGCTTCCCGGCCTGCGCGCCGATGAAGGCAGCAGCAGTGCCGCGCGCGCCGGCCTTGCGCGCGTCGGCCACCGAATCCTCAAGGTCGAGAATCAAGGCATCGGCGGGGCTGCCCTCCGACTTGGCGAGCTTGCGTTCGCTGTCGGCCGGCACGAAGAGCATCGAGCGCAGCTTGAACGCCCCGCTGGCCACTGCGGTGCTCATGCGGGCTTCCTCAACATCAGCGCCTGCCGCGTACACAAGCACACTTCCTCATTGCGCTGGTTGAGGCCAGTGTGCTGGAACGTCACGATGCCGGCATTGGGCCGCGATTTGCTCTCGCGGATTTCCTTGACCACCGTCGTGGAGCGGATTGTGTCGCCGTAAAACACCGGTTTGGGGAAGCGCGTATCGCTCATGCCGAGATTGGCCACCGTGGTGCCAAGCGTGGTGTCCTGCACCGACAGGCCGATCACCAGGCCGAGCGTAAAGATGCTGTTGACCAGGGGCTGGCCAAATTCGGTACCCTTGCAATACTCGGCGTCGATGTGCACCGCCGCCGGATTGCAGGAGGCGTTGCTGAACCACATGTTGTCACTCTCGGTGACGGTGCGGCGTATCTCGTGCTCGAACGTCTGCCCGACCTTGAACTCTTCAAACCAGCGACCTGCCATCGTGTGCCTCCTGCGAGGGGCCAGTCTACCGGCACTTGGCCTTTGC
>JANPAR010000291.1:0-2141 GCA_031430015.1 Burkholderiales bacterium
ATTCACAAACTCAACGAGCATGTCGCGCTGGCGGACATTGATCCTCTCAAGGACATCTACCGTCATGCCTTGATTCAACTGCTCACCTGAGCCACGTCTCATGCCCAAATCCGCTCGCCCGCCGTTTCAAACCATTCGCGACCTGCTGCGGCACGCGATCACCCAACTCAATACTGCTGAAGCGTTCTTCGGCCACGGCAGTTCCAATGCCTATGACGAAGCGGCCTACCTGATCCTGCATACTCTCAAGCTGCCGCTTGACCTGCTCGACCCTTTCCTCGACGCGCGTCTGACAGCGGCCGAAATCGATGCGGTGCTCAGCATCATTGATCGACGCAGCCGCTTGCGTGTGCCGGCTGCGTATCTCACCAACCAGGCATGGCTGGGCGAGCACAAGTTCTATGTGGACGAGCGCGTCATCGTGCCGCGCTCCTTCATCGCCGAACTGATCCCCGGCCAGCTTGCGCCTTGGGTTGCGCGCCCCGCAAAGGTCACACGTGTTCTCGACATGTGTACCGGCTCGGGCTGCCTCGCAATTTTGCTGGCGCTGGCGTTTCCACAAGCCGAGGTTGACGCGGTCGATGTGTCGCGCGATGCGCTCGCCGTTGCCGCGCGCAACGTCAAGGACTACGCGCTTGAGTCACGCGTACACCTCGTCAAGTCCGACGGCTTCAAGGGTCTCCACGGCGCCCCCTACGATCTCATCATCAGCAACCCGCCCTACGTCGATGCAGCGGCAATGGCCAAGCTGCCAAAGGAGTATCGCAAGGAGCCGCAGCTCGCGCTGGCCGGTGGCCGCGACGGGCTCGATTTTGTGAAGGTCTTGCTGCGCGAGGCGCCTGCGCGCCTCAAACGCGGCGGCCAGTTGCTGGTCGAACTCGGCCACAATCGCGCCGTGCTCGAAGCCGCCTTTCCCAAATTTGCGTTCAACTGGCTCAGCGTCAGCGGTGGTGACGATCTGGTGTTTCTGCTCGGCAAAAACCAGTTGGTGTAATGCCGGTGTCACACGCCGCAGCGACAATCTTTGCTGCATGCGCGTCCACTGCGCGGCGTGACCCTCTACCGCAGGACGCTCGTGGCCAGATGCGGCTCGCTCTCGCCAATTTCTGTTCGTTCCCATTCGCATTGATGCCTGCCCGAAAACCCGCTCCCAGAGCCAGTTCTGGCCCATCACTGCCATGACAATCGCTCCCAGAGCCATTCTTGCGGCCATCCTGTTTCTCATTTCCGGGCTAGCCTGGAGCGAAGAGCAAAGCGCCGATGCCAAGTTTCAGAGCACCTATGTCTGGCAGGGCAAGCCGGGCTTTCGCTCCGGCTATCGCGGTGCGAACAGCCTCTCGCCCGAGCCGGAACAAAGCTACACGTGGACTGTGACGGCTTATCTAGGCTGGCGCCCGTGGGCGAATGGCGAACTCTATTTCAACCCGGAGGGCATTCAGGGCCGTCCCCTCTCCAACGTGACCGGTCTGGGCGGATTGACCAATGCCGAGCTGCAGAAGAGTGCGTCATCGCAGATTCGCTTTTACCGAGCACGATTGTTTTACCGGCACACCGTGGGGCTGAATGACGCCTTCGGCGCGGGCCGGAGTGGCGCGCGCGAGGATATCGAGTCGGACCAAAACCAGTTGGCCGGCACGGTCGACAAACGGCGCTTCGTAGTCACAATGGGCAACCTGTCGATCACCGATATGTTCGGTACCAGCGAGATCACCGGCGACGGGCGTACCCAATTTCTCAACTGGTCGTCGCTCGATCACGGGCACTTCGATTACGCCGCCGATGCGCGCGGATTTTCCTGGGGCGTGGCGGGCGAATTGTTCTGGGACGACTGGACCCTGCGCGCGGGACGCTTCATGCAACCGAAGCAATCGAACGGTCTCAAAATCGACTACCGTATCATGAAGCGCTATGGCGATCAGCTTGAAGTCGAGCGCCGTCATCTATGGAATGGGAATGGGCAGCCCGGCACGGTCAAGGCCTTCGTGTTTCGCAATGTTGCGCACATGGGTTCGTTCGCTGATGCACTCTCCGCTGCGGTACCCGGCACCGTGCCAGCGTTTGATGCCGTGCGCCGGCCGCAGACCAAGGTAGGCTGGGGCGTCTCGTTTGAGCAATCCCTTTCAAACGATTTGCGCGTGCTC
>JANPAR010000292.1:0-15471 GCA_031430015.1 Burkholderiales bacterium
TGCCGACGCGGGCGCCTCGGAAGCCGTAGATCGACTGATCGTCGTCCCCGACCCCGAAAATGGCGTTTGCATTCGACGGGGCAACTCCTTGAAGACCCGCTCCAGCCAACAGTTTCAGCCATTTGTACTGCAACACATTGGTGTCCTGAAACTCATCAACCAGGATGTGCTTGAAGCGCGCCTGGTAGTGCTCGCGCAGCAACTCGTTCTTCACCAGCAGTTCGTAAGTGCGCAGCAGCAGCTCGGCAAAATCAACCACGCCTTCACGCTGGCACTGCTCATCGTAGGCGCGATACAACTCCACGCGGCGGCGGCCAAAATCATCGTCGGCCTCGACATGCTGGGGTCGCAGGCCAGCATCCTTGTTGCCGTTGATGAAGTACATCACTTCTTTGGGCCGATGTTTTTCATCATCGACATTGAGCGCCTTCAACAAACGCTTGATGGCCGAGAGCTGGTCGGCCGAGTCGAGAATCTGGAACATGGCCGGCAAGCCGGCGTCCTGATGATGCGCACGCAAAAAGCGGTTGCACAGCCCATGAAAGGTGCCGATCCACATGCCGCGCAGGTTGATGGGCAACATCGCCGAAAGGCGCGCCGTCATCTCCTTCGCGGCCTTGTTGGTGAAAGTCACCGCGAGGATGTTGGCCGGGCTGGTCTGCCCGGTCTGAATCAGCCAGGCGATGCGCGTGGTGAGCACGCGGGTTTTGCCGGAGCCCGCGCCGGCCAGGATCAGGGCAGATTGGTTGGGAAGGGTGACAGCGGCAAACTGTTCCTGATTCAGGTTCGCAAGGAGTTCGGACATCAATTGAGGAAGAAGTGCTGCAGGTGAATCGAGGCAAACGCATGTGAGCACACGCAACGCGAAATCCAGTGCGCTGATGAACCTGAAATGGGCTGCGGCTAAAATTGAAATTATAGAGGCCCGCCTCTCACAGTCATACAGTCTTGCGCATTCCGCATCCCTCACGCAACGCCGCGCAAGCATTCTCCTGCCATTTTGGAAAACCCACCCGTCCATGCATGATCTCCTGATAAAAAACGCGCAACTGTTTGACGGCACCGGGAGCGCACCGGTTAATGGCGATCTCGCCGTGAACGATGGGCGCATTGCCCGTGTTGGCCCTGCAACCGGCAGCACCATCGAGGCCCGCCAAACCATCGACGCCAGCGGTCTTGCCCTAATGCCCGGCATCATCGACAACCACACGCACTACGACGCGCAGATCACCTGGGACAGCGGCATCGCACCCTCGCCGGCTCTCGGCGTCACCACCGCGATCATCGGCAACTGTGGCTTCACCATCGCACCCTGCCGCCCGCAAGATCGCGAACTCATCATGCGCAACCTGACGCAGGTCGAGGGCATGTCGATCGATGTGTTGCGGCAAGGCATTCGCTGGGACTTCGAGTCGATCCCGGAATACATGGACCTGCTGGAGCGTCAGGGCTGCGCTGCCAACATTGCCGCGTTCGCCGGGCACTCGTCGATCCGCACCTATGTGATGGGGGCCGATGCGCCCAAGCGCGCGGCCACGCCAGCCGAAGTCACCGAGATGAAGCGCCTGCTGCAAGAGGCGATGCAAGCGGGCGCGATCGGCTTTGCCACCAGCACCTCGCCCGCGCACAACGGCGAGGCTGGCATCCCGATGCCATCGCGCCTGGCTGATGACGACGAGTTGCGCACGCTGGTGACGGCGCTCAAAGACGCCAAGCACGGCGTGTTCATGCTTACCAAGGGCGGCCACACCAAGATCGAGTTTCTCGAAGAACTGAGCGCAGCGTCAAACCGACCGGTGGTGATC
Source organism: Burkholderiales bacterium (assembly GCA_031430015.1). GTDB lineage: Bacteria > Pseudomonadota > Gammaproteobacteria > Burkholderiales > JAEUOS01 > CANJDH01. The sequence goes on from JANPAR010000292.1 coordinate 1,806, forward strand.
GCCGCCCTGCTGCACAACAAGACCAACCCCGAGGCAGTATTCAAAGACCTGGACGCCATTGCCGCCGCCAACGCGCGCGGTCATGCGTTGAGTGGTGCGGTGTCGTGCTGCCCCTTGACGATGGATTTCACCCTGCATTCACCCTATCCGGTGGAAGGCATGACATCGTGGAAACCCGCACTGGGACTGGGTTTCGAGGCCTTCAAGGTGAAGATTGCGACACGTGAATTTCGCGATGCGATGCGCGCCGAAATCGCCGCACCGGCCGTCTTTCGTATCTTCAACGGCGAGTGGGATCAGGTGCAGGTTGTGGAGGTTGCCAACGCCACGCACAGCCAGTATGAGCAGCGCAGCATCGCCGATCTCGCGCGCGAAGCCGGCCAAGACCCGCTCGATTTTATGTTCGATCTGGCGATCAGTGAAAACCTCGACACCGTCTTCACCGCCACGCTGCTCAATTCCGATGTCGATGCCGTCGGGCGCATGCTCAACCACCCGAACAGCCTGGTCAGTTTGTCGGACGCTGGCGCGCACCTGACCTTCTTCAACGACGCCGCCTTCGGTCTGCACCTGCTCGGCTACTGGGCGCGCGAGCTGAAAAAGATGACCATGCAAGAGGCAGTGCGCCGCCTCACCAGTCAATCAGCTTCGGTGTACGGCATCAAGGAGCGCGGGTTGCTCAAGACCGGCTACGCCGCTGATCTACTGCTGTTCGACCCCGCCACCGTGGGCCGCGGCCCGAAACGGCGCGTCAATGATTTGCCGGGTGGCGCGGGGCGCTTGCACACCGATGCCGTGGGCGTGCATGGGGTGTGGGTCAATGGTGTCCAGGTGGCGAATCAGGCCGGGGCCATCGGCAGCGTCAAGCCAGGGCGCCTGTTGCGGGAATTTACCTGATCGTTGGCGAAAAAGCCTTGGTGGGAGCGCATTGTGGCTCGCCTCTCACGGAAGACCCCCTCCCACCAACGTTTTTAGCCGTTCCACGCCGTCAGATATTCCTTCCAGTGCGCGCCGCTTGACGCTGTGAGCGAGTCGCGCACCAGCTTAATCTCGCGTGAATACGCGGTGTCATTCAACACACCGCGCATCTTTTGGAAACGCAGATAGACCAGCCAGGTGTTGACGACATCGGTCTCGCAGTAGTCGCGAATCTCGGCAATCTTGCCCGCCTGATACGCGCCCCAAACGGCCGAGCCATCCATGCCGAGCTTGCCGGGGAAGCCGCACAGTTTGGCGAGTGCATCGAGTGGCGCGGCACCGCGCGGCTGATACATTGCCATCAGGTCCATCAAGTCAGTGTGGCGCGAGTGATAGCGGCTGATGTAGTTGTTCCACTTGAAATCTTTTTCGTCTTCGCCCTGATCCCAGAAGCGCGCCGCGGTGACGCCGTGCAGCAGGCCGCGATAATTGAGCACTGGCAGATCGAAGCCGCTGCCGTTCCAAGAGACCAGGGTCGGGGTGAATTTTTCGATACCGTCGAAAAACCGTTGAATCAATTCCTTCTCGGGGTCGTCCGGTTTGCCGATTGACCAGACCTTCCATTTGTCGTCCTGGCGCAGCACGCAGGAAATGGCGACCACTTTTTGCAGATGTAGCGGCATGAAGTCGCCGCCGGTTTTGGCGCGGCGTTCGTGAAAGGCGATCTCGGCCACGTCGTGGTCAGAAATGTCTGGCGACAAGCCATTGAGCGTTCGATAGCCGGCGACATCGGGAATCGATTCGATATCGAAGACAAGCGTTGTGGTCATGCGTTCGCCCTGTTGTCCACCGTATGGAGCGCTGACCTGCCTGCCGCATTGCCTGCCAGTGCAAGCGCCTCACCGAGACTCTTGGCCGCTTCATTCATCAATGCATCGGCCACTGTGCATACCGGATAGAGGCGTGCGAATCCATGCGTCATGCCGGGGCCGCGCTTGCTGACAACCTGGTTGCCGCCCTGTTTGAGCAAGGCGGCTAGGCGCTCGCCTTCGTCGCGCAGCAAGTCCGCTTCTGCGGTGAGTACATAGGCAGCGGGCAGGTTGGCAAATGAGGCCGCGCGTGAAGGCGCGACGCCGTAACCCGGAGCCTTGAGATCGGTGCCGAGTTGCGCCCAGAACCAGCGCATGTCATCGAGCGTCAATCCCGGGCCCGCCGCGAATGCGGTCATCGACGGCAAGCCCGACTCCGGCTCCACCGTGGGATAGATCAGCCACTGAAACTGGATTGCAGGGCCGTGGCGGTCACGCGCGTGCAAAGCAGTGACTGCTGCCATGTGCGCGCCGGCACTGTCGCCACCAACAGCGAGACGCGCCACGTCACAAGCGAGTTCGTCACCATGCGCGGCGGCCCACACCACCGCATCGTAGGCGTCGTCGTTTTGCGCCGGGAAGGCATGCTCCGGCGCGAGGCGGTAGTCAACCGAGAGGATCGCGACGCCGCTCTTGGCTGCGACATGTGCGCACAGTTGATCGTGCGAGTGAATCGACCCGACCACCCAGCCGCCGCCGTGAAAGAACACCATCAAGGCGGGCGTCCCGCCAGGATGATAGAGGCGTGCATCGAGCGTGCGGCCCGGCAACGCGAGGTGAAAATTGCGCATGCCGACGTGTGCGTGAGTCCGCAAGCTTGCAAGCAAACCGGTGATGTCTTCGTAGCGTTTGCGGCGCGAAGCGGGCGATGCATCGGGCATCGGGCCGAACTCGCGGTCGAGCCGTTCGAACCATGCGATCAGTTGGGCATCGACGGCCATCGTGCGGATTCCTCTCAGCGTTCAGGCAAAAATTTGGCCGGGTCCACCGGCTTGCCCTGACGGCGAATCTCGAAGTGCAGCTTCGGCACGTCGCTGTCGCTGTTGCCGGCTTCGGCAATTTTTTGGCCTTTGGTAACGAGCTGTCCTTCTTTCACCAGTAGATTGCTGTTGTGCGCGTAGGCAGACAGATAGGTGTTGTTGTGCTTGATGATGACGAGGCGGCCATAGCCGCGCAGGCCCTGGCCGCTGTAGACCACTTTGCCGGGGCCAGCGGCGAGGACCGGATCGCCGACTTTGGCGGCGATGTCGAGCCCCTTGTTGGCGCCGCTGTCGCTGAATGCGCCGATCACGCGGCCGGCTGCGGGCCAACCCCAAGCGACGTCGTCGCTCTCAACAGCCGGCTTCGTCTCTGCCGGTTTGTCAGCGGGTTTCGCCACCGGGCCGGCGGCTGCGGGTTTAGCGGTTGCTTGGCCTTGGGCCTGGGCGAGCGCTTCGTCGGAGTACGGGCGTTTGTCGCCGCGCGGTTCGGTGATGGTGCCGGGAGGCGCAGACGGTGCGCCAGCAGGGGTGCCGCCCGGCGGGGTGATCGGGCGCACCACCACGCCGGCATCGCCAGCACCTGTGGTGCCCGGGGTACCAGCGGCACCTTGCGCGCCCGGCGCACCTGCCGGTGGCGTCACACGAATAACTTGCCCGACTTGAATCACGCCGGGGTTGACGATGTTGTTCCACGCCGCCATTTCGCGATAGTCGTGTCCATGATCGAGTGCAATGCCGAACAGCGTGTCGCCACGCTTGACGGTGTAGAAATCCGCAGCAGACGGCGCCGACGGTTTGGCGGCTGGTGTAGCGGAAGCTGCTGGCTTGGCCGCGGGCGACCGCTCCACCACCGGCGCGGTTTGGCGCGTCGAGCAAGCGCTCAGAAATGCCAGCATCAACAATGCAGCACAACCAATCTTCGGAAAATCCTTTGTCATGCCACCACCCTATTTCGCCAGCCCGTTCAGCATCGGCACGAAGCGCACCAGATCGAGCTGCTTTTCAATCACTGTCATGCCGCGCTTGTCGATCAGCTTGAGCTGCTGCGCTGCGCCTGGCGCGCTCGACCCCACGGGGATGATCATTTTGCCACCGCGCTTCAACTGCTGCACTAGCGCCTCGGGTAGCGCGGGCGCAGCGGCAGCCACGATCACCGCGTCAAACGGCGCGGCATCGGGCAAGCCCAGATAGCCATCGCCCAGGGCGAGGCGCACATTGGGAATGCGCAAGGGCCGCAGATTGGCGCGCGCCTTGTCGTAGAGCGCTTTGATGCGCTCAATGGAATACACCTCGTCGGCCAGTTGCGCCAGCACGGCCGCTTGATAGCCACAGCCGGTGCCGACTTCCAGGATGCGTTTGAAGCGCGATTCCTTGCCCGTGCTCACCGGCAGGATGGCTTCGATCATGCGCGCCACCACGAAGGGTTGCGAGATGGTCTGGCCATGGCCGATCGGCAATGCGTCGTCCTGATAGGCGCGGCTCCACAAGGCTTCTTCGATGAAGCGCTCGCGCGGTACGCGCGCGATGGCGTTCAACACCGCTTCAGAGCGGATGCCTTTGTCGCGCAAACGCTTGACCAGAGCCATTCTTGGCGCGGTCGGTACGGCCCAATCAGTCTCGTTCAACACCTGATTCCTGGCCGGCCGGGTGCGCGCGGCCGCGCCGTCTGCCGAATCAGCGGCCAAGCCAGTCGCGGACATGCGTCACTTTCTCGAAATGGGTGAGGTCAATTTGCAAGGGCGTCACTGACACATAGCCGTTGGCGACTGCATGAAAGTCGGTGCCTGGCCCGTCGTCTGCAGCTGGGCCAGCGGCGCCGACCCACCACACCGCTTCGCCATGGGGATTCTCGGCGCGCACGGCGCCCTCGGCCTTGTGCCGGCGGCCAAGGCGCGTCGCATGCAGGCCTTTTAGGTTTGCCGCATCTACGCCGGGAATGTTGACGTTGTAAAGCACGGGTTCGACAGACGGGTCCCGCTGAAATCGCGCCACCACATCCGCCGCAACACTCGCTGCAGTAGCCAAATGATCCCAGCCACGGCCAGCGAGCGAGAAGGCGATGGAAGGGATGCCGAGCAGGTAGCCTTCTGTCGCCGCTGCCACGGTGCCGGAGTAAATCGTGTCGTCGCCCATATTGGCACCGTTGTTGATGCCTGATACCACCATGTCGGGTTTGAAATCGAGCAAGCCGGTAACGGCGAGATGCACGCAATCCGTGGGCGTGCCGTTGACAAACAGGAAGCCGTTGTCGGCGGTGCGCACGCTGAGCGGGCGATTGAGCGTCAGCGAATTCGATGCGCCGCTGTGATTTTGCTCGGGCGCGATGACGATTAATTCAGCCATCGGTCTGAGTGCTTCGACCAAAGCGGCGAGGCCTGGGGCGGTGTAACCATCGTCGTTGCTGATCAAAATTTTCATGTCAAGCAGTCAGCAACGCAGCCAGCTTGGCGCGCCCGCCCGGATTGGCCATGACTACAAGCGCATAGCCGGTGCGGATGACGTGATCATCATCCGGGTTGAACACCCACTTGCCGCTTTCGTGCGTGGCCATGAGAACATAGTCGCGCGACTTGAGCGCGATGTCGCCGAGGCGGCGCGCAATAAAGCCTTCAGGCACGATCACTTCTTCGACGCGCAGGCCGTCGTCACTGCGCAGCATCTGGTCCATGAAATTGACCACGTTCGGGCGCAGCATTGCCGAGGCGATGCGCATGCCGCCGGTGAAATCAGGCGACACAATTTCGTCGGCGCCGGCGCGGCGCGTTTTGTCGGCGTTGCGGATGTCATGTACGCGTGCCACTACTTTGGCCTTGGCGTTTAATTGCTTGACCGACAGTGACACCACGAGGTTATGGCTGTCATCGCCAGTGACGGCAAACACGCCGGCCGCCCGCGCTACACCGGCGGCGCGCAACACGTCGTCGTCCGCCGCGTCTCCGTGCATGTACATCGCCTCATCGTGCTGTTCAAGATAGGTGTCGAGTGCGCCGCGATCGGCTTCGATCACCACAAACACGCGCCCGGTTTTGCGCAGCTCGTCCGCGACATTGGCGCCGACGCGGCCAATGCCGCACACGATGTAGTGGCCGGTCAGTTGGTCTATCTGCTTTTGCATGCGTTTTCTCCTGAGCGCCGTGTTGAGATCGGATTCGAGAATGAAGGCGGTGAGCATCGAAAACATATAGGTCATCGTGCCGATGCCCACCAGCGCGATCACCACGGTGAACACGCGCCCGCCGGGGCTTTTGGTCAGGTCAACGACTTCACCGTAGCCAATCGTGGCCACGGTGATGAAAGTCATGTAGAAACCGTCGAGCCAGGTGGTCTCCGGGCCACCGATCAATTTGTAGCCGATTGTGCCGGTCACGTGCACCAGCGCGAGAAGCAACGCTGCCCACATCAAGCCCCGGAGTTGCGATGCCATTGCGATATTCGTCAGGCGTCAGGCGTCAGGCGTCAGCGTATGGCGCAGGGTGCTAGGCACGCGCGCGGACCAGCGTCCGGCCCGCTAGCCGCATCAACCGGGCGGCCCTGGCTGTGCTGCATGCTCACTTCAAAAACGAAGTTTCGTGCAACGTACCGATATCGGGAATGCCGCGAATCACGCCGTTCTCCAGCAGCAACTCCGCAGCTTCCTTGCTGAAGGAGCCGATTTCGCCGGCGAAGAACTTGCGATTGGCGGCACGATCCTGCCATGCGATGAAGGCGGCCGACTTGGCAAACTGCTCGCCAGTCTGCTTGACGGCAGCCCCCATGATTTCGTTGGACTTGGCCGGCTCACGCTTCATCAACTCAAGCGCTTCGAACCAGCTATTGACCATGGCCTGCACCAGCTTCGGGTTCTGGCGGATATAGTTGCGCGGGCAGCCAAGGGTGTCGACCACGATCGGGTAATCCTTGGTGGTGAGCAAAATCTTGCCGGCTTCCGGCTTGTCGCGAATCGCCGACATGTAGGGCTCATACGTCTGCGCTGCTTCGTTCTGCCCGGCGATAAATGCATTGGCGGCTGCCTGCGGCGACAGCGACACGCGTTTGATGTCGTTCATCGTCATGCCGTTTTTCTTGAGCATGTAGGCGAGCACAAAAAACGGCGAGGTGCCGGGCGCATCGACGCCGATGCTTTTGCCCTTGAGATCTTTGATGCTGTTGATTTCCTTGCGCACCGCGATGCCGTCGCCGCCATTTGACTTGTCGAGCAGCAACACCTGGGTGTTCTGCACGCCATTGGCGTTCCAGGTCACGTGGGTCTCGACTGTGGTCGCGGCGCAGTGGATGGCGTTCGACGCTAGCGCGAGGTGGCGACTGGCCTGCGGAATGAACTTGATCTCCACATCGACACCATTCTTCTTGAAGATGCCCGACTTCTCCGCCAGCGTCAGTGGCGCAAAGCCGGTCCAGCCGCTCATGCCGATCACGGCCTTGGGCACAGTCTGCGCACTTGAGGGGACAGCAAACGCAAGTGTGGCCAGCGCAGCGGCGCAGGCGAGTGTCAGTGGTTGGCGCATGGTTGTTCCTCCGGTTGAAATGACTGCTGACGCATTTTACTGAGCATTCAGGCCATGCCGGACGCGGGTGCCGGGAGAATGTCCGGTCCAACGCACATGCCAAAACGTTGCGGGGAGCCTGTGCCAAAATCCCTCGCATGATTTTCATCGCGGCGCGGGCGCAGTGGCGCACCTGCCCTGGTGCGTGAACATTTAGATTGGAGCAGCAGATGAAATTGACAGGGTGCGTTGCCGTCGTGACGGGTGGCGCAAGCGGCATTGGCCGCGTGCTGGCTGAACGCTTGCTCGCCGACGGTGCATCCGTGGCGATTCTCGATATTGCCGGCAGCGCAGAACGTGCGCAGGCCTTGCGTGGGAGCACTGCGCCCGGAGCCGCCTCAGACAGCGTAGAGGTGATTGGCCTGCCCTGCGATGTGTCAGACGAAGCACAGGTCGCATCGGCGATCGCCGCCGCCGCAGAATTTGGCCGTATCGACATTCTGATCAACAACGCGGCCCTGTTTTCGGCCCTTGCGCCCGGCCCTTTTGAAGCCATCTCTGCCAACGACTGGCAACGCGTCATGGCGATCAACACGATGGGGCCATTCCTCTGCGCACGCGCCGCACTGCCGCATTTGAAGGCCAGCGGGCGCGGGCGCATCATCAACCTCGCCTCCGGCGCACCGCTCAAGGGCGTGCCCAACATGTTGCACTACGTCGCCAGCAAGGGCGCGATGATTGCGTTTACGCGGGCGCTGGCACGCGAGGTAGGATCCCACGGCATCACGGTCAACGCGGTGGCACCCGGCTTCACGATGAGCGATGGAGTGCTCGCCAATCCGGTGCATGCGGAGAAGTATCGCGATGTCATCATCGCTTCGCGTGCAATCAAGCGCGATGAAACGCCGCAGGATATTGCTGGTGCCGTCAGCTTTCTTGCCAGTGCGGACGCGGCGTTCATTACCGGGCAGACACTGGTCGTGGATGGCGGTTCGGCGATGGTGTAGCCAGTGGCCGCGCACACCCCAGATAGGCATTGGCGACATGCATCGCCCCTTCACGCGCTACATCTTGGGTAGCGTGACGCCCTTCTGCCCCTGATACTTGCCGCCGCGATCCTTGTATGAGGTTTCGCACACTTCGTCGCTCTCAAAAAACAGCACTTGCGCACAGCCTTCACCTGCATAAATTTTGGCGGGAAGCGGCGTGGTGTTGGAGAATTCCAGAGTGACGTACCCTTCCCACTCTGGTTCGAACGGCGTTACGTTGACGATGATGCCGCAGCGTGCGTAGGTGCTCTTGCCAAGGCAGACCGTGAGCACGCTGCGCGGTATGCGAAAGTATTCAACCGTACGCGCCAGCGCAAAGGAGTTGGGTGGGATGATGCACACGTCGCCCTTGAAATCGACAAAGGATTTTTCGTCGAAATTTTTCGGATCAACGATGGTCGAATTGATGTTGGTGAAAATCTTGAATTCGTCCGAGCAGCGTATATCGTAGCCGTAGCTTGAGGTCCCGTAGGAGACGATGCGCTTGCCATCGATTTCGCGCACCTGATCCGGCGCGAACGGTTCGATGATGTTGTGGGTGGCCGCCATGCGGCGGATCCATTTGTCGCTTTTGATGCTCATTGTGTGACTCTCCGGACGCGCACTCGACGTTTACTGTCTTTGCGGCGCGACAACAGACGACTCCGCTGGCGTCGTAGCAGGTGCGCTTGCAGGCGAGATGACTGTTCGTCCGGTCTTAGGGGGTGCAGTCGCTACCGCACGCCAAGCGCGAGTGCGGCGCTCGGCTTCTGCCAGATCGCTATCGCTCATGCGCGACTTGTTTAGACGCAACTTGTCGTCAAGACCGGTGCGGCCCTGGATCGCGGCCAGCACATACCACTTGGTAGCCTCGATACGGTAATCCCCAGATTTTTCACCTTTGGAAGATTCCGCCGCTCGCACCAGCAGGTCACCAAGTACCGCTTGTGCTTCGGCGTGCCCCTGTTCGGCCGCACGACCGAGCCAGAGTGTGGCATCAGTCATATTGCGCGGAACTCCCACGCCGTCAATTGTTCTTGCCGCCATGACGTACTGCGCCTGTGCGTCGCCGCGATCAGCGGCAATCCTCGTCCAGTACAGCGAATTGGCGTCATCCTTTGTGGTACCCAGCCCTAAGCTATAGCGCCGCGCCGTCTCACTCTGCGATTTGCGATGACCCTCTTCGGCGGCCTTCAAAAACCACACAAAGGCGGCGCGCTCGTCTTTCTCCCCCCCTATGCCGTCCGCCGCCATCTCTGCCAACAGCACCATTGCGTCCACATTTCCCGCGCCAGCAGCGACGGCAAACTCATTCCTTGCTTGGGAGAAGTCCCAGCGCGCGTAGGCAGCCCGGCCTGCATCAATATCTGCCCACGCCGGCGCCGAAAAGCAGCAGCCCAGGGCGCACCATCCTGCCGCGCACAGACTTCGCATGCTGTTAAGAGCGCGCATGGACAAACTTCAGGTGTTCTTTGACACCACAATCGACGGAAACTTCCCCGTCATGTCCTTGGCGCTCTCGGCAATCTTCACCGCCACCTTGCGTGCGATGGCTTTGTAGATTTCCGACACCGGGCCATCGGGGTCTGCCACTACCGTTGGTTTGCCCGAATCGGCCTGCTCGCGTATGTCGAGGCGCAATGGCAACTGCCCCAACAGGGTCACGTTGTAATCGCTTGCCATGCGCGCGCCGCCGCCGGTGCCAAAAATCGGCTCGTTGTGGCCACAGTTTGAACAAATGTGCGTAGACATATTCTCAACAATGCCGAGGATCGGAATGCCCACCTTCTCGAACATCTTGAGCCCTTTGCGCGCATCGAGCAACGCAATGTCTTGCGGCGTGGTCACGATGACCGCGCCGGTGACCGGCACTTTTTGCGACAAGGTGAGCTGGATATCGCCAGTGCCGGGCGGCATATCCACGATCAGGTAATCGAGATTGCGCCAGTTGGTTTCCTTGAGCAGTTGCTCCAGAGCCGAGGTCACCATCGGCCCGCGCCACACCATCGGCGTTTCGACATCGATCATGAAGCCGATCGAGCTTGCCTGAATGCCGTGCCCCATCATCGGCTCCAGCGTCTTGCCGTCGGGCGATTCAGGCCGGCCGGTGATGCCGAGCATTTGCGGCTGTGAAGGGCCATAGATATCTGCATCGAGTATGCCGACGGTTGCACCCTCAGCCGCGAGTGCCAACGCGAGATTGACGGCGGTGGTCGATTTGCCGACACCACCTTTGCCGGAAGCCACGGCGATGATATTCTTCACATTCGGCAGCGGCTTCACCCCGCGCTGCACCGCGTGCGATACCACTTTCATCGTCATGTTGACCGACACATTGCCAGCGCCGGGAATCGTCTTGAGGGCCTTGACTGTCGCGCGCCGCAAGCCATCGATTTGCGATTTGGCCGGATAGCCCAGTTCGATATCGACACTGATATCGCTGCCATCGACCTTGAGGTTGCGCGCCGACTTGGATGCGATGAAATCCTTGCCTGTGTTGTGGTCGATGACGCCCTTGAGTGCCACTTGAATCTGTTCTTGCGAGATAGACATGACTTCCTTCGTGCCTGCGAGCTGCGAAAAACACGAAGTCTAACAGGCGATGGTCCCGACACGCGCTCGGACTGCACGACCGGCGCGTTCTTTCAAAGCAGATAGCTGGCCAGTCGCTGCAGGATGCGTTCTGCTTCGGAATAGAGCCCGGCGGCATGCTGCACCTTGGCGGCAGCCATATCGCCACGTACCACCAGTTCAGTGCTGATCGACATCGATTCAGTGGCCGAGAGATCAGGCGTTTGCTGCGCCAGCAAACCGGTCTGATCGGCCTTGGCGCGCGCTCCAGCATCTGCGTGCAGCAGCGCGAGATGGGTCAACGTCTGGGCTTTCTCCAAACCGGTCTTGGATTCGGCTTCCGGCTGCAGCGCAGCAATGGCTACGCTGAGCCGCTCGCGTGCGGTCGTGCCCGCCAGTTGCGCAATGGTGCGCAGCTTGGCGGCGCGATCTGACAGACTCGCTACCTTGGTGACCAGCGCCAGAGCCGCATCCAGACTTTGGGTGGCCTTGTCAGCCTGTCCGAGCTTGCCACGCAACTGGTGATCAATGGCGTACAGACGTGCCTGCGACCATTCGTCAGGAGCCTTTTTGATCATGGCATCGACTTCCGCGGCCGCCGCTTGGGCACGGCTCCATACTGCGGCGCGCGCGCCAGAGGTTGATTCGAGCGACAACGCCTCGCCCACTGCCACCGACCAGTCGCCCTGGACTGCGCTGCGCTGCTGCGGGTCACGAATCGCTGGGAGCGAATCCGCAGCCAGCTTTAGCAAGTCCCGCGAAACCGACGATGGCAGCTGCGCATGTCGAATCAGAATCACACCCGCACGGCTCAACGCCTGTGCACGCACTGCGGGGTCGTTCATGGCTGCAGCACTCGCTTTAAGAGCGTCCAGTCCCTGTGTCACCCTGCGCCCGGCCAGCGGCAGCAAGGACCATGCATCCACTTCTGCGTCTGCCACCTGTACCGCTGCTGCCGCGCCACGGTCAGCTGCTCCCGCGACCGCCTTTTTCAACTCTGCAATTACCTCGCGCGCGCGCGCCAGCTGACCAATCTCGGCCAAGGCCGTGGAAAAGTCGGCTTTAAGCAGGAACTTGGACAGCATCGATACTTTTGGTGCTTGTGCATTTGCGTCGGACGCCACTGCGGTTGCACCGCCGGATATCGGCGCTGGCCCTGACCCACCGGCTGCCGCGGAGGTGGTTGCGGCATTCGATTTACCGGCGGTGCCAGCTACGCCCGCCGCCGGGGCGGAATGCCCAACGGACTTGGCGAGCGTCTGTGAAGCCGCAATCGCCTGCTCGATTGACATCCCCTGTCCTTCCGCACGCTTGCCGCGGGCGGCTTGGATCAGGGGGTCGTCAATATCTGCGTCGCCGGTGCTGCCTTCGGCATCAATCACGGCGACCTTTGGCGCATTGTTCGCTGCCTTGCTTGCCGCGGCTGCGCTTTTGCTGGACGATCCTGTGACGGTAGAGAGAAAATGACCGCCCGCAAATGCTACGGCAAGCAATCCGGCCAGACCGGCAGCACGAATGCGCCCCGCCTTGCCCTTGAAAAGCCCGTGTTCCGGCCCGATTCCAAACTCTTTCTCCAGTTCTTTGCGAATCTTCTCGCGTAGCGCCAATTCCATCGCCTCGCGCGCCTTGCGCTCCGATTCCTTGAGATCACTCGCAGCCATGAACTCGAGCTTGCGGCGCTCCTGCTCCATGAGTTTTTTCTTGAGGAGCATTTCATCGGTAATCTTGTCGACGAATACGCCGCAACTTGGACACTGGCGGTTTTCCGGCAGCAATACCCGCACGCTACAGGCCGGACACACAGTCTTGCCGTCATCGACGGCATGCTCGATCGCCGAGATTGACAGTACCGGCGTAATGTCGACTTCAAGGCCAGCCTTGAGGAAGTTGGCGCCGGCCTGGTCGGCGCGCTCGCGCGTGACCCTGGACCCCACCTTGACGCTTGACCCGCCGCGCAGTGCCCCAACGAGCGCCTTGATGTTGGCAGCGGGCATGCCCGCCGCTTCATGCGCAAGACGCTCCACCTCCTCAATGCGCCGGCCTTTGCCCATCCGCACACTGACGTCAAACAGGGGCACGCCCGAGACAATCTCGTCTTTGCTATCGCTCATAAAAATTCTGTATGGCTCAAGTAGGGTGAAAAAGCTGACCGCAACCTAGAAGTTGCCAGAAAAGTGCGCTGCAAGCAAATGATTTTATGGCAAGAGTATGAACTCTACATAAAATCCGGCAGGTCTGGGCATCTTCCCGCCCTGATAAAATGAAAGCGTTTTCCGACACGTCACATCGCACAAACCACATCACATTCATGACCGGCATCATGCCCGGTGCTTCCGGCACCACCCCCGCGACCGCTAGCCTGCCGCCCCGCCGCCTGTTCGTCACCACCGCCCTGCCCTACGCGAATGGGTCGTTCCACATCGGCCACATCATGGAGTACATCCAGGCCGACATCTGGGTGCGCTTTCAGCGCATGCAGGGGCACGAAGTACATTTTGTCTGTGCCGACGATGCGCACGGCGCGCCGATCATGCTCAAGGCCGAGGCCGAGGGGATCACGCCCGAACAACTGGTGGGCCGCATCGGTGCCGAGCGCAAGCAATATCTCGACGGCTTTCACATCGGCTTTGACAACTGGCATTCGACCCACTCGCCGGAAAACACCGCGCTCGCGCAGGACATCTACAAAAAGCTCGACGCAGCCGGCCTGATCGAGCGAAAAAGCATCGAGCAGTTTTATGACCCGGTCAAAAAGATGTTTTTGGCCGACCGCTATATCAAGGGCGAGTGCCCAAAGTGCGGCACCAAGGACCAAT
>JANPAR010000293.1:0-39572 GCA_031430015.1 Burkholderiales bacterium
CGATGACCGAGGTGAAGGTGGCGCGCACGCTGCTCGACGCATGGCCTTCGTCGCCTTCGAGCAATTGATGAATTTCCCTGGTGCTTTTCCAGATCAGAAACAAGCCGCCGGCAATCAGGATCAGATCGCGGCCCGAAATAGCCTGCGTCAATACAGTAAACAAGGGCGCAGTCAGCCCGATGATCCAGGTCAGCAGGAACAACAGGCCTATGCGCATGAACATCGCGAGAAACAAGCCGATCTTGCGCGCCCGCTCGCGCTGCACCAGCGGCAATTTGTCGACCAGGATGGAAATGAAAATGACGTTGTCGATGCCCAGCACGAGTTCGAGCGCGGTCAGCGTTGCGAACGCTATCCAGGCAGCGGGAGAAGAAAGGAGTTCCATCATGGGTTTGGTTGTCGTTGAGGGTTGTTGGTGCGCACGTCTACCCAAACTGTACCTGAGTCATTGCGTGAAGACAGCATTACGCGGACAATCATTCATTTCAGCTAGGTGCGCCCTGTTTCCGTCACTTTCCCTTTCTGATGCCCTAAGGCCATGACCCAAGACCTCTGCTTTCTCTCTGCCACCGATCTCGCGCAGCAAATTCGTTCCAAGCAACTCTCTGCCGTCGAGGTGATGCAAGCCCATCTCAAACACATTGAGCGTGTCAATCCCAAGGTCAACGCGCTCGTCACCATCGATGCCGAAGGCGCAATGGCCAAGGCCAAAGCAGCCGACGCCAGGCAGGCGAAGGGCGAAGCGCTCGGCCCGCTGCACGGTCTGCCGATTGCGCACAAGGATTTGTTCGCCACCAAGGGCATGCGCACGACGATGGGTTCGCCGATCTTCAAGGACCACGTACCCGATCACAGCATGCTGGTGGTGGACCGCTCCTGGGATGCGGGTGCCATTTGCGTTGGCAAAACCAACACGCCGGAGTTTGGTGCGGGTTCGCAAACCTTCAACGCGGTGTTTGGCGCGACCAAAAATCCCTATGACCTGACCAAGACCTGCGGTGGCTCGTCGGGCGGCGCTGGCGTGGTGCTGGCGACCGGCATGTTGCCGCTGGCTGATGGCAGCGACCTTGGCGCTTCCCTGCGCAATCCTGGCAACTTTTGCAACGTCGTCGGCTTGCGCACCTCGCCTGGCCGCGTGCCGGCTTACCCGAACAAACATCTGTGGGACACGTTGAGCGTCGAAGGCCCGATGGCACGCACCGTCGAAGACACCGCCCTGTTGCTGTCGGTGCAATCCGGCCCGGACGACCGCGTGCCGATCTCGTTGATGGAGCCGGGCGCATCGTTCCGCGCACCGCTGGGCCGCGAATTCAAGGGCGTGCGCGTAGGTTTCTCGCCAACCCTCGGTGGCCAGGTGCCGGTCGACAAGCGCGTCGAAAGCATCATCGCGGCCCAGGACAAGGTGTTCTCCAATCTGGGCTGCGTGCTTGACGACACCATGCCCGATTTCTCGGGCGCGCACGAAGTGTTCCTTACCCTGCGTGCGCATTTGTTCGAACTCAAGAACGGCGCGTATCTCGACAACCACCGCGACAAACTCAAGGAGACGGTGATCTGGAACATCGAAGCCGGCCGCAAACTGAGCTGCACCGATGTGGCGCGCGCCGACGCCGAGCGGTCACGTATTTTCGAACGCGTAGCGAAGTATTTCGAGACGCACGAGTATCTGGTCACGGTCGTCAATCAGGTGCCGCCGTTCCCGATCGAGCAGGAGTATGTGGACGAGATCAACGGCGAGAAGCTCGCCACCTATCTGGACTGGATGAAGAGCTGCTACTACATCACCATCACCGGCCACCCGGCGATCTCGGTGCCTGCCGGATTCACCGATGAGGGATTGCCGGTCGGCATCCAGATCGTCGGGCGCCGCAACGCCGACTTTGCCGTGCTGCAACTGGCGTATGCATTCGAGCAGGCAACCAAAGTCGGGCTGCGCCGGCCCGCCATCGCCGCATAGCGGGTTTACGTCATGGCCACAGGCGTCAGCCAGTCCGCGTGGCTGACGTCTTCTCCACGTGCGCAGGCGAAGAAGCGCTTCTGCAAGGCCTGGGTCAACGGCCCCGGCGTGCCGGCGCCAATGGCGCGCCGGTCGACTTCAACCACCGGCGTGATTTCAGCTGCCGTGCCGGTCAGGAACACCTCATCGGCAATGTAGAGTTCATCGCGTGTCACGCGCCGCGAGTGCGTGTCGATACCCATCTCGCGTGCCAGCGCAATCACGGTGCGGCGGGTGATGCCATCGAGCGCCGAGGCGATTTCCGGTTCGACCAAACGGCCCTCACGCACGAGAAAAATATTTTCACCTGAGCCTTCGGCAACAAAGCCATCGGTGTCGAGCAGCAGTGCCTCATCGTAGCCGTCAGCGCGTGCTTCGCGGTTGGCGAGGATCGAATTGGCATAGGTTGAGACTGATTTTGAGCGGCACATTTGCACGTTGACATGGTGGCGTGCGAACGAGGAAATCTTGACGCGAATGCCACGCCCAACCGCGTTCTCTCCCAGATACGCAGCCCAGGGCCACGCGGCAATCGCCACATGCACTGCTGCGCCGTCGGGATTGACGCCCATTTTTTCCGATCCCAGAAACACCAGCGGCCGGATGTAGCCGGTGCGCATTTTGTTGGCGCGCACTACGTCGCATTGCGCGGTCTCCAACTCGCTCTGGGTGTAGGGCAGGTCGATGCCGAGGATGTGGGCGGATTGTTTCAGGCGTTGCGTGTGGTCGGCGAGCCGGAAGATGGCCGGGCCGTGTGCGGTGTCGTAGACGCGCAGGCCTTCGAATACGCCGAGGCCGTAATGCAGCGTGTGGGTCAACACATGGGTGGCGGCATCGCGCCAGGGTTTGAGGGCGCCGTCAAACCAGATCCAGCCATCGCGGTTTTGCATGGACATTGTGATTGCTCCAAAGGAAAGAAAATTGCCGGATTCGTGGCGGGTGCTTGAATGGCGGGAATGGCAGCCTGGACAGCGAAAGGAAGTCGCTGGCGCGCAGGACGGGAGATCCCTGCATGGAAGCGCACAACGTGGGAGCACTCGCGATGGGAGCGCGTGGTCTTGAAGTGCCCGGGTTCGGAGCACGCAGACAATGGCCGGTCGAAGGATCGAAAACCGGCTGGTTGCGCGGGGTGGTCGCGCAGGTGCCATCCTCACGCAGGGCGTGAACCTGTGCAAACGAATCCAGAGCGCCTTTGAGGTGAATTGGATTCACGTGGTTGAGCCACTGCATTTGAGGCATCGCCGTTGAGCCGCCGTAGTTGAACCGGTTAGACTCTCACCCACTGCCCTGCCCCTTCAGCGTTCCAGCGTTCGTCCTCGTCCTTGCTGTCACCTTCTTCGAGTCCATCGAATCCGGCGCGCACTGCTCTCGTGGTGCTCGGCGTATGCCTGCTGCTCAACCTGATCGGGCGCGGCACAGCTGATACCTACGTGGTGTTTTTGCTGCCGCTGGAGCAAGACCTCGGCTGGAGCCGCTCGCAGATGACCGGCGTGTATTCGATTTATCTGCTGGTCAACGGGCTCACCGCGCCCGCAGTGGGCATGTTGTTCGACCGGCTCGGCCCGCGCCTGGTCTACGGCTTCGGCATGGCGGCCTTGGCGGCGTCCTATGTGCTTGCCTCCTACGTGCACAATGTCTGGCAGTTTTATGCCACGGTCGGCGCGGGCACGGGCGTCGCGGTCGCGGCGCTCGGCATGGTGCCGTCGTCAACGCTGATCGCGCGCTGGTTTCGCGAGCGGCTCTCCACTGCAATGTCGGTCGCGTTCGCTGGTCTGGGGCTCGGCGCCTTGATCATCGTGCCGGGCGCGCAGGCCTTGATCGGCGCACACGGCTGGCGCGAGGCCTACCGCATTCTCGGCATCATCCTATTTTGTTTTGTGCCGCTGGTGCTGGCCCTGCCGTGGCGGCACTTTCTCGACGGCCACCCGGCCTATCGCGATGTGCGCCGCGCGGTCAATGCCAGTGGCGAGGAATGGACTGTTGCGCGCGCGATGCGCTCACGCAATTTCTGGGGCCTCGTATGGGTGTTCTTCTTCACCTCGGTCGGCATGTTTTCAGTGACCGTGCAAACCGTGGTCTATCTCGTCGAGCAGGGCTTCCCCGCGTTGCTCGCGGCGACGGCATTTGGCACAGCGTCAATGCTGTCGGTGTTCGGCATCGTCACGACCGGCGCAATTGCCGACCGCTTCGGCCCACGCCGCACAGTGACCGCCACCTACATCGGCAGCATCATCGGCATGGGCTTTTTGCTGGCGCTGTCGTGGTATCCGGTACAGAGTTTGCTGCTGGGCTACATCATCGCATTTGGTCTGTGCCAGGGTGCGCGCGGCCCGATCATTTCGTCCATGACCACGCGCCTGTTTGCCGGCAAGCATGTCGCCAGCATCTACGGAATTATCTATGCCACCAACGCGTTCGGTGCCGGTCTCGGCGCGTTTCTTGGCGGTGTGCTGCACGATGTAACCGGCAGTTACCGGCCCGGGTTTGCGTTTTCGGTCTGCCTGCTGATCATTGCCGGCCTGCCGTTTTGGGTGCTGCCGACGATGCGGGATTTTCGCTCAAGGACTAGCGTGAGCTGACCTGACGGGTCCCTTCCTTGTTTGTCTCCGCCATGAACCCCGTGAAGAATGGCTCTGCGGGCCGATTGCATTGAGAAGTGCGAAAATTCTTGGAAGCACGTTTTGGGTGAGTGTCGTTGACCAATTGTCTTGACCCGCACCTCTAGCGGTGATTACAGCGATGTATCCCTATTCCAGTACACAAGCCAAAGGAAGAGCTTGCGAGCCTGCGAAAAAGAAGGGCTTTGAGGCGTTCGATGGGTGAATTGAATTGGTAATCGCCAAAGGTACACGCAGGAAGGTAGATGTGGAAAATGCGATTGAAACGCTTCCTCGGTAGACGGAATCGGCATCGTCGCAAAACGGAAAAATTATCCAGCGGGCGATTGAATTCCTCTGGGCGCAGTTAAATTCAACGCATGAATGATAAGTCTTGGGAGATCCAGAAATGTGGAGTCTATTGGATTATTTTTCGCAAGACGTTCAGTTCATCATTCTGGATATTGGAGCAGCCTTGACTGAGCGGGCTCCTTATCAATTTTTGGTAGATGCAGGCCGTGCAAGCGTAATCGGCTTTGAACCAAATGTTGAAGCATGCGAACGGCTGAACAGAGAATACGGCGCGCCGCACCGATTTTTTCCATATTTCATTGGTGATGGCCATCCCGCAGTATTTCACGAGACGAATTGGGGACAGACCGGTTCTCTATATAAACCCAACACTCCGCTAATTGAAAAATTTCAAGAGCTTGCCGAGGTAGCAACGCTGATTGCCACGCATCGGGTAAACACTGTGAGGCTTGACGACTTGGCTCAGATTGCCCACGTTGATCTAGTCAAGATTGACGTGCAGGGAGGCGAATTGGCCGCACTCACGCATGCCTCGCGAATTCTTGCTGACACGCTTTTGATTCAGACCGAGGTCGCATTTGTAGAAGGGTATGTCGGGCAGCCAATGTTTGCAGACGTGGATACCTTTCTTAGAGGTGCAGGATTTCAGTTTCACGCGTTCAAAACCTTTGGCGGGCGCAGATTCAAGCCGCTAACAGGCAATCTCGATATTGATCAGAGTTCCTCACAGTGGCTTTGGGCGGACGCACTTTATGTCCGCGACTGGATGAATCTGGATAGCATGGATGTCGCCAAGCTTCAAAAATATGCAGTATTGGCCCACGACTATCTGAGCGCATTCGATCTCGCGCATTTGGTGCTGCAGGCATTGGACAAGAAAACTGGTGGCGGTCTGGCTACCCAATATTTGGCCCGTTTGAGTGACGAGATGGACGGTCCAAGAAGATCTTGATCAGGCCGGGCATCGGGACGCTAATCTCATGGGCATCGACAGAATCAAGGTGAAGCAATTCAATGTTGTCTCGGAAGTCGCGCGAGAGCGCACCAGCCCATTTGTATTCGATTGACGGCCTTTTGAGGCATTGGGAGTGTGTATGTCGGGATGTTGATTTCGACGGATCCGCGTATGGTTATCAGGACAATTCGAATTTTGGGTATCGATTTTTCGCGAAAACTATTGGCGATATCGTATCGACGATTCAAACCGCTGTCTGGCCCGCTTCCTCTCGCAGCCAATCCGTAAACAGCGTCACCGCCGGCTTGTGCGCCGCTTCGGGGGCGAGCACGATGGTGTAGGCGCGATCCCACACTTCGAGCGTGAAGGGTTTGACCAAGACGCCGTTTGCACCATAGCCTTCAAACAAGGTCTTGAGCGTGAGTGCGACGCCCTGGCCTGCCGCTGCGGCCTCGTACATCAGCATCGCGTCCTCATAGAGCGCGCCGCTGGTCGGTTCGGGCCAGTCGAGGCCAGCCGCCTTGAACCACGGTTGCCAGTGCAGCATTGGGTGGCGCAGCAGCACCGCGTTCTTCAAATCAACCGGCTGCGCCAGGCCGCCAAGCGACGCGATGTACGCGGTGCTGGCGACCGGAAACAGCGTCTCTTCAAACAGCTTGATCGTCGACAGACCCAGCGCGTCTTCCGCACCGTAGCGAATCCCGATGTCGGCTTCACCCCGCTTGATGAGTTCGAGATCGTAAGACGACGAGACCGCGAGTTCGATCTGCGGATGCACGCGCTGAAAGCTGGCCAGGCGCGCCACCAGCCACTTGGCGCCGAGGGCAGGTGCGGCGGATATGCGCAGGCGTGCGCGCGTGCCGCCTTTGAGGCTTGCGGTGGCGGTGTCGAGCGCGGCGAGAGCGCTCTTCACTTCAGCCAAATAGCGCTCGCCAAAGCTGGTGAGCGCGATGGTGCGATTGATGCGGATGAACAACGCGACGCCGAGAAATTCTTCCAGCGATTTGATTCGATGGCTCACCGCTGATTGCGTCACGTGCAGTTCATCGGACGCCTTGAGAAAACTCATGTGGCGCGCGGCTGCTTCGAAGGCGAGCAGATCATGCAGGGGAGGGAGGCGATGCATGACCCCATTCTAACGGGGTGATTTCGCGTGTCGGCCATATAAGGTGCTTGAAGCATTCCGGTTCCGGGGAGCGCGTGCAGGCGGGCCGATGCGTTACTGACAAGGCCACTGCGGCCACAGATTGCCACAGCCACTGCAGCTGATCGCGGCTGGCCGATACAATGACGGCTCCTCTCACTTCAACCACATACATCATGAGCAACCCCACCAAAAAAGAAATGTTCGACGCCGGCCTCGCCATCCGCAAGCAGGTGCTGGGCAGTGACTATGTGGATCGCGGTTTTGCGATCAAGGATGAGTTCACCGAAGATATTCAGGACTACCTCACTGTCCATTCCTGGGGCGCGAGCTGGGGCCGCCGGGATGCCAAAGGCGAGCTGACCATTCCGCCGAAGACGCGTTCGTGGCTCAACATCGTGATGCTGTGCGCGCTCAATCGCCCGCATGAGCTGGAGTTGCACCTGCGCGGCGCCATCAACAACGGCGTCACCAAACAGGAGATGAAAGAACTGTTCATTCACGTTGCGGTGTATTGCGGCGCCCCGGCACTGGTCGAAGGTGTGCGCATTGCGCGCAAGGTGTGGGCGGAACATGAGGCAGCAAAAAAATAAACCGGCAGTGTCTGTCGTGCCGGACGCCGCAACCCTGATTCGCTTTCCGCAATTGCTACGCCATGAATCGCCGTGCGTTTCAGCTCGGGGTGGCCGCGTCGACGGCTGCTGCTGCTCTGCGTGATGTGATGGGTCAAGCTTATGCGCAGCCTGCTGCGTCGCCAGCCCCGCTGTTGACGCGGGCCATTCCGGCGACGGGTGAGCAGGTGCCGGTGGTCGGCCTTGGCACCTGGCAAGTCTTCGATGTTGCGGCGGGCAGTGCGGAATATGCCGAGGCGCGCGCCACCCTCAATGCATTCGCCGCCAGCGGAGGGCGTGTGGTTGATTCATCGCCAATGTATGGCCGCTCGGAGAATGTGCTGGGCGATCTGATGCAGAGTGAAGCGCTGCGTGACAAGTTGTTCGTCGCCACCAAAGTGTGGACGCATGGCCAGCGCGAAGGTCGCGCGCAAATGCGCGACTCAATGGCCAAGCTCAAGCTCGAGAAGCTTGACCTCATGCAGGTGCATAACCTTACCGATACCGAAGCGCATCTCGACACCCTCGCAGCATGGAAGAAGGAAGGGCGCGTACGTTTGACCGGCATCACCCACTATCACGCTGGCGCGCACCGTGCGCTGGAGGCCGCGCTGCGCAAACATCGCGTGGATGTGGTGCAGGTCAACTACTCGCTCGCCGAGCCAGAGGCAGAGCGCGGGCTGCTCAATTTGTGCGCGGAGCTGAACGCGGCGGTCGTCATCAACCGTCCGTTCGCCGAGGGCGCGTTGTTTCGCCAAGTGCGCGGCAAGGCCGTTCCGGCCTGGGCGCGTGACGAGCTCGGCGTGCAGAGCTGGGCACAATTTTTTCTCAAATGGATTCTCGGTCATCCGGCGGTGACGGTGGTGATCCCCGGCACGCGCAATCCGCAGCATGTGACGGACAACCTCGCTGCTGCGCGCGGTGTTGTGCCCAGCGCGGCGCAGCGCGAGCGCATGCGCGTGGCGCTCGCAGCGCTTTGACCTCCGGCCTTCGACCTCGCCGGCAATTGGGGGGACGCGCGTGAAACTTAAATTCATCACTTCGCGCGACAACGTACTCTACAAACGGCTGCGTGCGCTCGCTGCGACTTCGCAAGCGCGCAAGAAGGAAGGGCTATCAATTCTCACTGGCGCGCATCTGGCCGGCGCCTACCTTGAGAAACGCGGCGCGCCGGTGCTCGCCGCGGTCAGTGAGTCAGGTCTCAAGCGTGCCGAAGTGGCGCATTTGGCACGTTCCTGCGGTGTTGACGTGTTGCAATTGCCCGATACCTTGTTTGAAGCCATCAGTACGGTGGAGCATGGCGCGGGCATTGTGTTTGCCGTAAAAACTCCGCAAGAAGCGCTCCCACCAATGGTTTCGGAGGATTGTCTGCTGCTTGATCAGGTGCAGGATCCGGGCAACCTCGGCAGCCTGTTGCGCAGCGCGGCAGCGGCCGGCGTACGCCGCGTATTTTGTTCGCCGCACACCGTTTACGCCTGGTCGCCCAAGGTACTGCGCGCCGGGCAAGGCGCACATTTTTCACTCTCGATTGTGGAAGGTGTGGCGCTTGACGAGGTGATCGACCGGCTGCAGGTGCCGCTGCTGGCAACGTCGTCACACGCCAGCGCGACCGTGCATCAGGCAAATCTGTCGGCACCGGTGGCGTGGTTGTTCGGCAATGAAGGGGCGGGTGTTGCGCCAGAGTTCGTCAAGCGCGCGCAACAGCAAGTGGCGATCCCGATGCCAGGCGGCGCCGAGTCACTCAATGTCGCGGCGGCGGCGGCGGTGTGTTTGTTTGAAGCGGTACGGCAACGGAGCAAAGGCGGACGAAAATGAAAAATCGGGCGAACCTGACAATTTGCGGCGGCAGAGCGAACCATGCGAGCGGCGCACGCAATGCGCTGCTCGCATGGGGGTTGTGCGCCGTGCTGGCGCTCACAGCGGGGTGCGCGCAAATCGCCACCTCGATGCTGATTAACGCTGCCCCTGAGCTGCTCGCCACCACATTGAGCCAATATGGCGTACGCAAAGAATTTGAAGAAGCGCAGCCGTTGATTAAAGCGCGCGACTGGCTGGGACTGTCCACGCTGGCGCGTCAAAAGCTGGAGAAAGACCCGGCACGTGGCGAGTGGTGGCAACTGGCAGGCTATGGCCACATGCAGGCCGGCGAGATGCTCATCGCGCGCGATTGCTTCGAGCGCGTCACCAAATTGCTGCCCGAAGAAATTCACGGATGGAATCTTTATGCCCTCACGCTCAAGCAGACTGGCGAAACGCGTGCTGCCTTGAGCGCGCTGGATCGCGCATTGCAGGTTGATCCGACTTCTGCGGCAGCTCTGGTGCTGCAGGGTGATATTTACGGAGAGACACGGCGTCCGGTTGACGCAGCGCGTGCCTACGAGCGCGCCTTGCAGCTCGATGGACAAGATATCTTTGCCTGGTACGGCCTCGGGCTGCTCGGACGCCGTACTGGCGACACCGCGTTGACAGAGCGTGCGCTCAAAGCGCTGCACCCGCTCTACGCGCCATTCGCGGACGATCTGGCGCGCAAGTAGTGTGATGCAGATGCACTGCGTCGGAGAGACTGGTGAACGGTCGGCGAGAGGCCGGCGGCAGGTCGTGTACCACTCTCTGCGCGGAAACCGCCGCCCTACAGCACCCGCCGCTCAAGCTTGATCTCCTGCATGATCGTGGTTGCGATTTCCTCGATCGACTTGGTCGTGGTGGACAGCCAGCGGATGCCTTCACGCCGCATCAGTGCCTCGCCCTCGCCCACTTCATAGCGGCAGTTGTCGAGCGACGCGTATTTGCTGTTGGCCTTGCGTTCATGGCGGATCTCGGCCAGGCGCTGCGGGTCGATGGTCAGGCCGAACAATTTGCCGCGAAACGGCGCCAGCGTCTTGGGCAACTGCATTCGCTCGAAATCCTCGGGAATCAGCGGATAGTTGGCGCAGCGCAGGCCAAAGGTGAGCGCGAGGTAGAGAGAGGTCGGGGTCTTGCCGCTGCGCGACACGCCGACCAGGATCACGTCGGCGTCGTTAAGATTCTTGTCGGTCTGGCCGTCGTCATGCGCGAGGCTGAAGTTGATCGCCTCAATGCGGTTCGAATATTCCTGCTTGTTCTTGGTGGCGCTGTGCGAGCGCCCGATGGTGTGGGTCGATTGGATCCCGAGTTCCCTTTCGAGCGGCTCGATAAAGGTCTGGAACAGGTCGAGCACCAGCGCAGTGGCACTGCGCACCACCGCGCTGGTTTCGCCGTTGACCAAGGTGTTGAAGACGATCGGTTTCATGCCGTCCTCCGCGTGCGCGGCATTGATGGCGGCCACGCATGCATGCGCCTTGTCGAGCGAATCGACGAAGGGCATGCGCGTCTGCTTGACCGGCAGGCCCTCGAATTGGGTGAGCAGCGAGTGGCCCAGGGTTTCGGCTGTGATGCCGGTGCCGTCGGAGATGAAGAACACGGTGCGGCGCGGGGCGTGGCTGTTGGGCATGATGATTGATTCAAGTCCGGTGCAACGATTATCCGCGTTTTGTGCTGTAGCGAACCAACCGGTTTATTCGGGTGGCGTAAGATGGGTCGAACCCACCACCTCCGGCTTGTCGTGCAGCACACGTTTTCCGTCGCCAGTCTCAACATGCATAAGGGTCTGTCGCCGCTGAACCGGCGTGTGATCGTGCACGACGTCAAGTCCGAACTTGACGCCCTGAAGCCGGATGTTGTGTTCCTGCAGGAAGTACAGGGCAGCCATACGCGCCACGCCAAACGGTTTGCCGACTGGCCAGCGCAGGAGCAGGGTCCTTACCTGGCTGGCACCCATTGGCCCGAAGTGCATTACGCGCGCAATGCGGTGTATGAGCATGGCCACCACGGCAATGCGATTTTGTCGCGCTTTGCGGTTGAATCGACCGCCAATGACGACATGTCGATGCACCGCTACGAAAGCCGCGGTTTGCTGCATGCCGTATTGCGGATCGGCAGCCGGCAGGTCCACTGCTTTTGCATTCATCTGGGACTGACCGAGCGAGTGCGCCTGCGCCAGGTCGAATTCATCGTCGAGACCGTCGGCAGCCGGGTGCTGGCCGGTGAAGCGGTGGTGCTGGCGGGGGATTTCAACGACTGGCGCAACAGGGTGGAGGGGCGGTTTGCGGAAGTCGGGCTGATGGACGCCTTTACCAGTGGCGGGAGCAAGCCGCCCCGCACCTTTCCCGGCCGTCTGCCGCTGCTGCGCCTCGATCGCATCTATGTGCGCGGGCTGGTGGTGCAGGAGGCGCGTACGCTGCACCACCTGCACCGCTTGTCCGACCATATCGGCCTGTTCGCCACTCTCACGCTGGCGTGAAGCGGCGCCGATGAAACTGCGTTTTGTGGACGGCAACCGGATTGACTTGCTCAATTCGGGGCGCGAATACTTTCCGGCGCTGCTGGCGGCATTGCAGGCGGCGCGGGTGGAAATTTTTCTTGAGGCCTATATATTTGCGCAGGACGCCACCGCCAATGCGGTGGTTGAGCGCCTGTGCGCGGCGGCGCGGCGTGGTGTCCGGGTCCACCTGCTGGTTGACGGATTTGGCTCGCGCGACATGCCGACCGACTATCGCCTGCGGCTTACCGACAGCGGCGCGCGCGTGTTTGAATTCCGGCGCCCGGTGCTGTGGCGCCCGGTGCGCGGCATGCGGCGCATGCATCGCAAGCTGGTGGTGATCGACGGCGCTTGTGCGTTCGTCGGCGGCATCAACATCATCGACGACTGGAACGCACCGAATGAAGTGCCGCCACGGTTCGACTACGCGGTCAAGGTGCAGGGTCCGCTGGTGGCCGAGATTCACGCGGCGGCGCGCCACATGTGGACGGTTTCCGCGATTGCGGGCATGCGTGCGCGCAAGCTGGCGCGCGCGCACATCGCAGCGGCGCCGCCCAGCGGCACGGTGTCTGCGGCGCTGGCGATTCGCGACAACGTGCTGCATCGCACCGAGATTGAAGATGCCTACCTGGGCGCGATCCGGTCGGCACGCTCCAGCGTCCTGCTGGCGGCGGGCTATTTTCTGCCGTCGCGGCGCTTTGTCCGGGAACTGCAGGCTGCTGCCTTGCGCGGCGTGGCGGTGACGATCGTCACGCAGGGTCCAAGCGACCACCCGATCCTGAAGGCGGCAACACAATCTCTGTACCGGCGCCTGATCAAAGCCGGCATCGGCATCGTCGAATACCACAAGAGCTTTCTGCACGCCAAGGTGGCTGTCGTCGATGGCAGTTGGGCAACGGTGGGATCCTCCAACATTGATCCGTTCAGCCTGCTGCTGTCGCGCGAGGCCAATGTGGTGGTGATGGATCAATCGTTTGCCGCGCAATTGCGGGATTCGCTTGACCAGGCGATCGAGGCCGGCGGCACACGAATTCTGGAGGAGGACTTGACCCGCGCGGCATGGCATGTGCGCCTGGCACAGTGGCTGGCCTACAAAATGGCGCGCCTGACCGTTGATCTGGTCACACCGGGTGGCGGCCGCCGATTGATCTGAATCGGATACGCCATGTCAGGCGTGGCAGATTGGTCGTTGCAATCAACATGCCGAATCAAGCCGCGCCATGCGCCGGCGTTGCCATGCGCGACGCAGGTAGATGCCCCAGGTGATGCGCGCGCCAATGTAGCCAAGTAGAGCCAGCAGCGTGGCGAGCAAAGGCAGGCCGACCAGCAATGGCGTGCCCAGCGCGCCGGCCCAGTCCATCAGGCCTGCAACCGAGGCGGCGACATCGGCCGACAGCGCTGGCGCGGGCGGCAAGGCTGACGTGTGGCCAGGCAGCACCAGGGCGCCGAGCTGGTAGGCCAGCATATAAAGCGGCACGATGGTGAACGGATTGGTATAGAGCGTCGTTGCCAATGCCACCGGCAGATTGACGCGCAGCCACAAGGCCACCAGTGCGGCACCGGCCATCTGCAGCGGGCCCGGGATCAACCCGCAGAACAATCCGGCGGCGAAACCGCCGGCCACGCTGCGGCGATTCAAATGCCATAGCGCCGGGTGAAACAGGTGCTCGCCGAAAACGCCGAGCGCCTTGTTTGCCCGTAATTTTTCGACGTTGGGGAGGAACTTGCCGAGGCGCTTGCGAATTGTGGACTCCACTGGATCGATTGGGTTCATATGGCGCCATGGATGCCGATTTCAACTGCTGCATGAAGCTACCCAGATCCGGGGGCAAACCGCGATTTCCCGGTTTGTTGCCGTGCAGCAAAAAGCTTGAACCGAGTAAAATGTGTGCACTTTGTGAGCGGCGCACATCAGGGGAATTTCATGGCGGGCAAGCAGTACGTGGTGGCGTTTGAACAACTGCGCAATACCGATGTCGGCAGCGTCGGCGGCAAGAACGCCTCGCTCGGCGAAATGATCAGCCAGCTTAGCCATTCGGGTGTGCGCGTGCCTGGCGGATTTGCCACCACTGCCGATGCCTACCGCGATTTTCTGGCCCATGAAGGGCTGGCGGCGCGTATCGAAGCGCGTTTGAAAAACCTCGATGTGGCGGATGTGAAGGCGCTTACCGCAGCCGGACGGGAGATTCGCGCCTGGGTGGTTGCGCAGCCGTTGCCGGCTGCATTTGAATCTGCGATTCGCTCTGCTTATACGGCGATGGAGCAACAGTCCGGTGGCGCCGCAATCTGTGTCGCAGTGCGTTCCTCTGCTACCGCTGAAGACCTGCCCGATGCATCGTTTGCCGGGCAACAGGAAACCTTCCTCAACATTGTCGGCATTGACAACGTGTTGAAAGCGATGCGCGAAGTCTTTGCCTCGCTCTACAACGACCGCGCGATTTCGTATCGCGTGCACAAGGGTTTTACCCACGCAGAAGTGGCGCTGTCGGCCGGCGTGCAGCGCATGGTGCGCTCTGACAGCGGCGCAGCCGGTGTGATGTTCACCATCGATACTGAATCTGGTTTCCCCGACGTGGTGTTCATCACCTCCAGCTATGGTCTGGGCGAATGTGTGGTGCAAGGCTCGGTCAACCCCGACGAGTTCTACGTGCACAAGCCGACGCTGGCGCTGGGCAAACCCTCCATCGTGCGCCGCAGCATCGGCTCCAAACTGATCAAGATGGTGTTCGGCGACAAGGCCGAGGCCGGCAAGTCCACCTTGACGGTCGATGTATCGCACGCCGAGCGCGACAAGTTTTCGATCAACGATGCCGACGTGCTGGAACTTGCGCGCTACGCCCTCATCATCGAACAGCATTACGGCCGTGCGATGGATATCGAGTGGGGCAAGGACGGCACCGACGGCAAGATCTACATCCTGCAGGCGCGCCCCGAGACCGTGAAGTCGCAAGAGAAGCAGGCGACGCAACAGCGCTTTGCGCTTAAAGGCACCGGCAAGGTGCTCGTGACCGGTCGTGCGATCGGCCAGAAGATCGGCACCGGCCGCGTGCGCGTGGTGCTCGATGCGATCGACATGGACAACGTCCAGCCGGGCGACGTGCTGGTGGCCGACATGACCGACCCGAACTGGGAGCCGGTGATGCAGCGCGCTGCCGCCATCGTCACCAATCGGGGCGGACGCACCTGTCACGCCGCCATCATCGCGCGCGAACTCGGCGTGCCGGCGGTGGTCGGCTGTGAAGACGCGACCGATGTGTTGAAGGACGGCATGGAAGTCACGGTGTCCTGCGCCGAGGGCGACACCGGCAATATCTACGATGGCAAGATCGAAACCGAGATCACCGAGACGCAACGAGGCGCGATGCCGAAGATCCCGGTCAAGATCGGCATGATCATCGGCAACCCGGCGCTGGCCTTCGATTTTGCGCAACTGCCGAACGACGGCGTCGCGCTGGCGCGCCTCGAATTCATCATCAACAGCTACATCGCCGCGCATCCGCGCGCGATCCTTGACTACCCGAAAGTGCCGGACGACCTGCGCAAGGCGATCGATTCGCTCGCGCGCGGCTATGCGAACCCGCGCAGCTTCTTTGTCGAGAAAATGGCCGAAGGTGTCTCCACCATTGCGGCGGCATTCTGGCCCAAGCCGGTGATCGTGCGTCTTTCGGATTTCAAATCGAACGAGTACAAGAAATTGATCGGTGGCAGCCTGTACGAGCCTGATGAGGAAAACCCGATGCTCGGGTTCCGCGGCGCGGCGCGTTATATCGCCCCTGACTTTGCCGAGTGCTTCCGCATGGAATGCGAGGCGATGAAAAAGGTGCGCGACGTGATGGGCTTCACCAACGTCGAAATCATGATCCCGTTTGTGCGCACCCTCACCGAATGCGCCAAAGTGATCGACCTGTTGCGCACGCACGGCCTTGAGCGCGGCAAAGGCGCGACCACGCCGGATGGCAAGGGCCTGCGGCTGATCATGATGTGCGAGTTGCCGACCAACGTCATCCTCGCCGAGCAATACCTCGAATATTTCGATGGGTTCTCGATTGGCTCCAACGATCTCACGCAACTTACTCTCGGTCTCGACCGTGACTCGGGCCTCGTCGCGGCGTCCTTCGACGAACGCGACCCGGCGGTAAAGGCCATGCTCAGCATGGCCATTGCCGCATGCAAAAAGCAGGGCAAGTATGTCGGCATCTGTGGTCAGGGGCCAAGTGATTATCCCGACCTCGCCAAGTGGCTCCGTGACGAAGGCATCGTCGCGCTCGGCCTCAACCCCGATACCGTGGTGGACACCTGGAACAAGCTCGCGCAGGCGGATTAGGCATGCATGGCGCCAGTACTTTGAAGCGGGCCACTGACGCGCTGCTCTCCGCTGCCGTCGCCAATGGCGATGTACCCGGCGTCATCGCCGCCGTCACGACAGCACACGGCACGATTTACGAAGGCGCTGCAGGCGTGCGCACGCAGGGCCGGGGCACGCCGATGAGTCAGGACACGGTGGTGTGGCTCGCGTCCATGACCAAGCCCATCATCGGCGCGGCGGCGATGCAACTGGTCGAGCAGGGCCGCATCGCGCTTGATGAACCATGCGCCAAAGTGATTCCCGAGTTTGCAGATTTCAAAGTGCTCACCGGCTGGGGTGCGCAGGAAGAAGCACTCACGCGCCCACTCAAAACCCCGATCACGCTGCGCCACTTGCTCACGCACACCTCGGGTCTGGTCTACGACACCTGGAACCCGGACATGGCGCGCTACCAGAAGCTGCACAATATCCCGCGCGCGAGCTCAGGGTTGGAGCGTGGCTTGCGCGTGCCGCTGGCGTTCGATCCCGGTGAGCGCTGGGAATACGGCATCAACATCGAATGGACGGGCAGACTGATCGAAACCGTGAGCGGCCAGCGCCTCGGCCAGTATCTGATTGACCATCTCACTGGCCCCCTGGGCATGACGAGCACTGGCTTCAAGATCACGCCAGACATGCGCGCGCGCCTCGCGAAAGTGCATCAGCGCAGCGCCGATGGTGGCGTCACGGCGATAGACCTCGAAATCAATCAAACGCCCGAATTTGAGCCGGGCGGCGGTGGGCTGTATTCAACGGCAAGTGATTACCTGCGCTTCATGCGCATGATCCTCAATGGCGGCAGGGGAGAAGGGGATGGCGGTGCAAGCGGTGCAAACGGGGCAGGCCGTGCCAACAGCGCCACTAGCGGCAATCAAGTGCTGCGTCCCGAAACCGTCGCGCTCATGTCGCAAAACGCGATGGGCGGATTGCGTGTGCGCATGCTGCCGACGCAAGCCCCGGCCCTCTCGCTCGACGCCGAATTCTTCCCCGGCACGCCCAAGACCTGGGGTCTGTCATTTATGATCAATGAAGAGACTGCGCCCACTGGCCGCTCACCCGGCAGCCTCGCGTGGGCGGGCTTGCCCAATACCTTTTTCTGGATCGACCCGGTAAAAAAAATCGGCGGCGTGATTTTGATGCAGGTCCTGCCGTTTGTGGATCAGAAGGCGCTGGGGGTGTTTACGCGGTTTGAGAAGGGTGTGTATGTGGCGATGAAGAACGGCGCGTGAGCGTTTTCACACGTTCACATTCACCACCAACCGCCCGCGAATCTTCCCCGCCACCAAATCCCCCGCCGCCGCAATCGCTTCACCCAAGCCGATCTCCCTGGTGATCGCATCGAGTTTCGACGCAACGATGTTGCAGCCGAGCTTGCTCCACGCTTTCACGCGCTGCGCTTTGGGTGCCATCACCGAGTCAATGCCGGCGAGCGTTACTCCACGCAGAATGAATGGTGCGACGCTGCCGGGCAGGTCGAGGCCTTGCGCGAGGCCGCAGGCGGTGACCACGCCGCCGTACTTGGTTTGCGCGCACGCGTTGGCGAGCGTGTGCGAGCCGACCGAGTCGACGACACCCGCCCAGCGTTCTTTTTGCATTGGCTTGCCCGCTGCGCTCAGGGTGGCGCGGTCGATCACTTCGGCGGCACCGAGTGACTTGAGGTAATCAGCCTCGTTCATCTTGCCGGTGGAGGCAACGACTTTGTAACCCCATTCGGAAAGGATGGCGATGGCGACGCTGCCAACGCCGCCCGAGGCACCTGTGACGAGGATTTCGCCCTGGTCTTTGGTGACGCCCAATTGCTCCATGCGCATCACACACAGCATCGCGGTGTAGCCGGCGGTGCCGAGCGCCATCGCTTGCTTCGTGGTCAGTTGTGAGGGCAGGGGCACCAGCCAATCGCCTTTCACGCGCGCCTTTTGCGCAAGGCCACCCCAGTGTGTCTCGCCCACACCCCAGCCGTTGAGGATCACCTTGTCGCCGGTCTTGTAATCGGCGTTGCTGGACTGCTCGACGGTGCCGGCGAAATCGATGCCCGGCACCATCGGCCACTTGCGCACCACCGGGCTTTTGTTGGTGATGGCGAGGCCATCCTTGTAGTTGAGCGTGGAGTAATCGACCTTGACGGTGACGTCTCCTTCCGGCAGTTGTGCCTCGTCAATTGCGGCGAGGGCGGCGCCAACTACGTCGCCTTTGGTGAGAAGTATGCCTTGCATGCTTGCCTCTTGTGTAGGTTGAACCGTGGCATCGCTGCCAAACCTGATTTATGTATCCGCTGAGGCCCTTGGTGAGAGCCATTGTCAGAGCAATGCCTTGAAACGCCTTGGTGGGAGCGGCTCCTGGCCACAGTCATCTCTCAGTGCTTGCTGGGCAACGCCTGTTTGCTGCTATCAACATCTTGCGGTTGGCAATGTTCGCATAAGTAGAGATTGCGGCTCGCGGCATCAATGCGCCTGATGCGGTGGCCGCATTGGTGGCATGGCTCGCCCTCCCGGTCAAACACCCAGTGCCGGTAGCGGCCAAACGCGACGCCTTCGTTCTTGAGCCGTGCGGCAATCGCTGGATCATTCGTGACGCCACCTGTCCGATACGAGCGCCGCGTGAGTTGCAGGGCCGAGTTGGCAAGTGCCTGCCGTTGCTGAGTGGCAAGCCCTGCGATGCAGGCACCGGGATGCAAACGCGCAGTGAACAGGATTTCGCTGCGCAGATAGTTGCCCACGCCGGAGAGAAACGATTGATCAAGCAATAGCACCGCGAGGTTACGGCGCGCAAAGCGGTGTTGTTCGATGTGGACGAGTACCTGCTGTACGGTGACCCGCGGGTCGAGCAATTGGATGCCCAGTTTTGCGATGTAGGGATGGTGTTCGATCGTGCCTGTGTCGAGCACGGCTATCTCGGATGCGCTGTACAGAACCGCCGTGTGGGACACGCTGGCAATCGTGAGTCTGGTCTGCAGAGGGCTGGCAGGTGGCGCGCCCCGGTAGATCGCCCATTTGCCGTAGAGATGGTTGTGCGAGTAGATGGTGGCGCCGCAGTCAAAATGGGTCAGGATGGCTTTGCCGCGCGCTTCAATGGCGCCGATCATGCACCCTGATAGACGCCGGCCGACCGGTTGCAAGGCCGGAAACTTGTCCGGCGCAAAGCGCACGAGCACGGCACGTTTGCCGGCCAGCACGCGCGCGAGTTTATCCACCGCGCGGCGGATTTCGGGACCCTCAGGCATCACGCTGTCATCGTTGCAGGGTCAATGTCCGCCATGGCCGGCCAGGATCAAACCCGCAATGCCAAGCGACAGCATGGCACCCGCGGTGAGCAGCGAACGCAAACGCATGTACCACGCCGGCAGTGCGTGGCGCCTGGAAAAGCGCAAGTCCATCAACCAGCAGACGGCAAACAGCATCGTCAGCAGGTAGCAGCCGGCATATTGCGGCAGCTGCAAGGCCACCCAAGCGATCAGTGCCGGGCAGACGCTCCAGCCAAACGCGGCCCACTGCTCGATAGCTGATTGATTGCCGGATTGCATCACCAGCCCCCACTGCAGAGCGCCGACAAAGGCTGCAATCAACGCCCCATACTGCACCAGCCAGCCCAGAAAGTAGGAGAGATTGGGTTCGGGATACCAAACAATGCCGGCAGTGAGCAGCGCAAAAGGCAGCAGGCCCGCGAAACCAAGAATCAAGGCGGGTGCCGGGGTGGTGGCGTCTATGGAGTTGGTGGAGTCAATCTGGCGCATGCTGTTTTTATCGCAAATGGGCCCCCGCCAAGCCGTAGTTTACGCGCGCGCAAGCCGACTACAATTTGTGCGCATCCGGTAGATCAGCCTAAGCCCAACACCCCCGCGGAGCCATGTAGCCTATGCCGTTCATCCATTCCCTGACCTGCGAGTGCGTGAAAAGAATTTTTCTGGTGGTGAGCCTGTGTGCTGCCGCATCCGCACAGGCGGTCACGTTCGATTGCACCAAGGCGAACGGCCCGGACGAAAACGCGATCTGCTCAGAGGTCACACTCTCCAAACTCGATGATGAATTCGGCAATGGCGTGCGTATGGTCAGTGCCAATCTCTCAATTCCAATGCGCGACTACGTCAAGCGTGCGCAGGAGCGCTGGGCCGCGTCGCCTGCCAGCCCGCGCAGTGGTGCGTGCAAGGGTGATGTCAAGTGCATCACTGCGCGCTATCAGGAGCGGCTCGCCTACTTGCGCAATCCGCATCTTCCTTTTGAGGGCGTGTATGCGGCAAAAAAAGTGCAGTTCCGGCTGGAGAGTTTTGCCTCCGGCGCGCTGCGCTACGGTTTTTATCCGGAGGGCGGGGGCGCTGCGGTGTATTTCAACGAGGGCCGCGAGCCGCGGGTCAGCAATCGCGAATTGCTGCCGCCGCCGCCCGCCGAGCACTGTGTGCTGCGATTGGAGTTTGCGCAGGATGGCAACCTCACGGTGTATGTGAGGGAAGCGAAGAAAAAGGCGTGCGACAACTTCAAATTGCTGGCAGGCGTCTACGTGCGTGATTCCGCGCGGGTGCCGTTGAATTGAGAGGAATACCCGGGCGCAATGCCGAAAGCAGTGGCGCGAGCAATTTCCGGAAAGCAATATCCGGCGGACGCGTTGTACGGCCGCTTAACTTGATCCACCGATGTGTTAACCAGGGAGTAAGACATGGCGCTACGCCAGAACCGTAAAGTCATCATCACCTGCGCCGTGACGGGCGCGATACATACGCCGAGCATGTCGCCGCATTTGCCGATCAGTCCGAAGGAAATCGCCGACGCAGCGGTAGGCGCGGCAGAGGCTGGCGCGGCGATAGTGCATTTGCATGCGCGTGATCCGGTGGATGGCCGGCCTACGCAAGATCCGAAGTGGTTTCGTGAATTCGCGCCAGACATTGCCAGCCGCTCTGACGTGGTGATTAACTTCACCACCGGCGGCGCGCCGACCATGACGATTGAAGAGCGCTTGCAACCGGCACTGCAACTCAAACCCGAAGTCGCCTCGCTCAACATGGGCTCGATGAATTTCGGCATGTATCCAATGCTGTCGCGCTACAAAAACTGGCAGCACGACTGGGAAGTGCCTTATCTCGCGGGGTCGGATGAGCGCATCTTCAAGAACACTTTCAAGGACATTCAATACATTCTTGAGTCTTGTTCGGCCAACCTAACGCGTTTCGAGATCGAGTGCTATGACATCGGCCACCTCTACACGGCAGCACATTTTCTGGAGCGTCAGATTGTCAAGCCGCCTCTGTTCATTCAATCGGTGTTCGGCCTCTTGGGCGGCATCGGCCCGCACCCGGAAGACGTGATGCAGATGCGCCGCACGGCAGACCGCTTGTTCGGTGACGACTACGTGTGGTCGGTACTCGGCGCCGGGCGCAACCAGATGCCAATTGCAGCCATGTCGGCGGTGATGGGCGGCAATGTGCGCGTGGGTCTTGAAGATTCGCTGTGGGACGGCCCCGGCACGCTGGCGGCCACCAACGCCGCGCAAGTGAAACGGATTCGCAGCATCATCGAGGCGCTTTCGCTCGAAGTCGCCACGCCTAATGAGGCGCGCGATATTCTGAAGCTGAAGGGCAAAAACAGCGTCGGGTTCTGACCCTGTTTTTCGTGGTGGGGCAGCGCCTGATTTTGGCACCGTGCTTCGCAGCGGCGCAGCGCGGGGTTTTGACTCTGCCGCGCGGCAGCGCCTCAGCGCAAGCGCCGCTTCGAGGTCGCAAACAGCGTCACCGCACCAATCAACATGAAGGCGATGCCTGCGAGCACGTTGACCACGTCGGCGCGGCGCGTATTGGCACGCACTGTCAGTACCGCTTTGGTCAGCGCAAACGCAGGCGCTGCAGCTTCACTGACCAGGACGCTGTAGACGCCCGGCGTGTTGATTTTGGTATGCAGCAGCGGATGGCTTTGCCCCCGCGTTGCAGTATCACTGGCAGTGCCATTGAACAACGTTTCGGCTTTGGCGGCGATCTCGCTGCCGCAGATCAAGTGGGTGAGGTAGCGGTTGGCGGCCGGGGCACCGGCGCTGGCCGAAAACTCGGTTTCAAGCGTAATGGCTACCGGGCTTTGCTCGGGTTTGAGGCTCAGGATCAGCGGTGGATACGACTGCGGCGCACTGCCGGGACCGCGCACCAGCGGCACACGCGCCAATTCAGCACCGCTGAACAACTTGGCATGCAAGATGTTGAGTGGTGCGGCGGCGGCACCAGCGAGCAAGAACCCTACAGCCGCCCAGCGTAGCAAGGTCAAGCAGCAGCTCCGATTTCCATCAGCACCACACGCGCCGCCGACAGTGTGCGGTCCAGATCGGCGTCGTCGTGGGCGGTGCCGAGGTACCAGGTGCCGCCGGGCAGCAGACGCACGCCGTGTGCCAGCATCGCGAGGCGAAACTGCTCATAGCGCGGGTGCTCGGCAATGGGCACGTCAAAGGCCGGCTCAGGGGTGGGTTTGCTTGACAGGTCGAGCCAGAAAATGGGGCCTGGCCCGCGCGTGACGACCGGCACGCCAGCCTCGATACCGATTTGTTCCAGACCGCTCATCAACTGCCGGCCACGCGTGGTCAGGCCGTGATACAGGCCTTGACCGCCGAGACGCAGGCGCGACAGCAGGGCAAGCCCCGCCGCGATGCCGAGGCCGTTGCCGTTAAAGGTGCTGAAGTGCGACACCGCATTGCTCACCAGCAGTTCCATCAGCTTGGCGCGGCCTGCCAGCGCTCCGATGGGCGCGCCGTTGCCCAGCGACTGGCCGCAGATGACGAGGTCGGGACCGAGATTGCCGGTCAACAGATACTTGCCGATCGCGCCCTGAAACTCGATGCGCAATCCGGTGAATGATTCGTTGAGAATGAACAGTGCCTGGTGGCTGGTGGTGAGGTGGCGCACCAGACCAAGGAAGCCACCCGCCGGCTCAAACCCGCCGCGGCTCGCCATCACCGGCTCGACAATCACACCAGCAATGCTCGCGCCGTGGGCTGTGAATGCCGCCCGCAATGCTTCCGCATCGTTCCACGGCAGCACCAGTGTCTCGCCCAGTGCCTGGCGGCTGTGATAGTGACCGGCGAAACGCACGATCAGATCGCGCGAGGTGGCGACGCGCGCGATCTTGAGCGCGGTCTGAATCGCGGCAGCGTTGCTGATGTGAAAGCGGATCGAATCCATGCCCGGCATTGCTGCGCACAACTCATCGGCGAGCTGAATTTCACGCGGGTTGGTGGCGGCAGTCTGGATGCCCAATTCGAGCTGTGCGGAAATCGCCGCGTTGACGTCGGGATGGGCGTGGCCGAGCAACACGGTGCCGAGGCCGCAAACGTAGTCGACATACTCGTTGCCGGCGGTATCCCAGACATGACTGCCATGCGCGCGCGCCGCGACCAGGCCGTCAACACCCTGCGCCAGCCTCCAGTTGGCCGACAGCCCGAGAGGTACGCCTTGCAGGATACGCAGGCGCGCCGAGTCGAGCGGGGGCGGCTCAGGAGCGGCGGTCTCGAAGTAGGGCGCGAGCGCCTGCGTGTCGTTGAGCGGATAGTTCACGGACGTTTTGGAAAGTCTTGACTTGGTGCCAAAAAGTAGAAGCGTGGGGAGGAAGTTTACGGCGATTTTGCACCGTCAGCATGGATCGGGTACCGCCGATCATGCGCCGCTCGCTGCCATTGCAAGGAGGGCATAATTTGTTTATAATTCAAGGCTTTCCTGCAATTTCTAGTCCGGCTTTCCGCAGTTTCAATACGCGGTGTTGTGGTCGGTGCAGCGGCGATTTCGTTCAGACTTGCGCACGGGTATCTAACAGGCTTCATCCGGTTCGCGCGGGTCAGGGGTTTTGGCAGGGTCAAGCTTCGACAGTGTCGCGAAGCTCGAGCATGCCACAGTATTTTGGTTTGCGGTGCATTTCGCATTTCATCTGTTTGTGTTTACTTTATTTGTGAGGGTAGTTTCATGGTCAGCATTCGTATGGCTCGTGGCGGCGCAAAAGGCCGTCCTTTTTACAACATCGTTGCCGCTGATTCGCGCAATCCGCGCGACGGCCGCTTCATCGAGCGCGTCGGTTTTTACAATCCGATTGCGAGCGAAAACGAAGAGGCGCTGCGCTTTGATCTGGCACGCGTAACCCACTGGAAAAATGTCGGCGCGCAAGTCTCGCCGTCGGTGGCGCGCCTGCTCAAGCAGTTCGCCAAGAAGGCTCCGGCGGCTGTTGCGGCGGCCTGAGCGTTTTGCGTAGAGGCGGCACGCAGTGGCGCCGCCGGTGACGCGTGCAGTTGAGGGCAGCCCGTCTGCGCCATCCGACTTGGTCGTGATGGCGCAGGTCAAAGAGCCCTACGGTCTCAAAGGCTGGATCAAGCTCTACATGTTTGGCGAGGCGCGTGACGGCCTCAAGGATTTTTCGCTGTGGTGGATCAATCGCGGCAGCGAGGCCGAGCCCGATTGGCAAAGCGTAATACCCGAGCAGGTTGCGGAACACGGCGGCACGCTGGTGGCAAAGTGGCCGGGAGTGGAAGATCGCGACGCAGCTTTCGCGCTCAAGGGTTTGCAGATTGCCGTGCCGCGCTCGCAGTTTGCGGCAAATGAAGAGAACGAGTTTTACTGGTCCGATTTGATCGGACTTGCGGTCAGCAACCGGCAAGGCGAGTTGCTGGGGCAGGTGGAAGGATTGCTCGATCTCGGGCCGCATCAGGTGTTGAAGGTGCGGTCAGCGGCGGGAGCGGCGGCTTTGAATGCGCAGGCGGCTGGTGAAAGATTGATTCCGTTTGTGGCGCAGTACATCGATGCAGTCGATATCGGGCAGGGCAAGATTACGGTGGACTGGCGTCTGGACTACTGACGTATTGGCCGGGAACGGTAGGCTGGTAGGCTGGTAGGCTCGCAGGCCGGAATACGTTGGCCGGGTGGTTTGAAAGAGGCAGTGGCGATGGTGCGGTTTGATGCGATCACGCTGTTCCCTGAAATGTTTGCCAGTGTGTCCGCGCATGGCATCACGGCGCGGGCGCTGGAGCAGCAAGCGTGGCAGCTGGCGTGCTGGAATCCGCGTGATTACGCCGGCAACACGTATCGCCGGGTGGATGACCGGCCTTTCGGTGGCGGGCCGGGGATGGTGATGCAGGCGGCGCCGCTGGAAGCGGCGATCAACGCGGCCAAGGCCGCGCAGGTGGCGGCAGGATTGCAGGCGCGGGTGCTTTACCTCTCGCCACAAGGCAAGACGCTGGATCACCCCAAGGTGATGCAGTTGCGGGACCAAATGCAAGGCGGCTGCGGCGTGGTGTTGCTGTGTGGTCGTTATGAAGGAATCGACGAGCGACTGATCGCGCGCAGTGTAGATGAAGAAGTATCGATTGGTGACTACGTGCTGTCGGGCGGTGAGCTGGCAGCGCTGGTGTTGATTGATGCGGTGGTGCGGCAGTTGCCGGGTGTGATGAATGATGACGCGTCGGTAGAGCAGGATTCGTTTGTCAACGGTCTGCTTGATTGCCCGCACTACACGCGCCCGGAGGAACACGCGGGCGCACGGGTGCCTGATGTGTTGTTGTCAGGCAACCATGGCGAGATTGCGCGCTGGCGGTTGAAGCAATCGCTGGTGCGGACGATGCAACGACGGCCTGAGTTGGCGAAAGCATGGGCATCCGGTGCATTGAGTAAGGACGAGGCGAAGCTCTGGGCGCAGGTGCGCAAGGAGCTGAATCTCGAATGACAAACGGCGGTATCAGGCCGGCGCAGGTGCGCCAAGCCTGCTCTTCCGTCAAGTTCGCTGGATCAGATCACCGAGTCAAGGCGGTCAAATTCAAAAGCGGCCAACCGCACAAAATGTGCAGAAAGGCAATACTCATGAGCAAAACCATCGACGACATCAAGCTTGCAGAGCAAGTGCGTAGTTCTGGGAACACCGCATCGGCGCCCGCGTCGGGCAAAAGCAAAATGCGGGTTAATTCCGGGAGCATCATCGAGCAACTGAACAAAGAAGAAATCGCGCGTCTGGCGAAAAACATCCCTGTGTTCGCCCCCGGCGACACCGTGATCGTCAACGTCAACGTGGTTGAAGGCGAGCGCAAGCGGGTGCAGGCATTTGAAGGTGTGGTGATCGGGCGCCGGAACCGCAGCATCGGCTCCTCCTTCATCGTGCGCAAAGTATCGTCCGGCGAAGGTGTCGAGCGTACCTTCCAGCTTTACTCGCCGCTGATCGCGTCGATTGAAGTCAAGCGCAAGGGCGATGTGCGCCGCGCCAAGCTCTACTTCCTGCGTGAGCGTTCGGGCAAATCGGCGCGTATCAAGGAAAAGCTGCACAAGCGCGCGGACAAAACGGCCGTTGCAGTGACGGAGTCTGCCGCGGCTTAAATGCTCCAAGCGGGCTTAGCGGCCCAAGCGGGCTGTGCAGTACCCCAGCGGGGCGTACCGGAAACGGACGCCCCGTTTTGCTTTTTATGTTGGCAAACTCGCATATCCTGAAGCTTGACAGTCCCGCCAGAAAACCTTTTCGTCGTGAATCAAGCTCTTTCATCAAACCCATTCCATGACTGATCAGCGCATCACTCTCTCCAACGAAGACGCACGCGCCATCGTGCGCCAAGACCCGGCGCTCTATAACGCCGGTCTCGCGCCGGTGCGTGGGGTCACGCCGCAGTCGCTGCGCGCCCGCTTTAAGGCGCCGCGCGACTGGCAGCACGAAATGCTGGGCGACGGCCAATTCACGGCGCCGGATGGAGCAGGCGGACTGATCGCGGGAATGACGGCAGGGGAGGCCTACAAACCGGCGGCGGTGTTGATCCCGCTGGTACAGCGCGCGTCACTCACACTGCTCCTCACCCAGCGCCCGCTGCACATGAAGCACCATCCCGGGCAGATCAGCTTTCCCGGCGGACGGGTAGAAGCATCCGACACCGACGCAACCGCCACCGCGCTGCGCGAGACGCAGGAAGAAATCGGCCTCGCGCGCAAGCACATCGAGATCATCGGCACGCTGCCCGCGTATCACACGGTCACCAACTACGCTGTCACGCCAGTGGTGGCGCTGGTGCAACCGCCGTTTGACTTGACGCTTGATGCCAACGAAGTGGCGGATGCGTTCGAGGTGCCGCTTGAATTCCTCCTCGACCCGGCCAATCACGAAAAGCGCAGCCGCGCCTGGTTTGGCCGCGAACGCCATTTCTACGCCATGCCCTATGGCGACAAATTCATCTGGGGTGCGACAGCCGCGATGCTGCGCAATTTGTATCACTTCCTGCGTGCGGAGTAGGGCAAAAAATGTGGCGCGGCCCGCGCCGCGCACGCTTCTCTGGCTACTCTGACGTTTTGGCGCTGCGCCGCACGGTTTCCTTCACCGGTGCCTGCCGCTTTGCGCGGTCATACAGCCGCGCGAAATTGGCAAGTGAAAAGAAGTGCGCATAGATGCGACCCATCAGGCCCTTTTCGATCAGCGCCTTGTGATTGGCCGCTTTGAGGGCGAGAAATTTGGCCTCGTCGATACGCTGCATGCCCTGCAACTCAAGGGCCTGTTTGCCGCCTTCGTTGACCTGCATGGTGAAGGGCGCAAACAATTCGAGTTTGGTAAAGATCGCGCACATCTGCGCGGTGAGGTCGAGGTCGGCTTCGTATTCTGAGAGCAGCTTTTCGCGCTCGACCCATTGTGGCTCTGCCTGGCCGGCCTGGTTGAACAGCGCAATACCGGCCGTATCGAGGTAAGCCCTGTCGATGCACACCACCTTGTCAGTCTGTGGCTGGCCGTCGACGTACACCTTGGAGATGCAGAACGGATAGCGCCGCACGAAGGCTGGGAGATAGGTGTCAGCGGCCCATTCGCCCTCGGCATTGACGAATAAATTCTGCTCGTCGCCGAGACCGAGTACTGCAAGTGGAGAGTAAGTCTGGCCGTTGTCGGCAGTGGAAAACACGATCGGGTAGTCGCGCGAAGCGACGATGAATTCGGAAAATGAAATTGCCATCGCGTTGAGGTTGCGGCAGAACGACGGCACGGCGCTGCCGGCGGTGCTGCCGTTGCCGCTGCCGGTTACTGCGCCGATGCTTGGCAGCAGCACCTTGTGTGTCTTTTCGAGCGGAACGATGTCGCCGTAGCCGAAGGGGGCCGTGATCTGCATGGGGTCTCCTGCGAGGTGCAGTGCATAGTGCTGCCGCTTGCTGCGTGGTGGCGCTGGTGTGGCTCACTGGTGCCGACGATTGTAGCCGTGCGTGCGAGCCGCAGACTCAGCGGTGCAGTGCCATGTTATCTTCGTGCGCATGACCTTTATGTCTCTGCTCATGGCTTTGCTGCTCGAACAATTACGTCCGTTGCCGGACCGGGCACGCGTCGGCAAGCCACTGCGCAGCGTGTTTGATTTCATCGAGCATCATCTCAACGCAGGCGAGCATCATCATGGCTTGACGGCGTGGCTGCTGACGGTGCTGCCGCTGGTGGCGTTGTCGCTGGTGATCTATTACGCGCTCTATCAGGTGTCTTTCGTGCTAGCGTGGGCGTGGAACGTGCTTGTGCTGTATCTGACGATGGGCTTTCGCCAGTTCAGCCATCACTTCACCGACATTCACCGGGCGCTCGCCACCGGCGACTTGCCGCAGGCGCGCGCGCTGATGGGTGCATGGCGTGGCCGCCCCGCCGATGATCTCAACTCGACCGAGATTGCGCGCCTGGCGATTGAGGAAGCGCTGACGGCGTCGCATCATCACGTATTCGGCGTATTGTTTTGGTTTGCGGTGCTGCCGGGGCCGGCGGGGGCACTGCTCTATCGCTTGACTCTGTTGCTCAAGGCGCAGTGGGGTGCTGCTGCAATGGGTGGTGCTTCGAGTGGCGCGGGTGCCGCTGCTGCTAAAGACAGTGCCAACCGTGGCTTTGGCCATTTCGCCCAACAGGCGGCGCGCTGGATCGACTGGGTGCCGCTGCGTCTGACCGCGATTGGTTTTGCAGTAGTGGGCAATTTTGAGGATGCAGTCTACTGCTGGCGCAATCAGGCGGCGCGCTGGCGCGATCCGGAGATGGGCATCGTGCTGGCGAGCGGGGCGGGGGCGATTGGTGTCACGTTGGGCAAACCGCTGCGCGATGGCATCGGCCCGGCAGGCGTGGCGATTGATGACCGCATCGAGATTGGATCAGGCCTGGAAGCGGATGCGGCATTCTTGTCGAGCACTGTGGGTCTGGTGTGGCGGGCGCTGGTGTTGTGGATGCTGTTGCTGGCAATGATGGCGGTAGCGAGTTGGGTGTGACCGGCACCGCCGGCCAACCGCATTGATTTGATCGCGATCAAGCTGCGGCGCGCTCGGTGCCGCAATTCCAGCAGGCACTAAACTGGCCTTCGAGCCACTCGTTGCATTTCGTACAAGTCCAGCTGGGCGCATAGCTCGGCCGGCGGATCTCGTGGATCAACGCACGCGCTTCGGCAGCTTGCGCAGCATTGGCAATCCACACCTCGGGCCAAGTCTGATCGAAAGGCACTTCGCCGGCGACGCGCATCAGGTTTTCGTTGCGCAAAAAAGCAACGATGCCGGCGGCATCGAGGACGTTGCGCAGATGCGTGGCTTCGACCAAATCGTAAGCGCGCCAGACGCGGATCATGGGCGGGTGAGATGGGTATCAGAGGTGTGTCCGGCGCACATCAGAGGGGTATCAGGTGTGTATCTGATGCGAACTACGGGAAAATCAAGCCCCGATATCCGCCGTGAGCTTTTGATACAACGCAAAGCGCTCGGGGTGGATCGCGCCACTGGCTGCTGCCGTGCGCACCGGGCAGTTCGGTTCGTGCAGGTGGCGGCAGTTGGCGAAGCGGCAACTGCCAAGGTAAGGCGCGAATTCATGAAAGCCGGCTTCGAGGTCGGCGTAACGCAGATGATGAATTCCCACCTCCTGCATGCCGGGGCAGTCGATGATGGTGCTCGCGGCATCGATACGGTACAAACGTGAAAACGTGGTGGTGTGTTTGCCCGCCTTGAGCGCGGCAGAGAGTTCGCCAATCACCGCCGCGGCGCCCGGCACCAGCGCGTTGATGAGGCTCGATTTACCCATGCCTGATTGCCCAGCCAACACCGTGCATCGGCTCAAGAGCCGCTCCAGGAGCGCCTCTTGGGCCGATGGCAGAGTGCCGTCGCGCGGCTTGGCGGTGAGAGTGATGACCTCATGGCCTGCCGCTTCAAACATGGTCAGGCGCGCGCGCGCTGCAT
This sequence comes from Burkholderiales bacterium, assembly GCA_031430015.1. Classification (GTDB taxonomy): domain Bacteria; phylum Pseudomonadota; class Gammaproteobacteria; order Burkholderiales; family JAEUOS01; genus CANJDH01. The sequence goes on from JANPAR010000293.1 coordinate 30,428, forward strand.
CGCGGCCGGCCATGTCGGTCTTGTTGAGCACGATCAGCGCCGGCACGTCGGCTGCGTGGGCGATCAGCAGCACGCGCGTGATGAACTCTTCCGACGCGCGTGGTTCGACGGCGGCGAGCACCAGCACCTGATCCACGTTGGCGGCGATGCTTTTTTGCTTGTAGGCATCGGAGCGCTCCAGATAATTGCGCCGCGGCAGCACCTGGTTGATGACGCCCTGGCCCGGCCCGGTGAGGGCGCAAGCGACGCGGTCACCGCAAGCGACATTGTGTTTTTTGCCGCGCGTGACGCAATCAAGATGTTCACCCGCATCGGTCTCAATTTCGTAGCGGCGGCCGAATACAGCGATGACAGTGCCGGTGCCGGCGTTTGCAGCGTTCGTGGAGTGCGCGGCGCCGGCGGGCGCGCGGCTTGACACTGGTGTGCTCAAAGCTTGAGCATTGCGTCAGCCTTGGCCGCGCAAATGAAATCGTTTTCGGTGAGGCCCTGCACCGAGTGCGTGTCGTAACGCACTTCGCACTTGTTGTAGTTCACGACCAGCTCGGGGTGATGGTCTTCACGGTGCGAGACAAGCGCGAGGCCGTTCACAAAAGCCATGGTCTCGAAATAATTCTTGAACGCATACGTCTTGACCAGCTTGCTGCCGAGAATTTCCCAGCCTCTGAGTTGCGTCAGCAATTCACGCGCGGCAATATCGGCCAGTGGATGGCTTCCTTCACACGGCGCGCAATGGCGCGTAACCAGATCAGACAAGCTTGCCACCCGTGATCAAGCCATCAAGCATGGTTCAAGCCTTTAACAGTGCGGCGTGTAAAGGCGCAGTGCCGGTTCGGCCGGCTCAGCCGACGCGCCTGGCGATTCATGCTGCCAGCGTTTTGAGCCGCGCCACGCGCAAAGGGGCAGGCGGGTGTGAGTCGTAAAACGCCGAGAACCATTTGTCGGGCGTGAGCGTGGCGGCGTTGTCTTTGTAGAGTTTGGTGAGTGCGGCGATCAGCGGTTGTGCGCCGGTGATGCCGGCCGCGAAGGCATCGGCTTCGTATTCATGCTTGCGCGAACTGATGCTGGTGAGCGGGTGAAAAATGAACGTGAACACCGGCAACACCAAAGCAAACAGCGTGAGCGCGGTGCCCGCGCTGATTTGCGTGACGCCGAGGCCGGCGTAAAACCACGCAGCGTTGGCCAACTCGCCGAGCAGCCAGAGAAACAGCAAGGAGAGTGCAAACAGCACAGCGATGCGCTTGACGATATGGCGGCGCTTGAAGTGGCCCAACTCGTGCGCGAGCACGGCCTCAACTTCGCTCTCATCCAGACGCGAGATCAGGGTGTCGAACAGCACGATGCGTTTGGCGCTGCCAAAGCCGGAAAAATAGGCATTGCCATGATTCGAGCGCGTCGAGCCATCCATGACGAACAAACCCTGCGAGCGAAAGCCGGTGCGCGCAAGCAGCGCCTCAATGCGCGCCTTCAAGGGTCCATCGGGCATCGGCACGAACTTGTTGAACAGCGGTGCAATGAAGGTGGGAAACAGCCACAGCAGCAGCAGGTTGAACGCCATCCAAGCGAGCCACGCCCACAGCCACCACAGGGCGCCGAGCGAGGTCATCAGCCACACGGCGGCACCAAGCACGGCGCCGCCCAGTGCCACACCGAGCAGCGCGCCCTTCAGGGTGTCGACGATGAACAGCTTCCACCTCATCTGGTTGAAGCCGAATTTTGCTTCGATCACAAAGCTGCGGTACGCGGCGAACGGCAAGTCCAGCAGCGACAGCATTGCGAATACGGCGCCCGCGCCCAGCGCTTCACGCCACATACCGCTGGCGATGCTGCCCGCCCAGCTGAATACCGCATCAATGCCGCCGGCCAGCGTGAGCGCAACCAGCAGGAAGGCCCCAAACACCGTCTCGATCAAGCCAAAGCCTAGCTTGGCGCGCGTGTAGTCGGCGGCCTTGTGATGCGCACTCAAATCGACTGCCGCCGCAAAGTCCGCCGGCACGGCATCACGGTGCGCTGCCACGCAGCGCGCCTGACGCAGGGCGAGCCAGCACTTGAGCACCAGCATCAAGGCGAGGGCGGCGAGAAACAAAAAGCTGAACAGGGTGGAGGACATGCAGGGTACAGGTGGATCAAATCGGCGAGAGGGAATCTAAGGAAGGTGACGGCAACGCGGTGGCGCAATAGCGCCGCCACTTCACGGCGAATCGCGGCAATGCCCTGTGCGACAATCAATTGACTCAATTATCCCGCACATATGGGTATGGCCCAAGACCAAAACAACCTGATCTGGCTCGATATGGAAATGACCGGCTTGCTGCCGGACAGCGACTGCATCATCGAAGTAGCGCTCGTCATTACTGACTCCCAACTCAATATCGTCGCTGAAGCGCCGGTGTTGGTGGTGCATCAGTCCGATGAGGTGCTGGGCGGCATGGACAAGTGGAATCAATCCACCCATGCCAAGTCAGGCCTGATTGCCAAGGTTAAGGCCTCGACGCTGGATGAGCGCGCTGTCGAGTTGCGCATGCTCGATTTTTTGAAACTGCACGTGCCCAAGAGTGCGTCGCCGATGTGCGGCAATTCGGTCTGCCAGGACCGGCGCTTTATGGCCAAGTCGATGCCTGCACTGGAAGACTGGTTTCACTACCGCAATCTTGACGTATCTACGCTCAAGGAGTTGTGCAAGCGCTGGCGGCCCGAGTTGGCCAAAGGCTTGGTCAAGCATGGTAAGCACGAGGCGCTGGCCGACATCATCGAGTCGATTGAAGAACTCAAGTATTACCGCGAGCACTTCTTGAAGGTGTAGCCCGCAGGGGTCTCTGCCTAATAACCGCTCTGGGAGCGGTTATTAGCGGGTTAGGCCTGAAGAGTGGCTGTCAGAGAGGTTCTTCAGGCAGGTATCGGCTCGATGACCTATCCAGTGCGCGGCCTCTGTGCGACTCTGACGTCGAGCCGGACCGCGTGATTACGAGCGCAACACCTCAATCAGTGCGGTCTCGACAGCAATCACTTTTTTCGCGTCGCCCAGACCCGGCCCTTCGACCAGGAACACGTCCTCGGCGCGCTCGCCCAAAGTAGTGATTTTTGCGGTCTGCAAATTGACGCCGTGCTCGCCGAGCACGCGCGCGATACGAAACAACAGGCCCGGCCGGTCGCCCGCGGTGATGGTGAGGATGTGGCGCTGGCCGCGCTCGTCGGAGCGCAGATCAACCGATGGCTCGATAGCGAAATGGCGCGCCTGACGCGAGAGGCGACCGGTGAGTGGTGCGGGCAGCGGCGCCTGTTCGGCGAGCAATACCGCGAGGCTGCGCTCGACGGTTTCGGGCAGGCCGTGTTCCTGATGGCCGCCGGCAGCCTCCATGACGAGGAAAGTGTCGAGCGCATAGCCGTGGCGCGTGGTGTGGATTTTTGCGTCCACCACCGAGAGGCCGGAGCGCTCAAAAAAGCCGCAGATGCGTGCGAACAAATCGGGCTGGTCCTTCACGTAGACCATCACCTGCAAACCTTCGCCAATCGAGGCGTGGCGCGCGCGCACCACTGGCTGCGCGGCGTCGACACGATAGTGCAGGGTGCGCGTTTGCCAGGCAATTTCCTTGGCGTCGTGACGCATGAAGTAGGCCATGTCGAGCAAGTTCCACAGGCCTTCATGCGCCTTGTCTGACAGCCCGTAGAGCTTGAGATTGTCGAGCGCCTCGGACTGCTTTTGCTGCATGTCGGTGTCGAAATCGACCTTGCCGCCGCGCAACACTCTGCGGGTAGCGCGAAACAAGTCTTCGAGCAGCTTGCCTTTCCACGCGTTCCACACCTTGGGGCTGGTGCCGCGAATGTCGGCAACGGTGAGGAGGTAAAGCGCAATCAGGTTGCGCTCGGTCTTGACCAGCTTGGCGAAGCGCTCAATCGTGTCAGGCTCGGACAAATCCTGCTTTTGCGCGACAGACGACATCGTGAGATGGCACTCAACCAGAAACACCACCAGCGCGGTGTCGTCAGGGCTGATGCCGTGCTCGCGGCAAAACTTGCGTGCGTCAGTGCGCCCCAACTGGCTGTGATCGCCACCACGCCCCTTGGCGATGTCGTGAAACAGCGCGGCTACGTAGAGCAGCCAGCAGCGATCAAAGTTGGCTATCAGGCGCGAGCAGAGCGGGTATTCATGCGCGTGTTCGAGCATGGTGAAGCGGCGCATGTTGCGCACCACTTGCAGGATGTGCTGATCGACCGTGTAGACGTGAAACAGGTCATGCTGCATCTGGCCGATGATGCGTTTAAACGGTGGGATCACGCGCCCGAGAATGCCCCATTGATTCATGCGCCGCAGTTCGTGGGTAATGCCGCGCGGCGCTTGCAGCACCTTGAGGAACATTTGCCGGTTGTCCGGATCGCGGCGGAACGCGGCGTCGATGCGGTCGCGCTCGCGCCACAGCGCACGCAGGGTCTGTGCAGTCATGCCCTTGAGTTCTGCATGCGTTTGCAGCAGGTAAAAACATTCGATCAGCGCGCGCGGATGCTCTTCAAATACCGTCACGTCGTTGACGGCGAGCAGGTCGCGCTCAGCATGAAACCGCTCGTTGATCGGACGTGCCTCAAACACTGCGCCGGGAAACAACTGGCCGGCAATGTTTTGCAAGAGGATGGTGTTGAGCTGGATGATCCAGCGCGCGTTGACGTAGTAGCGCTGCATCAACTGCTCGCTGGCGCGCTTGGCCCCTTTGGCGGCGAAGCCGAACGCCTCGGCCATCGTGGTCTGGTGATCAAACAGCAGGCGGTCTTCGCGCCGTCCGGTGACCAAATGCAGGCGCACGCGCAGGGTTTGCAAAAACGCTTCGCGGCTTGCCAGCATGCGCGACTCTTCGCGCGTGATGATCTGGCGAGCGGCGAGGTCGCTCCACTTCAAACCGAGGTTGGCGCCGCGTGCAATCCACAAAATCACCTGCAAATCACGCAGGCCGCCGGGTGACTCCTTGCAATTGGGTTCGAGACTGTAGGGCGTGTCCTGGTGGCGCGCGTGGCGCTGTTCGAGTTCGAGCTTCTTGGCGGTGTAAAAGGCTTTTGGCTCGAGATGGCGGCGCACGCCTATGTCGAGGTCACGCGCCAGCGCCGCGTTGCCGGCCAGACGGCGCGCTTCGATCAGATTGGTCTGGATCGTGATATCGCCCGCAGCGGTCTCGAAGCACTCGCCCAGCGTGCGGATGCTGTGACCGATTTCGAGGCCGATGTCCCAGAGCTGGCCGATCAGGGCTTCGAGGCGAGCGTGTACGTCGGCGCTAGCATCGGTCGGCACGAGGATGAGCACATCAACATCAGAGTATGGATACAACTCGCCGCGCCCGTAGCCGCCCACCGCAATCAGCGCCGCCTGCTGGCCCACACCCGATGCCGTCCACAGCTTGGTGAGGGTGCGGTCCACCAGCACGCAGTGCTGGCGCAGCAGATGCTTGGTGCGCAGGTCGCGCCCGAATGCGTCAAACAGCGCGCGCCGGCCGGCGGCAAGTTCCAGACGCAGGGCAGTGATTGCCGTTGCGGGGTTGTCAGAGAGCGCGGTTGGCGGGTGAAGCTGGGCGGACATCGTTGTCAATCGCGGGACTGCGGTGGGCGTGCCAGGGGCGAAAGTGAGCGAAGGGTGCGATGGCAAGCTGGCGGAGGGCGATGGCACCTGGCACGTGGCAGCGTGCAACGAGTAAACGAGCGAGCATGCATCGAGTCTCGGCCAGAGAATGGCTCCAGGAGCCATTCTTCCAGCACTATGCTGCGATTCGCGTCTCCAATGATTTTGGCATGGTGGGCATGCCGGGCGACACAGTGAGCACTTCAAAGCCGGTCTCGGATACCAGCACCGTGTGCTCCCACTGCGCAGACAAGCTGTGGTCTTTGGTGACGATGGTCCAGCCGTCGGCCAACTCGCGGATCTCGCGCCGGCCAGCGTTAATCATCGGCTCGATGGTGAAGATCATGCCGGGTTTCAATTCCGTGAGGGTGCCGGCCTTGCCGTAATGCAGTACCTGCGGTTCCTCGTGAAATTTGCGGCCGATGCCATGGCCGCAAAATTCGCGCACTACCGAAAAACCATGCTTCTCGGCATGCTGCTGGATCACATGGCCGACATCACCCAGATGCGCGCCGGGCTTGACTTGTAGAATGCCCAGCCACATGCATTCGAGGGTGACTTCGCACAGGCGGCGCGAGGCAATCGTGGCTTCACCCGCGTAAAACATGCGGCTGGTGTCGCCGTGGTAGCCGTCCTTGATGACGGTGATGTCGATGTTGACGACATCACCGTTCTTCAGCATTTTTTCGCCGGGAATGCCGTGGCACACCTGGTGATTGACCGAGGTGCAGATCGATTTGGGGTAGGGCCGGTAGCCCGGCGGGCAGTAGCCTAGCGGCGCGGGAATGGTGCCCTGCACGTCGCGCATGTAGTCGTGGCACAGTGCGTCAAGCGCGCCGGTGGTGATGCCCGGCTTGACGTGCGGCGCGATGAAATCGAGCACTTCGGCGGCCAATTTGCCGGCCACGCGCATTTTGCCGATGTCTTCGGAAGTCTTGAGAGTGATGCCCATGCTGTCTGCATTTGCACTCTGGCGCGCCGTTCAATCCCGGCACCGCCAAAGCGGCAAACCCTTTGATTTACTTGTGGAAGCGCGCTATAATATCGGGCTGTCTTGGGAATGGAAAGCGGATTCTAAGGAATCTTGCGATTCTAACGAATCCGCCGGAATCCACCGATTCTTCCTGGTAACACCCTCGTTACTTCCTGACAAATACGCACTTTCGCCCCTTTAGGGTGTTTGCCACATTAGTTTTATCAATGCAGCAAACTCTTGGCGAAAGGTGGATAACCCTAAACACTACGGAGTTTTACATGGCAACAAGCATGCGTGAAATGCTGGAAGCAGGCGTCCATTTCGGACACCAAACCCGCTTCTGGAACCCGAAGATGGCACAGTACATTTTTGGCCAGCGCAACAAGATTCACATCGTCAACCTTGAGAAAACGCTCGAGCTCTACAACGTGGCGATGAAGCACATTCGCCAGTTGACCGCCAACAAGGGTACGGTGTTGATGGTAGGCACCAAGCGCCAGGCGCGCGAGATTGTGGCTGAAGAAGCACAGCGCGCCGGCATTTGCTACGTTGACAGCCGCTGGCTCGGTGGCATGCTGACCAATTTCAAAACCGTCAAGACGTCGATCAAGCGCTTGAAGGAAATGGAAACCATGCAGGAAGAGGGCGCTCTCGAGAAGATGTCGAAAAAAGAGGGCCTGATGTTCCAGCGCGAGCTCGAAAAACTCAACAAGTCGATTGGCGGCATCAAGAACATGGTGTCCCTCCCCGATGCGATTTTCGTCATTGACGTGGGTTATCACAAGATTGCGATCACCGAAGCGGCCAAACTCGGCATTCCGATCATTGGCGTGGTGGATACCAACCACAATCCCGAGGGCATTGCTTACGTAATCCCGGGCAATGATGACTCGTCCCGTGCGATCCGTCTGTATGCGCGTGGCGTGGCCGATGCGATTCTTGAAGGGCGCGCCCAGGTGATCACCGAGATCGTCAAGGCCGGCGAAGAGGAATACGTCGAGGTCGAGGCGGCTTGATGCTTGCGTGAGGCCACCACCAAAAAGGGGCAATGACTGCCCCTTTTTTTCAGGGCTTGAGCGCTTGGCGGTGCAGGGTGTGGCCAGATTTTCCAGGTTGTCCGCGTCGCTGCAGTGTGATCACGTATTGCCCGCAGTGCGGCAGCTGCTTGACAGAGATTCGACAGGATTGGCAGTTGTAATTCGATTCATTAAAGGTTTAATTCGATTCATTCATTTTGGTTAGAAGGATTGCAACATGGCGGACATTACCGCAGGCATGGTCAAGGAATTGCGCGAGAAGACCGACGCGCCGATGATGGAATGTAAAAAGGCGCTGTCCGAAGCGGGCGGCGACATGAATAAGGCCGAGGAAATTCTGCGCGTCAAACTCGGCAACAAGGCTTCGAAGGCCGCCTCACGGGTGGCGGCAGAGGGCGTGGTTGCGATTGATATTTCGGCCGACGGCAAGACTGGCGCGATGGTTGAAGTCAATTCCGAGACCGACTTCGTGGCCAAGAATGATGATTTCCTAGCGTTCACGCGCAACCTCGCGGGCATCGTGGCTGGCACCAATCCAGCTGATCTGGCGGCGTTGGCGGCGGCGGCACTGGCTGGGAGCACGGTGGAAGCCACACGCGCAGCGCTGGTGGGCAAGATCGGCGAGAACATGTCGATTCGCCGCTTCACGCGTACGGCAGCCAAGGGCAAACTCTCAAGCTACATCCACGGCGGCTCAAAGATCGGCGTGCTGCTCGACGTGGTGGGCGGTGACGAGCAAATGGCGAAAGACATTGCGATGCATATCGCGGCGTCCAAGCCCAAGTCGCTTGATTCGTCTGGCGTGTCCAAAGACTTGCTCGATACCGAGCGCCGCATTGCGATCGAGAAAGCGCGCGAAGCCGGCAAACCTGAAGCGATGCTGGAGAAAATCGCCGAAGGCACGGTGCAGAAATACTTGAAAGATGTGACGCTATTGGGCCAGGTGTTTGTGAAGGCCGAAGACGGCAAGCAGACCATCGAGCAGTTGCTCAAGGCCAAGTCGGCGTCGATTGCATCGTTCACGCTCTATATCGTGGGCGAGGGGATCGAGAAGAAGGTGACGGACTTTGCCGCCGAGGTGGCCGAACAGGCCGCTGCTGCGAAAAAGGGTTGATGAGAACGCGGGCTTCCAGCCCGCATTTTTTTATCCGCCTTGTTTGTTCGATTTCTCTTGATCTGATTGACCAGGCCTCCCCGAGCCTGCCCCGCCTTGTTCTGCCTGTTCCAACTTGACCAGATTGTCTTTAATTGCACTGCCAGCGCGCGGAAAGCCCCATCACACCATGCCTGAAACTCCAAAATACAAACGTTTCCTGCTTAAACTGTCAGGCGAGGCCCTGATGGGCGAAGACCCGTATGGCATCAACCGCGCGACGATTGAGCGCATCGTTGACGAGATTGCCTCTGTCGCCAAGCTGCCAGTCGAGATGAGCATCGTGATTGGCGGCGGCAACATTTTTCGCGGTGTGGCGCCCGGCGCGCGTGGCATGGATCGCGCGACTGCCGACTACATGGGCATGCTGGCGACCATCATGA
>JANPAR010000294.1:0-11854 GCA_031430015.1 Burkholderiales bacterium
GGCTCAACAGGCCGTCGGGCAGCCACACCATCATCAGCACCACGACACCGCCGAACAGCGGCAGGTACCAGTCGGACATCTTGGGCACGTCGCGCATCCACTCGGGAACGATGACACCCACCGCCGCGCCCAGCACAGGCCCGAGGAAGTAGCCCGGCCCGCCAATCACCACCATCAAATACATCATGATCGAAATGCCCACGGCAAAGGGTGCCGGTTCAATGTATTCAACCAAGGGCGCAAACAAGGCCCCGGCCACACCGGCGTACACCGCGCCAATGGCGAACGCCAACAACGTGTAGCTGCGCGTGTCCACCCCCAGGCTCTCGGCGCGGATCGGGTTGTCGCGCAGCGCGGTGAAGGCCTTGCCCCAGGGCGAGCGCAGCAGGCCCGCGAGCAGCAGCGCAAAAACCAGCACGACGGCCAGCACGAAGTAGTAGTAGGCGAGGTTCTTGTCGAGAGAGAGGCCAAAGAAGCCCGGACGCGCGAGGTTGTTGATGCCGAAGGTGCCGCCCGTCAGCCATTCTTCATTGCGCATGACGAGGTAAATCGCCGTGTTGAACCCCAACGTGGCAAAGGCCAGGTAAATGGTTTGCACCCGCAGCGCCGGAAACCCCAAAATGATGCCGACGACAAAACAAATCAGCATCCCCGCTGGCAGCCCCAGCCACCAGCTGATGCCCGCCTTCAGCAGAATCGCCACCGTGTAAGCCCCGAGGCCAAAAAAAGCCGCGTGCCCCAATGACTTTTGCCCGGCGTAACCCACGGTGAGGTTGAGCCCCATCACGGCCAGCACAAAAATGAGCCAGTAACTCATCAGGTAGATGCCGTAGTTTTTGAGGTACTGCGGCGTCACCAGCAAAAACACCGCCGCCACGGCAAGCATCGCCCAGGTGGTTTTCTTCATACCTGGCTTCATACCTTGCGCTCTTCTTTGCGGCCCAGCAGGCCTTGCGGCTTGAAGAGGATGACCACCATGAAGATGATGAGCGCCACAGCGTCTTTGTAGGCCGGGGAGATGTAGGCGGCGGCGAGGTTTTCACTGACACCCACCAACAAACCGCCTAAGAGCGCGCCGCGCGAATTGTTGAAGCCGCCAATCACTGCTGCGAAAAACGCTTTGGTACCGAGCGATTCGCCCATGTCGAACTTGGCCAAATACACGGGCGTGACCAGCATCGCCGCGGCGCAAGCGAGGATCGCATTGATGGCAAAGGTATAGAAAATCATGCGCGGCACGTTGATGCCGAGCACCGAGGCACTCTCGGTGTTTTGCGCCACCGCCTGCATGGCACGGCCGGTGATGGTGCGCGCCAGAAACGCCTGGGTCACAAACACCAGTGCCAGTGCGACAGCAAGAGTGCCAATGTCCCCCATCGTCACGGTGACGCCGCCCACGTTGAATATCTTGTCGGCAAACAGGCTGGGAAACGGGTGCGGCTCGGCACTGGCCAGGCGCACCCCGTTGCGCATGGCGATCGAAAGCCCGATCGTCGCCACCACAATCTGCATCATGCCGAAGCGGAACAACGGGTCGACAATGCCGCGCTTGAAGGCCCAGCCCAACACGGCAATCGCCAGCAGAATCGTCAAGAAGAAGCTCAACGGTATCGGCAAGCCAAACGATGCGAACGCCAGCATCGCGAAGGCCGGCAACATCACAAACTCGCCCTGGGCGAAATTGATGGTGCCGGACGCTTGCCAGAGCAGGGTAAAGCCCAGCGCGGCCAGGGCATAGATGCTGCCCGTGGCCATGCCGGAGAAGAGCAGCTGAAAAAAGTCGGCCATGCGCGTTCGCCTGTTTACCTGTGAGCCAGTGTGCCGGTTTGTCGGGTCGGCACTGCCGACATCGTGGGCACGCAATCAGGCTGCATGCCCACGATGCCCCTCGCAGGAGGGGCCGTTTACCGAACCGGCGTGTGGTCTATTTTTTCGACAGCGGCGGAATCGTCGCCACGACTTCCTGCTTGCCGTTTTTCACTTCGGTAAGAAAGCTGTCGCGGTCCAGATCACCCTTGGCATCGAACTCGACGTCCATCAGGATGCCGGGTTGGTCTGCGGCCTTGACCTTCAGCGTGTGCATCGCCTTGGCAACCGCCTTGCGGTCAAGCTTGCCGACCTTTTCGATCGCGGCCTTGAGTGCGAATACGCCCGAGTAGCCTTTCATGCCGTTGTGGTCGGAAATGTACTTGTACTCTTTTTCGAACTTGGCACGGAACGCGCGGATCGCCGGCAGCGGCGCATCGACCGTGAGGCCGACGTGGGCGACCGCACCGTTGGCGGCCTCACCAGCCAGTTCGATCACCTTCTGGCTGGTCAGCACGGTTTCGCCGATCACAGGCTTGTTCCAGCCCTGCTTGCGCAGCTCGCGCAGCAGGCGGGCCGACTCTTCTTCATTGGTATAGGCAAACACCGCATCCGCGTTGCTCTGCTTTGCCTTGAGTACCGCAGCCGAGAAATCGACCTGCCCGGAGTCAGTGGAGACGTCGGCCACAATCTTGGTCGGCGATTTGTCGAGGGCCTTCATCAGCATCTCGCGGCCACCTTTGCCGAAATCGTTGTTCACGTAGATCACCGCCAGAGTCTTCACTTTGGCTTGATCAGTGATGTAACGCGCAATCTTGGGCATCGCCGTCGCCTGGGTGAAGCTGGTGCGGAACACGTAGGGATTGCCCTGCAGGGTGATGGCCGCTGCCTCGCCGCCGGTAAAGTTGGGCACTTCGGCACGGCGCGTCTCGGCCATGCTGACCATGATGGAGCCGGAGAACACCGGCCCGAACACGGCAAACACATCCTGGTCGATCGCCTTTTGCGTCAGTCCCTTGGCCACGCCCGGATTGCTCTGGGTATCGGACGTGGTGGCTTCAATTTTCTTGCCGAGAATGCCGCCAGCAGCGTTGATCTCCTTGATGGCGAGCATCACACCATCCTTGAAGTTGGTACCCGAGGTGGTGCCGGGGCCGGACAACTCAACAATGTTGGCGATCTTGATGGTTTGCTGCGCGAAGGCAGGCGCAGCCACCGCGGCCGCGATGGCAGTGGTGAGTGCTGTGGTCAGCAACAATTTTTTCATGGTGTCTCCTCTGGTTTGTAATACTTGAATAAACAGCACGCTATTTTGAATCAAACTTGCGCACGGCGTAGTGGCAGGCTGTGGCGCGGCACCTGCTCCATCAGCCAGTTGACTGACTGACGCGCACGCTGCGTTACCTTGGCAAGGGGCAGTTGCACATAGTCGTCGTTGAAAACCTCGAAACTGTAGTCGCCGCGATAGCCGGCCTCGTCGAGTGCACGCAGAAGCGCCGCCACTTCCGTGCTGTGCACGCCCTCGCCGGGAAACACCCGAAAGTGGCGCGCCGTTTCGCGCCGCTCGTCAAACGAAGGCGTTTCACGCCACATGAAGTCGGAGAGCTGCACCAGGAAAATCTTGTCGCGTTCGATATCCTGCAGCGCGTCCAGCCCGGAATCAGCGGCCAGGATGTGAAACGAATCGAGCGCCACACCGAGATTGGCGTGATCGGCGCGCGCGACGATCTCCCATGACTGCGGGTATTGGTTCACATGCCTGCCCCAGGACAGCGCTTCGTAGGCAATGCGCACATTCATCGGCACGCCGAGCATGGCCAGCTTGCGCAGATCCGTAGCCAGGGCATCGGCTTCGCCCGCAGCATGCGCCGAAGTCGATGAGCACACCAGCAGCAGCGGCGCGCCGAGCGCATGCGCCATTTCGAGCATCGACTTGGCGATATCAATTTTGTAGTCGTGCAGGTTGCCGGACAGGCCCTCGAAATCACGCAACACCTGAAAACCGGTAACGCACAGGCCGCTGGCACGCACGGCGGCGATCGCTGCGTCTTCGCCATCCGGATGCCCCGCAATGTCACGTGCCATCAGCATGATCTGCGAAAAGCCCGCCGCCTTGACGGCGCGCAGCTTGGCCGCCAGCGGGCCGGCCAAGGTGATGGTGTCCATGCCGAAGCGGTCCTGGTTCATGGCCATGCCCTGATTACTTCACGCCGGGCGCAACCGCCGCGCCTGTAGTGGCGCTCGACGGCACTGCAGCCGAAGCATCCGGTCTGATGTGGCTATGCACCAGTTCAAAACTGACCGTCCCCAGATAGGTCTGTGTGAGCGCGCCTTTGCCGGATGGCTGCAGCGGCTCGCGATCAACAAACACCACGCCGTTGGCGCCGAGGGCGCGTGTCGCTGCAGCAACATCGGATGCGCCAATGCCGATGCGCAACAGGCTCTCGTCCCACACCACGTCCTCTGCACCTGCCGGCGGCTCAATCAATTGCATGTAGAACTTGCGGCAGGGCGATTCGAGCAGGGTGCCCTTGGGCAGAATGCCGAAATGCGTACCCGGTGAAAGCTCGGTAAACCCGAACAGGGTCCGGTAAAAATCAGCCCATGCAGCGGTACGTTCTTCGTGAATGGCCTGCACCACGCCGAAATAATGCATCCCAGCCAGCGCCGGCGGATGCAGGTTGACCGAGGGCAGGGGCACGAAATCGACATCGTAGATCGAGAATTCGCGATAGCGGTCCACAAAATAAAGCAGGCTGCCGCCCGGCCCCTGGATCGCCGGGATGTTGAGCTCCATCGCCGACGACGCCGCCGCCTTGGGCCAGGCACCGAGATCACACGAATGCTTCCACGCAAAGGCGGCGTCGCGCACGCGCAGGGCAATGGCGGCGATCGCCGGACTGCCGTCGGCCGCGGCCAGCGCCGGCAGCGCGCCGGGATGGGCATTGACGATCAGGTTCATGCTGCCCTGGCGATAGAGCATGACTTCACGCGAGCGGTGGCGCGCTACCGGCGCAAAACCCAAGCGCTGCAACACGGCACCGAGGGCCTGTGGCTGGCTGGTGGCGAACTCGACGAACTCGATGCCGTCGATGCCGAGCGGATTTTTCGGTTCCGGGTTTTGCTCGCGTACCGTCATGACCTCTCCTGCCTGCGCTCACACCATGGTTCGGATCGATTGTGCTCCGAATCGGGATTGCGTTTCGGATCCATTTGCGGATTGCGTTACGCATCCATTTGTGCGATTATCGCACCATTGGGCGATTATTAGAATTCAATTTACCCCTCCAGTCAAGCCATTTCATGCCAACCCAGCCTGCCCTTGCGCCAACGTCGGTCCCGCCGCCCCGCAAAGCCGACCTGATCGAAGGCTTCATCACCGGCCTGGCAGCGATTCTCGCTTTCAGCGATGCCACGCCACACATGACGCCGAGCGCGCTCGCCCTTGAACTGGGCATCAGTCGCGCGGCGGCGCGCCGCTATCTGATCACGCTGGCGCACGCTGGCTACGCCGCTAGCGACGGCAGGCAGTATTGGCTCACGCCAAAGGTGCTGGCGCTGGGACGCTCGTACATGGGATCCGCGCGCTTGCCGCGCACGGCGCGTCCTTACCTGCAGCGCATCACGGCCAGTGTGCAGGAATCGAGCAACCTCGCGCTGCTTGATGGCCGCGAGGTGGTTTACGCGGCCAGTGCCAACGTGTCGCGCCTGATGAGCACCATGATCGAACCGGGCACACGCCTTCCCGCGCATGCCACCGCCGCGGGCCGGGTGATTCTTGCCGGGCTGCCCAAAAACACGTTCGACGCCTGGTTGGAAGAAACGGAGCTGACCGGCTTTACGCCCCACACCGTAACCAGCAAACGCACATTCGCCGCCGAAGTGGCTGCCACACGCACGACTGGCTTCAGTGCCGTAGAAAGCCACTTTGAAGTGGGCCTGCGCGGCATCGCAGTACCTTTGTATGCACGCGACGGCAGCATCAGCGGCGCGATCGGCATTTCGATGTCTACCTCCACCAGCTCGATCAAGGAGGCCACCAAGCGCTGCGTGCCGGTACTACGAGAGGCCGCCGAAGAGTTGCGCAATCTGATCTGATCGGGCTGCAAGCCTTGGTGGATGAGGCTCTTGGCGATATGCCAGACGAGCGGCGACGGGATCAACGCCCGCGCGCAGTATCCATGATCATGCGTGTAAGTAAATACAGGCGCGGCTCGATCGAATCAAGCTCCACGTATTCATCGTCCGACGAGTGATAGTTGAAGCCGGCCAGGCCGAAGCTCTCGACCACGGCAGGCTTGCCGGACAGCGCTGCGAAGGCCGCATCAGTCCCGCCGCCGCGTCCGGACTCGTCGTAGTCAAGTTTGCGGCCAAGTTCGCCGTAAATCGCTTGCGCCTTTTTCGCCAACGCGCGCGACGCATCGGTCACTTCGAGGGGCGGGCGGCGGCGCTCGAACGAGGCTTCGACGCGCGTATCGGGCACCAGCGGCTGCTTGCCGATGCGGTCGAGGAAGCGCTTCTCGATCACGTCGTAGTCTGCCACGCGCTGAATGCGCACATCAGCCGCCGCAGTAGCGGTGTCGGGAATCACATTGCGTGTCGTACCTGCATTGGCCATGGTCCAGTTGAACTTGATGCCTTTGGAGGTATCGGACAAATCGCGTGTTTGCAGCAACTGATGCGAAAGCTCGATCAGCGCATTGCGCCCGAGCTCCGGAGCGACGCCAGCGTGCGCCGACTTGCCGCGCACGGTGATCAGGGCGGCGCCAATGCCCGAGGTCGCCAGACCCAGAAGAGGGTTCGGTGCGTTGGCCGGGGTTGGCTCACAGGAGAACACCACGTCGTGCTCACCGCCGAGCTTGCTGATCAGGTTGCGCGCGCCGGGCGTGCTGATCTCTTCGTCACCGTTGATCACGACCGTGATCACTTTGTAGTCGCGAAAGTTGAGGCTGCGCAACATCGCCAGCGTGTGCAGCATCACGGCGATGCCACCCTTGTCGTCAGCAATACCCGGGCCGTAGGCGCGCTGCCCCTCGATGCGGAATGGCCGCTTGGCCAGTGCGCCGCGCGGGTATACCGTGTCCATGTGCGCCAGCAGCATGATGCTGCGCGTGCCGCTGCCTTCGAAGCGCGCAATCACCACCTTGGCGGTAAACGGCGGCGTGTCGTGCAACCGGGTGACGTCGGCGGGCGTGACCACCTCGACCTTGCCACCGAGGGCAGCGAGGCGCCCACGCAGGTAGTCGGCCAATTTGTCGAGGCCTTCGCGGTCGCGGCTGCCACTCTCGATGTTGACGAGCTCGCGCAGCGTCTCAATCGTGCCAGCCTTTTCTTTTTGCGCGAGCGAGAACTCAGGCTCTTGCGGTGCGGCCTGCACCGTCAGCGCGCACGCGGCAGCCAAGCCCAGTGCAAGCCGCAGAAAGGTCTTGCCAGTGAGGTCACGGAGCAGGCGCATGTGTATTCTCCTTCAGGATCAACCGAGTGCCGGTTTCAGTGGCGGCAAGTCATCAAATCCGGCGGTGCCTCCCGCCTTTTGCGCCATCATCGCACGCGCTATGTCGTCCGGGCTGAAAATGCCGGGCTGCAGGGCGTTGAGATAAGCGAAGGACTCCGCGACGGAATGATCGCGTGCATACGAAATCATTTCCTTGGTGGCGGCCACCGCCAGTGGCGCCTTGGCGGCAATCTTGCGTGCCACTGCCAGCGCGCCATCGAGCAGCGCCTCGTGCGACTCGAACACACCGTTGACAAACCCCAGGCGTTCGGCACGCTCGGCGCCAAGACGGTCTCCGGTGTAGGCCAGTTCGCGCATCACGGCCTCGGGCAGCTGGCGCGGCATGCGGTTCATGGTGCCGACGTCGGCCATCATGCCAAGGTTGATCTCCTGGATGCAGAAAAAAGCATCACGCGTGGCGTAGCGCAGGCAGCAGGCGGTGGCCATGTCGACCGCGCCGCCGATGCAGCCGCCCTGCACCGCGGCGATCACCGGAAAGCGTGCGTTGGCAATCGCGTTGAACGACTCCTGCAACCTGCGCAATTGCTGGCGAAAACGTTCGCGGTCGAGTACGGTCTCGGTGCCGAGTGCGTGGCCGCCCTGGTCGCTTGGCTGAAACACCGACAAGTCCATGCCGGCTGAAAAATGTTTGCCGGTCGAAGAGAGCACGGCGGCGCGCGTGCCGCCGGCCTCGTCCAACTCGCGGAACACCCGCGGTATCTCGGCCCAGAAACCAGGCGTCATGCTGTTCATGCGCTCGGGATGATTGAGCTGCACGTGCGCAACCCCGCCCTCTTGCGTGAGTGTGAAACAGGCGTAGCTCATCGTTTGATCTCCTTAGCTGGTGCGCTGCGCGCGGTCTTTCTTGTTTTGTCCTTCGATGGCATCACGCGCCGCCTGCCACTCTGCATCCTGCCAGTTGCGCAACTCGTAAAAATTGCCGCCCATGCCGAGCGCGCCGCCGCCGTCCATCATCAGCGCCTCGCCCGATAGCCAGTTGCAGCCGCCGCTCATCAGGAAGGCGGCGAGGTTTTGCAGTTCGTCCATGGTGCCGCAACGCGCCTGCGGGTTGTTCTTCGCCGAACGTGCGCCAGGTTGCTCGCCGGGGCTGAGGCGCTTGCTCATGCCCTCGGTCGGAATTTCGCCCGGGCCGATACAGTTGAGGCGGATGCCGTAGCGGCCCCACTCGGTGGCAAGCGACATCGTCATGCCGTGGATCGCGCTCTTGCTCATCGCCGAGGGCACCACGAAGGGCCCGCCGTTGCGCACCCAGGTGACAGTGATCGAGATCACGCTGCGCATTGGCATCGATGGCGTCCAGCCGCACGGGTTGTCCTGGGTAGCATGCGCCTTCGCCTCAGCGACCCAGCGTTTGCCCACCGCTTGCGTGACGTAAAAGGTGCCGTGCATGACGATGTTGGCAATGGCATCAAAGCCGCGCGGCGACAGATCTTCAGTGCGGCTGATGAAGTTGCCGGCCGCGTTGTTGACGAGGCCGGTGACACCGCCGTTGGCAAAAATGTCGGCCACCATTTCTTCCACCGCCGGCGCCTGGCGAATGTCGAGCGGGTAGGCGTCAACACGGCGGCCATATTTGTCCGCCATCTCCTGCGCCACCGATTTGGCAAGATCACCGCGCCGTCCGCAGATCACCGCGTCGGCGCCGAGTGACAAAAACTTTTCCGTCATCGCACGGCCAAGGCCGGTGGCGCCGCCGGTGACGAGGATGCGCTGGCCTTTGAGCAAGTCATTTTGGAACATGGGGATCCTCCAGAAGCGTTGGTACAAGCGGCTCTTTGGCCGACGATGGAACAAGAGTGTCTCCAGGAGCCATTCTTGCGATGATGTCTATGAGCGATTTGTCTTCCAGACGGCCTTGCGTTTGCCCACAAACGCATCGACACCCTCGATGCCATCGGCATCTTGCAAATTACAAGTCATGGTGCGGCCAGCCAACTCATAGGCGTCGATGAGGCCCAGGTCAATCTGTTGATAGAACGCATCTTTGCCGAGCGCGATGGCCGCACCGCTCTTGGCCTTGATCGCGTCGGTGAGTTTGGTTATTTCGGCGTCAAGCGCATCAAAGGGCACAACGCGATTGACCAGACCCCAGGCGCGCGCGGTGTCGGCATCGATCAGATCGCCGGTGACCAGCATTTCCATCGCGCGTTTGCGGTTGATGTTGCGCGCGACGCCGACGGCCGGGGTGGAACAGAACAGGCCGTTGTGGATGCCGGAGAGTGCGAACTTTGCTTCCGGCACGGCTACCGCGAGGTCACACATTGACACCAACTGGCAGCCCGCTGCGGCAGCGACACCGTGGACGCGCGCGATGACGGGCTGCGGCAATTTGACGATGGCCAGCATCATGGCGGCGCAGGCGTCGAACAGGCTTTGTTGCCAGGCAGCATCAGGATGCGCGTGGATTTCCTTCATGTCGTGCCCGGCGCAGAAGCCGCGGCCTGCGCCGGCGATGATGACGGCGCGCACCGATTGATCCTTGGCAATTGCGGCGAGTTCGCGTGTCAGTGCTGCGATCATGTCGCTCGACAGGGGGTTCAAACGCTCGCCCCGATTGAGGGTGAGCGTAATCACGCCATCGGCATCGCTGCGCAGCACCAAATCAGGCACGGCTGCACCATTTGGCGCTTCTACGGACGCAGGAATCTTTTCAGGGGCATTCATGGGGAATTCTCCTCATTCGAGTTGCAAGGTACCTTCGAGCCTGGCCAGCTTTTTGTCAAACGTCACCAATTCGACTCCCCGCTCACGCATGGCGGCAAGGATCCAGCAATCGGCGTAATCAGCCTGGGACGATTCATAGAGTTTCAGCGCCGCCGCAGCCTGGGCCTCGCTTTCGAGAACGAGCTTGCCATGCGCAATCAATCCCTGCACGGCCTTGGCCACCATTGCCCGCGAAAACCGGTAACTGGTGCGCAGCACCCAGGTCATTTCGATCAACACCAAATCCGGCACCAGCACGGTCCGCTCCTGGCGCACCAATTCACGCGCCGCCCCGGTCTGCCCTGGTTCGTCCGGATCGTCAATCAGCACGCGGACGATGACGTTGGTGTCAACGGCGCGCACGTTTGGCCCAGCCATCCGCGATGGCATGGTCGATATCGGCGAGGCTGGCCGTTTTCTTTGTTTTGAACATGCCAAACAGGGACGAAATGTCCTCGTTATCACGCTCGATGAAGACCCGGCCCTTCTCTTCACGGAAATGCACGCGGTCGCCCGGTTTGAGCCCAAGCCTGCGGCGGATGCGCACCGGCACGGTTACCTGACCTTTGACGGTGAGAGATAACGATCTCATCATGCCCTCCAAAAAGTATTACCTATAAACATTGTATTACTTCTAGAGTTGCCTTACTTTCTCAATCGCTCATTCAATCGCCGAAACCGATTTGGCCTGCTCGCGCAACATGAATTTCTGAATCTTGCCGGTGGACGTTTTCGGCAGCACGCAGAACACCACCTTGCGCGGCGTTTTGAACCCGGCGAGGCTGGCGCGGCAGTGGGCGATCATGTCTGCTTCAGTCACTGTCGCACTCTCTTTGAGTTCGACAAACGCACATGGCGTCTCGCCCCATTTCGGGTCGGGCGCCGCCACCACCGCGCAGGCGAGCACGGCGGGATGGCGGTAGATCACGTCTTCGACTTCGAGCGAAGAAATGTTTTCGCCGCCGGAGATGATGATGTCCTTGGAGCGGTCCTTGATCTTGACGTAGCCATCCGGGTGCAGCACTGCCAAATCACCAGTGTGAAACCAGCCGCCCTTGAATGCCGCTTGCGTCGCTGCTTCGTTTTTGAGATAGCCCTTCATCACAATGTTGCCGCGAAACATGATTTCGCCCATGGTCTCGCCGTCGGCCGGCACCGGCTGCATCGTCTCCGGGTTCATCACGCTGATGCCTTCTTGCAGGGTGTAGGCGACGCCCTGGCGGCCCATCAGGCGCGCGCGCTCGCCGATGCCGGCCTCCATCCATTCAGGCTGCTTGGCGCAGACCGCAGCCGGGCCATAGACTTCGGTGAGGCCGTAGACGTGGGTGAGATCGAAGCCTAATTGCTCGACGCCTTCGATCATTGATGCAGGCGGCGCGGCACCGGCCACCAGCGCGCTGACCTTGTGCGTAATGTCGGCCTTGAGCGCATCGGGTGCGTTGACCAGCGTCGAATGCACAATCGGCGCGCCGCAAAAATGCGTGACCTTGTGGATACGGATCGCATCAAAAATGGCTTTGGCTTCAACCTTGCGCAAACACACATTGGTGCCCGCGATCTCGGCCAGCGTCCACGGAAAGCACCAGCCGTTGCAGTGGAACATCGGCAGCGTCCACAGGTAGACCGCGAAGTGCGGCAGGTTCCACACCACGATGTTGGAGGTGGCGTTGAGATAGGCGCCGCGATGATGCGTGACCACGCCTTTGGGATTGCCGGTGGTGCCGCTGGTGTAGCCGAGGGCGATGGCCTGCCATTCGTTCGCCGGGTGTTGCCAGGCGTAGTGCGCGTCGCCGGTGGCGATGAAAGCTTCGTATTCGATGCTGCCGATGC
>JANPAR010000295.1:0-6598 GCA_031430015.1 Burkholderiales bacterium
GTTTGTGAATGCGGAAGTAGCGAAGTGGGGGGCGGTGGCCAAGCAGGCTAACGTCAAGGCCACTGACTGAGTCGCTGCGCGGCACGGTGCGGCAACGCGCAGCTCGCCGACGCTGGCCTGAAACCCTTGTCCACCAACGGCTTCCAAACTACATCGCCTAGGAACCGCTCCCACCAACGCTTTCCGAAGCGATCACTTTCCAAAGGCGTAGTCTCGCCCCGGTGCCGCCGCAAACAGGGCTTGCGTGTACTCGTGCTTGGGCGCGCCGAACACATCACGCGCCGCACCGTATTCAACCACACGCCCCTTCGACATCACTGCGACGTGATCGCACACCTGCGCCGCCACGCGCAGGTCGTGGGTAATGAAAAGCATGGCGAGGTTCATACGGTCACGGATTTCGTCGAGCAGTTGCAGCACCTGCGCCTGCACCGACACATCAAGCGCTGACACCGCTTCGTCGGCAATCAGCAACTCGGGCTCCATCGCCAGTGCGCGCGCGATGCAGATGCGCTGGCGCTGGCCGCCGGAGAATTGGTGCGGATAGCGATCGAGCGCGCTCGCATCGAGGCGCACGGTTTCCATCAACTTGCGCGCACGCTCCAGTGCGTCCCTGCGTGAAATGCCGTAGTTGAGCGGGCCTTCGATGATCGCCTCGCCCACTTTGCGGCGCGGGTTGAGCGAGCGGTAAGGGTCTTGGAACACGATCTGCACGCGGCGGCGCAGAGGGCGCAGCGTGCTCGCGCGCATGGTGGCGATTTCGTCGTTGCCCAGGCGCACGCTGCCGCTGGTGGGATCAATCAGGCGTGCAATGCAGCGCGCCACGGTGGACTTGCCGGAGCCGGACTCACCGACGATACCCAGCGTCTGGCCGCGCCGCAACTCGAAGCTGACGTCGGCCGCCGCGTGTACTTCACGCTTCTTGGCGAGGAAGCCGCCGCTGGAATAGGTTTTCGCAAGTGCGGTGGTCTTGAGCACAATAGGTGCCGCCGCATCGAGGGCGCGCGCGCGCGGTGTGATGCTTGGTACCGAGGCAATCAGCATCCGGGTGTAAGCATGCGCGGGGCGTGCCAACAATTCGGTCTTCGTTTTGGTCTCAACCAAGTCACCCAAGCGCAGCACCGCAACGCGGTCGGCAATTTCAGCGACCACGCCGAAGTCGTGCGTGATGAACAACACACCGGTGCCGTGCTTTTGCTGCAACTCGCGGATCAGTTTCAATATCTGCGCCTGCGTCGTCACATCGAGCGCGGTGGTCGGCTCGTCGGCGATCAGCAGCACCGGCTCCATGATCAGTGCCATCGCGATCATGATGCGCTGGCGCTGCCCGCCCGAGAGCTGGTGCGGGTAGGACGCCATCATGCGCTCCGGATCAGGCAGATGGACTTCTTCGATGATGCGTTTGACACGCACGGCGCGCTCTTGCGCCGGTAATTGCGTGTGCATGGCCAGCACTTCATCGATTTGTTCATCACAGCGCATGACTGGGTTGAGCGCCGTCATCGGCTCCTGAAAGATCATCGACATGCGCACGCAGCGCAGTGCGCGCAGGCGATCGGGTGTAGCCTTGAGGATGTCTTCGCCGTCGAGCAGGATTTCGCCGCCGGTGGCTTGCAATTCCTTGGGCGAGAGGCCCATCACCGCATGCGCGATGACTGATTTTCCGGAGCCGGATTCACCGACGAGGCACACGATCTCGCCGCGATTGACGGTGAGATTGACGTTGGTGACGGCATGCGCACGATCCGCGCCGCGCGGCAGCGAGATCGAGAGATTGCGAATCTCGAGGCAGGGGCTCATGGGTGACGGACGCACGTACCGCGCTCAGACTTTCTTCGCCATCTTGGGGTCCAGCACATCGCGCAATCCGTCCCCGAGAATATTGACTGCCAGCACCGTCACCTCAAGAAAAATGCCGGGGAAAAACACGTTGTGCGGGAACTGCTGTAACTGCACCCGGCCCTCGGCCATGATGTTGCCCCAGGTTGGAAAATCGGTCGGCAGGCCCACACCAAGGAAGGACAAAATCGCCTCGGTCAAAATCGCCGAGGCGCAGACGTAGGTGCCCTGTACGATTAGCGGCGCGACGGTGTTGGGCAGGATGTGGCCGAACATGATTTTGAAGGTGGAGGTGCCGAGCGAGATCGCTGCCTCGACATACGGCTCTTCACGAATCGACAGCACCAGCGCGCGCACCAGGCGCGTCACGCGCGGTATTTCGGGTATCGCAATCGCGACGATCACCGACAGCAAACTCGCTTTCCACAAGGCCACCAACGCAATCGCGATCAGGATGCCGGGAATGGCCATGATGCCGTCCATGACGCGCATCAGCGGCATATCGAGCCAGCGCAGGTAGCCGGCAGAGAGGCCCGCGATGACGCCGAGCAGCACCGACACCAGCGCGCAGGCGAGGCCGACGATCAGCGATACACGGGTGCCGTAGATCACGCGGCTGTAGATGTCGCGCCCGAATGAATCGGAGCCCATCATGAATTGGTGCTTGACCGATTCACCTTCGAGCGTGGTGATCTCGCCGCTCGCGCCGGGCAACAAGTCCCGGCTGCCGGGGTCAAACAGGGTGGGGTCTACGGTGCCGAGCACCGGCGCAGCGAGGGCGATGAGCACCAAAATGCCCATTGCCACGCCGCCAATGCGCACGCCCCAGTGGCGTGCGAGCCGCTGCCACACCGACACGCGCGCGACGATGTTGGCGCTTTCGGTGGAGAGCGTTGCATCGGTGTCGTTGGGGGCGGCGGGAGCAGGCATGGGGCTTCGGTTGGCGCAGCCGGATCAATAGCGAATCCGCGGATCAAAAAACAAATACGACACATCGACCAGCAAATTGATCAGCACGTACACAAACGAGAAAAACAAAATCACGCCCTGAATCGTCGGGAAATCGCGCGCCAGCACCGCATCCACTGTGAGCCGCCCGAGGCCGGGAATGCCGTACACCGATTCCGTCACCACCACGCCGCCGATCAAGAGCGCAATGCCAATGCCGATCACCGTGATGATCGGTACTGCTGCGTTGGCGAGCGCATGCTTGATCAGTACGCGCTTCTCGGGCAGGCCCTTGGCGCGCGCGGTGCGGATGTAGTCTTCGGACAGCACCTCTTGCACGCTGGCGCGCGTAACGCGCGCGATCAGTGCGATGTAGATCACCGACAGCGTGACCGACGGCAGGATCAGATGCCGGATGAAGGGCCCGAAGCCGCCCGCGAGACGCTCGTAGCCCTGCACCGGCAGCCAGCCCAGTTTCAAGGAGACGATCCAGATCAGGATATAGGCGAGCACAAACACCGGAATTGAAAAGCCCATCACTGAAAAGCCCATCAACGCGCGGTCGAGCCAGCCACCCTGTCGCCAGGCCGCAAGCACGCCGAGCGGCACGGCGACCAGCACGGCGATGACGATGGTGCAAAACGATAGCGCCAGCGTTGGCTCAATGCGCTGCATGATCAGCGCTGCAACCTTGACTTTGAAGAAGTAGGACTCACCCAGATCACCGGCGAGCAGATTGCCAAACCAGATGCCGAATTGCGCGATCAGCGGTTTGGAGAGGCCAAGGTTCTCGCGGATCTTGGCGACGTTCTCGGGCGAGGCTGCATCACCGGCGATGATCGCGGCCGGATCGCCGGGGGTCAGGCGCAACAACAGGAACACCAGCACCGCCACGATGAACAACACCGGGACGGTGGCAGCGATGCGCTTGACGAGGAAGGCGAACATGGAGAACGAGTCTGGGTGCGGCTAAGCGGGGTGTACAACATGGGAGCAGACAGAAAAAAGGGCGGGTCACCCCGCCCTGTTCCGGCCCCAGCCCTTACTTCTTGATGTTCCAGTAAAAGTTGCCGGGCCCGATTACCAGCCCAGTCACGCCTTTTTTGAGCGCGGCCGGATTGATCTGCTCGCCGACGGGCGCGTGCGTGCCGACCTCGAAGGCGCGTGCCTGAATGGCTTCGGCGATGGTCTTGCGCTTGTTCATGTCGAGTTCGCGTGCGAACTGGTCGCGCAGCTTTTCAATGGCGTCGTCAGTGGGCCAGCCGAACCAGGATTTGTCGCCAGCCGCGCCGATGGCGGCGTTGGTCAGCGGGTTCCAGATATCGGGCGAGACCCAGGCGGTGGCGAAGATGTTCCAGCCGCCAGCCGAGGGCAGGTCTTTTTTGGCACGGCGTCCCACCAGCGTGTTCCAGTCCATTGATTGCAGATCGACCTTGAAGCCGGCCTGGCGCAGCAATTGCGCGGCGACATCGGGCAGTTTGGCAATCGAGGCAAGGTCGGTCGGCTTCATGATGACGACTGTTGTGCCGTCGTAACCCGAAGCTTTCAACAGGTCTTGCGCCTTCTTCATGTTCGACTTGCCGATCAGGTCGCTGCCTTTGGTTGAGCCGTAGGGCGTGCCGCAGACGAACATCGACGGGCAGGTCTTGTAGTACTCCTTGATGCCGACCTGCGCCTTCAGAAATGCTTCCTGATTGAACGCGGCAATCGCGGCCTGGCGCACCTTGGCGTTGTTGAATGGCGGGTGCAGATGGTTGAAGCGCACCATGTACTGGAAGCCGAGATTGTTGCCATTGATGATGACCACATTCGGGTCTTTGGCCAGCGCGGCATACGATTCAAACGCCGGCTGCTCGATGATGTCGACTTCGCCCTTGGAAAGAGCGTTGACCTGCGCCTGCGCGTCTCGCAATGCCAGGTTCCATTCGACCCGATCCACGTAAACGTTTTTGCCGCCGGTCGAGCCGGACGGCGCTTCCTTGCGCGGCACGTACTTGGCGTTCTTGGTGTAGACCGCCTTGTCGCCCGGCTTGAATTCGTCGCGCTTGAATACGTATGGCCCGGAGCCGATGTAGTCCTCGATCTGCTTGTCGGCCGGTGTGTCAGCGACGCGCTTGGGCATGATGAAGGGCACGTTGGACGAAGGCTTGCCGAGCGCGTCGAGCATGATGCCGCAGGCTTCGCCGAGGAAAATGCGGAAGGTGTCGGGCGTGGGCGAATCCATGCGCTGGATGAAGCTGAACAGCTTTTGCCCCATTGCGTCGCGCTTGCCCCAACGTGACAGCGAGGCCGTCACGTCATCACCGGTGACCGGCTTGCCGTCGTGAAATTCCAGTCCTTTACGCAGCTTGAAGGTCCACAGACGGCTGTCGGGGCTGACCTCCCACGACTCGACCATCTGCGGCTTGATCTGGCCCTTTTCGTCGGTGCCGAACAGGGTGTCATAAATCATGTAGCCATGATTGCGCGCCATGTACTGCGTGGTCCAGATCGGGTCGAGGATCGACAGATTGGAGTGCGGCACGACTTTGAGCACGCTTTGCGCCGAGGCGCCCGGCGCCCAAATGGCGAGCAGGGCTGCACCAGAAAACAGTGCCGCAAGCAAAGGGGAACGAAATTTCATGTGGTCATCTCCTCATGGGGTTCATCACGTTGGTTGTCTTGTCGCCATGCGCATCAAGCAGAGTAAATCTGGCAATGCAAATCGTGTGCCACGCTGGTCGGCCGATTGGCTGGTCGGTGGTTGGCGCGAAAGCAGCATTACAGTGTAGGCCAAACAAGCGGCCCGCGCAGGGACTCGAACGCAGCTGCCGCGCGCAGGGCCAAATCCTCCCGATACGCCGGGGCGACGATCTGCAAGCCGATCGGTAATCCCGCTTGCGTAAACCCGCAGTTGATCGACATGGCAGGCTGCTGCGTGAGGTTGAACGGAAACGAGAACGGCGTCCACCAGGTCCAGTCCTCAGGCACCGATTGCACATTGCTGGGCAGATCAGGGGACACACGGCCCACCTCAAACGCTGGCACGGCGGTGGCGGGCGTGATGAGTAGATCAAACTCGGTGTTGAAGCGCTTCATCGCTTCTCCCACCTGCACGCGCCCGGCCTGATAGTCGAGAAAATCGGCAATCGTGTAGCGCGCAGCGTAGGCGCAAGTGGCTTGCAGGCCCGGATCCATCAGCTTGAATTTCTCTGGCGGCAATTTGCCGAAGGTGTTGCGCGCGGTGGCGAACCAGTGCGTCGCAAAGAGTGGCCCGCAGTCGGGGAAGCCGGGGTCGCGCTGCTCGACGTGCGCCCCGAGGTCAACGAAGCGTTGCACCGCTTGTTTCACTGCCGCTTCGACTTCGGCATCGACATGCGGGATGTAACCGAGGCGTGGGCTGTAGGCGATGCGCAGGCCCTTGAGTGCGTCAGGCGCACGGCAGTTTCCCAAACCCGCGCTCCAATCCTTGTCATGCGGCGGCAGCGCGCTCCAGTCGCGCGCGTCGGGTTGCGAGACGATGTTGAGAAGCATCGCCGCATCGGCAACATTGCGCGTCATTGGCCCCACGTGTGCGACGGTGCCCATCGGCGACAAAGGCCAGGCCGGCACGCGGCCAAAGTGCGCTTTGATGCCGGTGGTCGCAGTGAATGCATTGGGAATGCGGATCGAACCGCCACCGTCAGTACCGATGTGCAAAGGCCCAAGACCCGCTGCCAGAGCGGCGCTTGCGCCACCGGACGAGCCGCCCGGCGTCATGGCGAGATTCCACGGATTGCGCGTAATGCCGGTGAGCGGCGAATCGGTCGCACCTTTCCAGCCCCACTCGGGC
>JANPAR010000296.1:0-3821 GCA_031430015.1 Burkholderiales bacterium
CGTCTGGCGCATCGGGCGCCTGAGGCCCCGGCTGGGTGGCGCTGCCCAGCATGCGCACTTCGCGCTGCGGGAACGGCACCGCGACGCCATGCAGCTTGAAGTCGCTCCAGATCGCGAAATTGAGCTCTGAGCGCACGTTGAGGCTGCCGGCCTCGGGGTCTTTGATCCAGAAGCCCATTTCCAGCTCCAGTCCGTCAGCACCAAATTTGGTGAGGAACACGACGGGTGCTGGCTCATCAAGGATGCGCGCATGCTCGCCCGCGGCAGCGAGCAGGATGCCGCGCACCTGTTCAAGATCACTGTCGTAGGCAACGGTGACCTGGATCGCCAGACGGTTTTCCCGCGTGGTGAATGAAAGATTCTGTATGGGCGTATTGACGAGAGTCTCGTTGGGCACGATGGCCTCAGTGCCGTCCAGCGCTTTGAGCACCGTGTAGCGGGTGTTGATGTGCGTCACCGCGCCGCTATATTTGTCGGCGGTAATCATGTCGCCGATGCGGATCGAGCGGTCGAGCAGAATGATGAATCCGGACAAATAATTGCTGGCGATGCGTTGCAGTCCGAGACCCAACCCCACGCCGAGCGCGCCGCCAAACACGGAGAGCACCGTGAGATCAATTCCCACCAAACCCAGACTGGTCAGCACCGCAATCAGCACCAGCAGCGCCTTGATCACACGCCCGAGCACGGCGCGCAGCGACGAGTCGAGCGATGCGGCCTCGCGCAGCCGGCCTTCGATGAGGTGCGAGAGCCACAACGACACCAGCAGCGTGAACGCCACCGACCCCACCCCCTGCAAAATCAGCCACAGCGAAATGCGCTGCTTGCCGATGTGAAACCCCACAGAGTCGACGGCACCCTTGAGTTCCGGCAGCCAGCCCATGAAGTGCAGCGCCACGCCGCACCAGACCACGATCACGATCCAGCGCTCGCTCGCCGCAAGGCCACCCGACGGCGCGAACACCTCGCGCAGCAGATAGACCAGTGCCCGCACCACCACGAAGGCGGTGAGCAGCGGCACCGCGAGGTTGAGCAAGTTCACATGCTCAAAACGTTCCAGCACGGCGCGGAAAATCAGCAACAACGCCAGCGCGAGCAGCGAGAACAGAATGCGCCCAAAGCCGCCGCCAACCACGCGCAGTCGGTCGCCAAACATGCGCGTGCGCCCATCGGCCTCGGCCATTTGCGCGGCACGCGCGTCGAGCCGGCCATTGATCTGATCGCCAAAACGCGCGCGCAACAGACGTGCCAGCCACCACGCGGTGGCAAAGCACAGCACCAGCGCGCCGACCTGCCAGAACACTTCGGGTTCGCGCAAGTCGGCCCACAGGTCGCGGGCAAAGGTGAGAAGTTTGGGGTTCATGACGATGGTGACGGGTTCGGCATGTGCGGGTGACAGTCTGATGAAATCGCGCTGTTCGATGTTTGCTTGTTCGATCCCGATTCGATGTTTGCTTGTTCGATCTGTGTCCGCTATTTGCTGCGTGGTTCAACCGCTCAAATCAGCGAATCACATACGGCAGCGCATCATTGCGATGCCGCTCCCAGTTGGCTTTGTAAGTCTGCGCGAGGTCCAGCGCACCACTCACAATCAACACGTTCTCCGCATTGCGCCGTTGCGCCGCCACCGTCCAATTGTAGGAGCCAGTGATTACCACAGCAGCGGGCGACCCCGCGTCGATCACCATGGTCTTGTTGTGCGCAGCCTGATAACGCGTCTCGATCCACACCGGAATGCCGGCGCGGGCGAGGTCGCCGATGCGCGATGTGTTCACGCGCTCGGTCTGGTCTTGATCGGCGGTCACGCGCACGTCCACGCCGCGCTTCTTGGCGTTGATGAGTTCGCCCGCAATCGCGCCGCTGGTAAACACATAGGCCTGCACCAGCACCTGGCGCTGCGCCGCGCGAATCGCACGCATGATCGCGCCCTCGGCATCGTCCCAGGGCGTGAAGTAAACGCGCGTCTGGATGCCGCGTTGGGATGCCGCCGCAGCCGCGTTTTCAACAGATGCCCGTCCCGAAACCGTTGGTGCATGAGCCTGTTGGGCAGATGAAGGCCCACAAGCCAATATCCATGCGGCTCCCAGCGCGATAAGGGTGCGTATAGTTGAGCCCGCTCTTTGAACTGGTCGCGAATCCAGTCTTGTTACCGATGTTGAACTCAACGTTGAACTCGATCTTGAGCCCGTCCGCGAATCCAATCGCGCCGCCATCGCCACACTCACAGCTTCGGCTCCGCCACTCTTTCCATCGCGGCGGCAAAAAAACCATCGGTACCGTGCTGCTGCGGCGACAGCCGCAAAAATGGCCCCGCATTGCACGGCAACGCGACGCCGCTTTTCGCCAATGCCTCCACCGCATCGATCAGTTTGAACTCGGGATGCGCGGCCACAAACGCCTCGGCCACCGCTTCATTCTCGTCGCGCAAAATGCTGCACGTGGCATACACCAGACGCCCGCCCGGCTTCACCATGCGCGCCGCGCCGGCGAGGATGGCTGCCTGCTTCACCGCCAATTCGCCGATGTCGGTTTCACTCTGCCGCCACTTGAGCTCCGGATTGCGGCGCAGGGTGCCCAGGCCGCTGCAGGGCGCATCGACCAGCACGCGATCCATCTTCCCCGCAAGGCGCTTGATCTTCAGATCGTTCTCGTTGGTAATGCGCGCCGGATGCACGTTCGACAGGCCGCTGCGCTTCAAGCGCGGGCCGAATTTTTTCAAGCGACCCTCTGACACATCGAACGCATAGAGCCGTCCGGACGAACGCATCAAGGCCCCGAGCGCGAGGGTTTTGCCGCCCGCACCCGCACAAAAATCGGCCACCATTTCGCCACGCTTCGGATTGAGCAGCAACGCGAGCAACTGACTGCCTTCGTCCTGCACTTCAATCGCGCCCGCGAGGAACAGCGCGTTTTTGTTCAGCGCCGGTTTGCTCCACAGGCGGATGCCGTCAACCGACAAGGGCGTGACCTCGCCCTCGATGCCCACTTCACGCAGGGATGCCAACACGTCGTCGCGCGTGGCCTTGATTGTGTTCACGCGCAAGTCAAGCGGTGCCGGCTGCTTGAAGGCCAGGGCATAGGCCTCGGTTTCCGCCGCCCCCATGTCGGCGACCAGACGCGCGTAGAGCCAGTCGGTGAGGTCTAGGCGCACAGCGGGCGGCAAGTCTTCGGCACGCGCCGCCTTGACGCGCTCGACCAATTCCATTTCGCTGGGCTTGACCAGCGCTTCGAACTGGCGCGCGTTGAAACCGGCGAAGCGTGCCAGGGCCGCGAGCGCGAGATTACGCGGCGAGCGGCTGCCGGCCATTTCGCCGAGCGAGCGGCGGTTGCGGATCACGCTATAGACCGTCTCGGCGGCGAAGCGGCGCTCGGCGGCACCGAGCTTGGGGTTGGCGCGAAAAAATTCCGACAGCGCCTTATCGGCAGCAATATCGCCGGGCAGCACGGCCGCTGCAGCACGACTGGCCTGTTCAAGCAGAAAAGGGCTAATGCGCGGCAGATTCATTGGGGCACCGGTTGGGGAAGCATGAGTTGTTGCGCGGAGCGTGGCGCGGCAGCGCTTGTTGCAGCTTGCGAAGCGGAAGTTGGCGCCACCCGCACGATGCCATCAGTGACCGAGAGCCGTCCTTCGGCAAACCAGCGCACCGCTTGCGGATAGATCACGTGCTCGGTCGCCAGCACGCGCACAGCGAGTGCGGCGGCATCGTCGTCGGGCAACACCGGCACTGCGGACTGGATCACGATCGGCCCGTGGTCGAGCGCCGGCGTCACAAAATGCACGGTCGCGCCATGCACCTTGCAACCCGCCGCCAGTGCGCGCT
>JANPAR010000297.1:0-21532 GCA_031430015.1 Burkholderiales bacterium
TGGTGCAGCAGCACCACATCAGCCACAGCCAGCTGGTGCCCACCATGTTTGTGCGCATGTTGAAGCTGCCACCCCAGGTGCGTGCGCAATACGACGTGTCCTCGCTCAAGATCGCGATCCACGCTGCCGCACCTTGTCCGATCCCGGTCAAGCAGCAGATGATCGAGTGGTGGGGGCCGGTGCTGTGGGAGTACTACGCCGGCACCGAGGGCAATGGCATGACGATGGTCAACTCTCAGGACTGGCTCACACATCCCGGCACCGTGGGCCGTGCGGTGATCGGCCAGTTGCGCATCTGCGATGACGACGGTGCGCAGGTGCCCAACGGCACTCCCGGCACGATCTATTTTGCCGAAGGTCGCGCCTACAGCTATCACAACGACCCGGAGAAGACCGCCAGCAGCCGCAATGCGCAAGGCTGGACCACGCTCGGTGATGTCGGCTACGCCGATGAGGAAGGCTACCTCTACCTGACCGACCGCAAAGCTCACATGATTATTTCGGGCGGCGTCAACATCTACCCGCAAGAAGCCGAGAACCTGCTCATCACCCACCCCAAGGTGCTCGACTGCGCGGTAATCGGCGTGCCCAACGAAGACTTCGGCGAAGAAGTCAAAGCCGTGGTGCAGCCGCGCGACATGCGCGATGTGGCTGGGCCGCTCGCGAAGGAACTCGAGACCGAGTTGATCGCGTTTTGTCGCGACAGTTTGTCGCCGATCAAATGCCCGCGCTCGATTGACTTTGAAGCCGAACTGCCGCGCCATCCAACCGGCAAACTGTACAAACGTTTGCTGCGCGACCGCTACTGGGCGGGGCGCGCGAGCAAGATCATTTGAATATCCAATCTCACCAAGGCACACCATGAAAACCGCAGTCACCGAAATGCTCGGCATCCGCTATCCCATCATCCAGGGCGGCATGCAATGGGTCGGCTTCGCCGAGCTGGCCTCGGCCGTTTCCAACGCCGGCGGCCTCGGCATTCTTACCGCGCTCACGCAACCCACCCCTGAAGATCTCGCCAAGGAAATTGCGCGCTGCCGCACCATGACTGACAAGCCCTTCGGCGTCAATCTCACCATCCTGCCGTCGATCAAGCCGCCGCCGTATGCCGAGTACATCAAGGTCATCATCGACAGCGGCATCAAGATCGTTGAGACCGCCGGCAACAACCCGCGCGACGTCGTGCCCACCTTCAAACAACACGGCATCAAGGTGCTGCACAAATGCACCTCAGTGCGCCACGCCCTCTCGGCCGAGCGCCACGGCGTTGACATCATCTCGATTGACGGCTTCGAATGCGCCGGCCATCCCGGCGAAGACGATGTCACCAACCTGATCCTGATTCCCGCTGCGGTGCGCGCGGTGAAGATTCCCGTGGTGGCTTCAGGCGGCATCGCCGACGGCTATCAAATGGCAGCGTGCTTCGCGATGGGGGCACAAGGCATCAACATGGGCACGCGCTTCGTCTGCACCCAGGAAGCGCCGGTGCACGACAACGTCAAGCAGGCACTGGTCAAGGCGACCGAGCGCGATACCAACCTGATTTTTCGCACCATGCACAATACCTCGCGCGTGTTCAAAAACGCCGTATCGGACGAAGTGGTCGCGATGGAAAAGAAGGGCGCAGCCTTCGAAGAAGTGCGCCACCTCGTTGCCGGGGGGCGCGGCAAAAACGCGATGAAGACCGGCGAAGTCGATGCCGGCATCGTCAGCGCCGGCATGGTGGTGGGGTTGATTAACGACGTGCCGACCTGTGCCGAGTTGATCGAGCGCATGGTGCGCGAATGCCGCGAGAGTCTGGCGGCGGCGAGCAAACTGGCGGCGTAGGGCGGGTCGTCACCGGGTACTCGGTATGTTCAGCTAACAGGAGATGACATGAATTGTGTAGATGGCGCACCTCGACCCGAACAAACCTTCTTCCCGGACCCCGCCATCGACCGTGTGCTCGGCGTGGTGATGGCGCTGGCGACGGAGTTGTATGTGCTGCGTGACCGCACGCGTGCGCTTGAAGCACAACTTGCCGCGCGAGGTCAGTTGGATCGCGCCGCGCTTGACGCGGAGCCGGATGCCGAAGCCCTGGCCGCTGCGCGTGCCGATCGCAACGCTTTTATCCAGCATCTGATGCAGCCGTTGATGGGACAACAGGTGAGCCGGGGTGCGCTGTCGTGAGCGGCGCTGCACCTGCGTCTGGGACGGACAGTGACCGCGCCTTTGCTGCCGCGCAGGATTTCTTGCTCGGTACCAAGACGTTTTGGACGACACGCATGTTCCCCGCGTTGCGTGCCGAGTATGAGGCACGCGCCGCCACCCCGGCAGCCCTGAATGATTCGACCCTCTATCAAACCTTCGCGTGGCTTGAGCGCCATCTGCAGCGCATGAAGTATTCGGGTCGCTACGGCTTGGTCAACTGGCAGGCGCGCGACCGCGCCATGCTGGAGGCATCGCTCGTTGGTGCGCCAGCCGTGCTCGACCCGTCACTAGAATTGCCGCGCTACTACGTCAGCGTCGATATTCATCAGCACCCCGGTGGCGTGTGGGGCGATCCGCTGGCCGGTGCAGTGTATGAGCGCGGTGCGCGTTCCACCACGCCGCTCGCCGGGCAGCGCCATGCTGATTTGCACGAGCGCTTTACCCAACAAGTCGCCGCCCTGTTTGGGCGCGCGGGAGACGCAGGAGACGCGAGCGCGAAAATTGCACTTGGCGTGTCCCCTGATCCTGGACCGGCGCCACCATGCACACCGCAAACCCTGCTCGACATGGGCTGCGGTTTCGGCAAAAGCACGCTGCCGTTTGCCCGCGCGTTTGGGGCCGCACGCGTCGAGGCGATTGATCTGGCCGCACCCTGCCTGCGCCTGGCGGCAAAGACGCAGCGCGACGCGCAGCTCACCAACGTGCGCTATGCGCAGGCCAACGCGGCGGCCACACAATTCGGCGTGGCCGAATTCGACCTAGTCACCTCGACCATGCTGCTGCACGAACTGCCGCCACCGGTAGTCAAAGATGTATTGCGTGAAGCTGCGCGCGTGCTTAAAGCCGGCGGCTGGATGGCGCATCTGGATTTTTTGCCGCAGGTGCAGCCGGGTGCCGATGCGTTCAGCCACTTCATTTACTACGGCCACGCCCGCCGCAACAACGAGCCGTTCATGGAGCCGCTCGCGAATATGGATCTCGCCGTGCTGCTGGCCGAACTCGGTTTCATCGATGTGGCTATTGAGCCATTTGAAGAAGCGCCCGGCGCGCTGGATCCGGCGAATCGCAACTGGCGTTTTCCGTGGACGGTGATTCGCGCGCGCAAGGCGGGCGGATGAGACGGCGCCGGGACCATTCTTACAGGTTCGCCTTCGGCACCGGCAATTCAATCCCTTCCGCAATCGCCACGCGCTCCAAAGCTTGCTCCATGATGGATCGCGCCAGCCCGGCGGCGCGCTGCAGATCGAGGTGCAGCAGCACATCGGCAGGACTGCGGCTGGCGCATTCCGCGCTGTAGCGCTCGAACCCCCCCAAATTCAACACCAGATCGACAATGTGCTTCGGGCACTCGCACTCAATGGTGCGGGATGCGCTGGAAAGCTCGACGAGAAATTGCTCAGCGAATTTTGGCGGGTGCGGCTGAGCCGTCTCGAGCAACCGCATCTGTTCGCTAGCCTCAAATCGGGGTTGCCCCAGAAGGCCCAGGCAGATGGCCTCAATCTCTGCGGCATCCGTTGTCGCCCGCGCTACCGCGTGTCCGGCCATGCGCATGCGCCTGACCATGGCGCTGGTCGCGAAGCGATAGAGCACGATCGCACTGTCGGCCCCGCAGGCGGCTTTGATCGATGTGACGAGTGCGATATCAGCGTCGCTCATGTTGGGCAGATCGATGATTGCGATGTCCGCGCGGACGTTCTTCAGGGCGGAAGCAGCGTTCGCCAGCTCGGCGCAGCGCCCGACAACTCTGAGCGTGCCACTCGAGAGGGCCTTGATGAACAGTTCACCCATCATCAGAGCGCCGGCCAGCGCGATCATGGTTTCGCTCCGTTCCGCGTGGTCTACCCTGTCAGAGGGGGCGTCATGCAGTGACCGCGTCGCAGCGTGCATGGCCAGGAGCTCGCCGGCGCCGAGCGAGGCGATGGTGCCGATCGGATGGCCCATATCCACAAGCTTTTTGATCATTGCCAGACGCCGGATGTCTGTCAGCGAATAGAGCCGTTGCCGGCCCGCGCTCAACGGCGGGCCGATCACCGCGTAGCGGCGCTCCCAGATTCGCAAGGTATCAACAGGTACTCCGGAGAGCCGCGCGGCCACTCCGCTTCGGTACACGCCTGCTTTCTGGGTTTCGGCGCTCATCGGATGGCTTTCATTCTGGACCCTCAAGTTTCTGAAAAAATGCAGTTTTAAAGGCTGCTTTGGCGCATTTTAGTCTCAATGAAACGATATTGAAACACTATTGTTTATAAAATACGATACAAATACGAACAATAGTGTTTAAATGTTAGCCCGTTACCAAAGCAAACCATCGCCCAAAATAACGCCCTATCACTTTGTAATCAATTGAATTTAAAGGATTTTCAAATGAAAAAAGTTCTGCTTGGTATTGCTGCTTCGGTTCTCATTGCGACGAACGCCCTTGGCAAGGACATCGTCGACACTGCCGTTTCGGCAGGCACTTTCAACACTCTCGCCACGGCTTTGAAGGCCGCTGGTCTGATCGAAACGCTGAAGGGTCCGGGTCCTTTCACTGTGTTTGCGCCGACTGACGCCGCGTTTGCCAAGGTTCCCCCGGCGCAGCTGCAGGCGCTGCTCGCTGACAAGGCCAAGCTCACCGCAGTCCTCACTTACCACGTCGTGCCTGGCGTGGTGATGTCCAAGGACGTGAAGCCCGGAATGGTCAAGACCGTGCAGGGCTCCACGATCAGCCTGGCTACCGCAGGCGGCGTCAAGGTCAATGATGCAAAAGTCACCGCAGTGGACATCGTCGCTGACAACGGCGTGATCCACGTGATCGACACGGTCATCATCCCCAAGTAAACACGGCAGGGCGGGGCAGCCTTCCTGGCGGGCACCCTGCCCATCCGCCAAGCGCATTTTGAACAACTCGCCCAACAACTTAAAGGACGACTCCGTGAACCAATCAAAGAGAACCATGCTCGCTCTCGTACCCGCTGCTGGCGTGATGTTGCTGGCCGGACGAGGCGCTTTTGCGCAGCCCGCCCGCGTTGACGAGAAAGACGCCAATGCAGCCGCACTCGGTTACAAGCACGATGCGGCGGCGGTTGACATCAAGAAGTATGCCCAGTACGTGAAGGGCAGCGTCTGCGCCAACTGCACGCTCTACGCTGGCAAGCCCACTGACCCGTGGGGCCCCTGCGCCCCGCTTGGCGGCAAGCAGGTCAACGCCAAGGGCTGGTGCGTGGTCTATGCGAAGAAAGCTTGAAAACGCAGTTGCAGAGCGGCGCAGACCGCCCGGAAAGGCTGCGCCCGGCAAGCTTTCGCGGCAACAAGGCTGCGTTACCCAGCAAGCCCTGTGTAACCTGTGGTCTGGCCATGAGCTGGCGCCGCCGCTGGGCAAAAAACTGGGCCGACGTGAAGTTCTGCTCTGATGCCTGCCGGCGCAACAAGGCTACGCGTGGCTGAGACCGTCAACAAATTGCAGCCCCTCACCGTGCTGTACGACGGCGCGTGCCCGCTCTGCCGCCGCGAGATTGGCGTCTACCGTGGCCTGCGGGCAAATTCGCCGGTATGTTTTGCCGATGTCCGCGATGCCGCGTTGCCACTGCCGCCCGGCGTCACGCGCGAGCAACTGCTGGCCCGTTTCCACGTGCTCAGCCATGGCGGCCAATTGCTAAGCGGCGCACAGGCATTTCTTGCGATGTGGGCCGCGCTGCCGGGCTGGCGTTGGCTGGCACTGGCCGGCCGCATGCCAGGTGTGGCTTGGGTGATGGAGCGCGCCTACAGGCTGTTCCTGCGCTGGCGTCCGGCGCTGCAGCGCTGGGCGTTTCGTCTGGAGCAGGCCGGTCTGGCAGGGCCAACCTCGCACGACAACACACCCCGTTGATCTCATCCCTTTCGTCTTCGGAACACATACACCATGACTGCGATTGCCCTCATCACCGGTGCCAGCGGCGGTATCGGCCGCGCCCTGGCTCGCCAATTGCACGCTCAGGGCTGCCGCGTCGCAGTGGTGGGACGCGATGCGGACCGCCTGGCCGAGGTGGAGGCCGCCGTGCGCATCGCCGCCGACACCACCACGCCCGATGGCGCGCTGTTGGCGATCACCGCCTGCCAGGAAGCGCTCGGGGCCGCACCAACATTGCTGGCGCACTGCGTAGGCAGCACGCTGATTGCGCCACTGCACCGCACCCGGTTGGAGGCCTATCGCGAGGTGGTGCGCGTCAACCTCGACAGCGCGGTATTCATGCTGCAGGCCTGGATCGCGGCGCTGCAGGGCGGGTCCGGTGCCGCCGTGTTCGCCAGTTCGGTGGTGGCGCGCATCGGTGTGGCGAATCACGAAGCAATCGCCGCAGCCAAGGGTGGCGTCGAAGCGCTGGTGCGCAGCGCCGCGGCGACCTATGCAGCGCAAGGCCTGCGCATCAATGGCGTGGCTCCGGGCATGACCGAGACACAGATGACGGCCGGCATGCTGAAGCTGCCAGCCATGCGCGAGGGCGCCGCGCGCCAGCACCCGCTTGGCGGTGTGCAGACGGCCAGCCAAGTGGCTGACGTGATGTCCTGGTTGCTCGGTGACGGCGCAGCCCGCCTGACGGGGCAGGTGATTGCGGTAGACGGCGGTTTCACCACCGTGCGGCCTCTTGTGAAATAGCTTTGACGTAGCGTTGACCTGGCTGTGAGATAGCTTGAAGTAACCACCGGGGGTTTCCAATGAACGAAGACCCACGCTGCTGCGGCAGCGGCAACTGCATCATTGACGCTGAAGGGCGCTGCTGGTGTGGCCGTCAGTGGGACGGCCAAGCTATATGCGATGCACCACTGACGCAGGCAGCAGCACAGAGCCCGGCAGAGGTGGCGGAGCCGCCGCGCTCGCCCGCAGTGGGTGGCGCATGATCTTCGGCCAGACGGGCGTCAACCCAGTGACCGGACGCGTGGGGCGCAGCCTCTGACGAGGTTGTCATGTTTTTGGAAAACGCCAACAAGCATGCCGCCAAGAATCGCTCTGGGAGCGGATGCCAGGCATGTGATCGATAAGAGCCGCTCTGGGAGCGCTTCTCGCGGCATGGCCTGCTTCGTCTCGCCCCCATTCGAGGCATCGCGAGTATCAGGCGCCGCCGTCCGCCACTGCCTCGCGCACACTGCGGTCGTTATCCGCGCTGAACCCGCCAATCTCGGCACGGCTCCAGCAGGGCCGCTCTAGAAAGCGCGCCCACCATGCAGCGACCAGCGGCGTCAAGTGCGCCGGGCGCTCTTCTTCAAAACGCACCACGTAAGGCGCGGCCGCAATGTCGGCGAGGGTGAAACGTTCGCCATAAATCCACGGCCCGCCGCTCTTGACGAGGTAGCGTTCGATCTGCATCGTCATGTCTTGCAGGATGTCGAGCGCGGCGTCGATCTCGGCGTTGGTGAAAGGATTGCGCGCCATGCGCGTCCACAAGTCGCGGCGCTCCTTGCTGGGGATGGCGGCGAGGCGCTCGGCCAGTTCCGCGTCGGTCCACTTCTCGGCGATGGGGCGCATCAGCAGGGTCCAGTTCGGTTTCTGCACCGCGGGCAAACAAGTGTCGTCGATGTATTTGGACCAGCGCCGCACTTCGTGGCGTTGCAGCGGATCGTCCGGCATCAGCGGCGGCGAGGGAAAGGCTTCGTCGAGATATTCGTTGATGAGGTTGCTCTCGACCAGCGCGATGGCACCTTGCTCCGTCGTGCCGTTGACCAGCAGGCAAGGCACGATGCCGTTCGGGTTGAGGCGCTTGTACCAGGCGGTGTGATGTTGAAATTTATTGATGTCGATTACGCGGCCCTGCCACGCGAGATTTTTCTCGGCGAGGCACAGGCGCACTTTGCGCGAGGCGCTGGAGTTCCACGCGTGGTACAGGATGAATTCAGGTTGAGTTGGCATGATCGCTTTCAGCGTGCGGAAAATTGGTAAGTGATGCGCCCGTGATAAGTCTCGCCGGGGTTGAGCTGTGCAGAGGGAAATCCCGGCTGATTGGGCGTGTCGGGAAATTTGCCTGGCTCCAGGCAGAGGCCGGCGCGGCAGTGATAGACCTTGCCGCCCTTGCCCACATCGCGTGGCGCTTCCCCGGTGAAATTGTTGCCGCTAAAAAACACCAAGCCTGGCTCGGTGCTGAGTACCTGCATCTCGCGGCCGGTGGCGGGTTCATACAGCGTCGCAGCCAGACCGTATTCTCCTGGTGGCTTGCTGACGACCCAGTTGAAATCGTAGCCGCGCGTGGACGGATGCATGAGGTAGGGGTCGTTGATGCGCGCCCCGATGCGCACCGCCTGGCGAAAATCCAGGGCGGTGTCGGTCACTGATTTCAACTCGCCGGTGGTGATGAGGTTGTCGTCGCTTGGCGTGAAGGTGTCGGCCGGAATCGTCAGGATGTGCTCGCCCGTGGTGGCTTCACTTGCCGAATTGTGGCCGGCGAGATTAAAAAATCCGTGCGA
Organism: Burkholderiales bacterium; assembly: GCA_031430015.1. GTDB lineage: Bacteria > Pseudomonadota > Gammaproteobacteria > Burkholderiales > JAEUOS01 > CANJDH01. The sequence continues at coordinate 8,599 of JANPAR010000297.1, forward strand.
GGTGAAGTTGACGATGGTTGGCGCATCGGTGGTGGCTTCGTAGCGGATGTCGAGGGCATTGTCTTCGGTGACTTGATAGATCACACGCGACGTCACATGGCCGGGGTAGCCCTGGTCGCCATCGGGATAGTCGAGCGTGAGCTCGCAGGTGGCGGCATCGAGCTGCTTCACGTCAAACACCCGGAAGCGCGAGCCCTTGACGCCACCGTGCAGCGAGTTGACGCCGCTGTTGATCGTCAGTTGATGCGCCTTGCCATTGAGCGTGAAGCGCCCGCCGCCGACGCGCCCGGCATAGCGGCCGATGAAGGCGCCCATGCTGCTCTGCCCGGTCAACACCGAGGCGATGCTGTCGTAGCCGAGCGCCACGTCGTCCATCACGCCATTGCGGTCGGGCACGATGATCTGCAAAATTTTTGCGCCCAGATTGGTGAACGCCACGCGCATGCCGCGCTGGTTGACCAGCGTGAACAGGTCCGTCGCATGACCATCGGCGGTGGATTGGAAGCGCTTGCGTTCGAGCAGGGAAAAGGCGGCGGATGTCATGGTGGCGAGGATGCAGCGCAGTGAGCAAGGCGGACGAATTGGGCTGCTGCATTGTAATAAGCAGTGCCCGTTAAACTGCTTCCACGATGATTCAATTCGACGCTAATCAACGCGGCCCGCTGCACGACGTGCGCGTGGTTGATCTGTCGCGCCTGGTGGCAGGCAACATGCTCACCGCCTACCTCGCCGATTTCGGCGCGGATGTGATCAAGGTCGAGCGCGACGATCCTCCCGGGCAACCCGGCAAAGGTGGCGATGACCTGCGCCACTGGCGCGAGGCCGGGCAGCCCATTTACTGGAAGGTCTACGGGCGCAACAAGCGCTCGCTGGTGCTCGACATCAAGTCAGAGGCAGGGCTCGCGCAGTTGAAAAAACTGCTGCGCCACTCGCAGATATTGGTGGAGAACTTTGTGCCGGGGGGGCTGGAAAAAATGGGTCTCGCGCCCGCGCTCTTGCATCAACTCAACCCCGCGCTGGTCATCGTGCGCATCTCCGGCTGGGGCCAGACCGGCCCCTACAGCCACAAGCCGGGCTTCGGCACTTTGGTTGAAGCGATGTCGGGCTTTGCGTATCTCAATGGCTTTCCCGACAAGCCGCCGGCGCTGCCGCCGCTCGCGATGGCCGACATGATCGCCGGTGTCTACGGCGCTGCCGGGGTGCTCACCGCGCTGCGCGTGGCCGAGCGCGAGGGCCGCGGGCAGGTGATCGACCTCTCTCTGTTCGAGCCGATTTTTTCCTTCATTGCGTCGGAGGCGGCCAAGACCACACTCACCGGCGAAGCGACCATGCGCGCGGGGAATCAATCGACCCACGCCGCGCCGCGCAATGTGTATCAGTGTGGTGATGGCGGCTACGTGGCGCTGAGCGGCTCGATGCAGTCGATGGCAATGAAAATTTTCGACAGCATCGGGCGGCCGGAACTCAAGACCGATGCGCGCTTCGCCAACAATGAAGGCCGCGTCGCCAACCGTGAAGCGCTCGACGCCATCATCGGCGGCTTCATCGGCACGCGCAGCACGGCAGACAACCTCGCCTTGTTTGAGGCAGCGGGCGTGACGGTGGGCCCGGTGTGCTCCATGAAAGACCTGCTTGGCCATCCGTACACGATGGGCCGCGAAGTGATCGTCGAGGTCGAAGACGCCGACATGGGCAGCCTGCCGATGCATAACGTGGTGCCGCGCCTGTCGGGCAGCCCAGGCGGGTTTCGCCGTGCTGCGCCCAAGCTCGGTGAACACACAGATGAAATTTTGGCCGAGCTGGCGCGGCTGCCGTAGGCCCACGCTACGCATATTGATCAGCAAACCCACCCGCCACCCAAACGGTATTTCAGAGAACGCCATGCGCCACACCCACACCACCCAACCCACTCCCGTCTGGCGCTCGATCATGTTTGTGCCGGCGGTCAGCGACCGCTTTGTCGAGAGCGCCTTCAAGGTGCCGGCCGATCTGTTGCAAATCGATCTTGAAGACAGCGTGGGCCCTTTGCAAAAAGAAGAGGCGCGCGCCCGCGTCGGCAGCATCGCAGACCGCTTCGCCGCAGCGGGCCGCGATGTGTCGGTGCGCGTCAACCGCCCGTGGCGCTTGCTGGTGCGTGACCTCGAAGCTTCGGTGCGCAAATCGGTACTCACCATCGCGCTGCCCAAGGTGCCCGATGCGTCCTTCGTGCAGTCAGTGGCAGAAGTGCTGGGTGACCTGGAGCGCGAGCAAGGCTTGCCGATTGGTCACACGCGCATCATCACCATGATTGAAGACGCCGAGGGCCTCGCCAACATGAACGCGATTGCCGCCGCGCATACGCGCGTGGCAGGCCAGATCGTCGGCGCGGAAGACCTCGCGGTATCAATGCAAATGGCAGTCGATGACGACGGCCTCTACGTGCCCAACGTCATGAACGTCACCGCGTGCCGCCGTGCCGGCATCATGCCGGTGGGTTTCATCGGCACGGTGGCCGACTTCAAGGATCAGGACGCGTTTCGCGCGCGCATCCGCCGCGCGCGCAGGCTGGGCTTCGAGAGTGCGTTTTGCGTGCACCCCACGCAAGTAGGCATCGTCAACCAAGAGTTCGCGCCCTCCGCCGCCGAGGTTGAATTTGCGCAAGGCCTGGTGGCCGAGTTCGAGAAAGAAATGGCAAGCGGGCGCGCCGCATTTACCTATCGGGGGCGCATGGTTGATCTGCCCGTGGTTGAGCAATCGCGTCAGGTGCTGGCAAGGCAGGCGGCGATCATGGCGCGCACTGGCAAAGATTGAACGCCGCTGTACGTACCGCAAAAGCTGTCCGGCGAGCCACAAAGAAAGAACATCCCTCGCAACCCGCACCCCGCTCATCAATGAGGAGAAGTCCGTGACCGCCGCCCTGCCCGAATACGAAATCTACGCCCTGCGTTACGCCACCATGGCGCGCAAACGCCAGGAAGCCTTCATGGCCTTTGACCCGCACGAGGGGCCGTATCCGATTGATTATTTCGTCTGGGTGATCCGCAACGCCGAGCGCACCATCCTGGTCGATACCGGCTTTTCGGCCGAAGCCTCGGTGCGGCGCAAGCGCGACTATTTGCGCTCACCAATAGACGCCATCGCGCGTCTCGGCATCCAGCCGGAAGACGTCAAGGATGTCATCATCACCCACCTGCACTACGACCACGCCGGCAATGTGCATCTGCTGCCCAATGCGCGCCTGCATTTGCAGGAGAAAGAGCTGCACTACGCCACCGGCAAATACATGAAATACGACGTCATGCGCCACGCCTACGACGAAGACGACGTGGTCAACATCGTGCGCGGCGTCTACAAGCAGCGCGTCGAGTTTTACGAAGGCGATGCGCCCTTCGCGCCCGGCATCGACCTCATCTACGTCGGCGGCCACACGGCCGGCCTGCAGGCGGTGCGCGTGCACACCAAGCGCGGCTGGGTGGTGCTGGCCTCCGACGCGGCGCACTACTACGCCAACTTGCACAAGGAGTCACCGTTCCCGATCATCTTTCACGTGGGTGACATGCTCGAAGGTTTTCGCAAACTGATGAAGCTCGCCGATTCGCCCGGCCACTTGGTGCCAGGCCACGACCCGCTGGTGCGCTCGCTCTACCCGGCATGGAAGGATGGCAGCGGCGCGGGCGACAGCGAAATCGTCATGCTGCACGAGCCGCCGTCGCGCGTGCTCGATGTGGCCGCGCTGTGAGTCACGTCAACCGAGACAGTGCGCCTCGCCGGCCCTGTCACGCAGCGCAGCGCGCTTGCGGATGCACGGCCCTTAGTGCAGTGCAACACTCAGCCATGCCTCGAAGAGCCGCTCCTGGAGACACTCTTGCGGCCTCTGGCGCAGGACGAAAAAACCCGGTAGGCTGTCGGCCTGCCGTCGCGCTTAGGTTCGTTTACGTTTAATCTTGCTCCCCGGTAATACGCATTCATCGCGGCTCACTGACCGATCAAACCCTCCTTCATGACTTCACTCAACAGCTTCTCCGCCGCAAGCACATCGACCATCGAGCGTCGCCGTTTGGCGACCGACCGCCGCCAAGCACGTGGGGTCTGGCTGCAAGCCAATGCCGAACGCCGTCAGGGCGAGGGCGACCGCCGCCGTGCCATCGCCCTGGCCAAGGCGATCAGTGATCTCGCGCGGGCCGACGCCGCCAATGCGGCGGCTGAATCACGCTGGGCTGAAGCTGACGCGGTCTGGAGCGAAGCCCTCGCCGCCTACGAGCGCGCTGAAGCGGCTTGGAGCGAGGCACGTGGCCAGCGCAGCCGCGCCCGTGCCTCGGTGGTCAAAACACAGGCACGGGTGAACGAACTCAAGCGCCTCTGATTCACCCGCCAACCGCGCCGCAGCGCGGTGTAGCGCCTGCCTGCGCGGCCGGCACCAATCCCTCATCAGCACGCGCCACGGCGCAGGCTGACTTCAAACCCCCCACTTGCATCACACCCTGTTCGACACTCCGCTGGTCAACACCGCGCTGCGTGGCTTTTCGGTCGCGTTTCTGCGTCTCACCGGCTGGACCATCGAAGGCGCGCTGCCGCCCGATGCAACAAAGTGCGTGCTGATCGCCGCGCCGCACACCAGCAACTGGGACTTGCCCTACACCCTGATGGTCGCGTTCCAGTTGCGCCTGCACGTCTACTGGATGGGCAAGGCCTCGCTGTTCCGCCCACCGTTTCGCGGTGTGATGAAGTGGCTGGGTGGCATCCCGGTGCAACGCGAACAATCCAACAACCTGGTGGCCGCGTCGATTGACGCGATCAAGGCCGCCGCTGGCCCGCTGCAATTGACAGTACCGGCCGAAGGCACGCGCGGCAAAACACGCTACTGGAAAACCGGCTTCTACTACATCGCCACCGGCGCCGGCGTGCCGATCGTGATGGCCTACATGGACTACGCCAACAAGCGCAGCGGTCTCGGCCCGGTGTTTGTGCCGACCGGTGATATCGAGGCAGACATGGTGGCGATCAAGGCGTTCTACGCGCCGTTCAAGGGCAAGAACGCGGAGCAGTTTGACGCAGACTAGGGTGGCGCTGGGTGCACCGGAATTGGCTGGCGAAATGGCATGAACTCTCCGGTATCCCGCGGGCGCCGTTGGGGGTATCCTATCCGATCCTCTTCGCACCTGTCCCTGCTTCGACCCGACGCAATGCAGCTTCGCCCCGAGAATCCATCGAGCCTCGCAACGGCTACCGCCGTTGCCCCTGGCGATGTGCTCACTGGCGAGCGCGCAGGGCTGTTCTTTCAGTCGTCATTTGTCGGCATCCTCACTGGCGCGGCCGTGGGTGTGCTGTACGCAACGATTTTGCGAAACCACTTCGACCAAGCGCTGGTGCAGCGATGGTTGCTCTTGTTGCTCGGCGTCTGTGCGGTGCGCGTTGTCCTCTACGCGGCGTATCGCCGCCGCAAGCCAGCGCCGCAGAGGCTGCCCCACTGGCTCCGGGCCGGCGTGGCGCTGGCGGCACTCAACGGTATGGTCTGGGGTCTGGGGGGCGTCTGGTTTCTGCCCAACAGTGATACCCAGACGCTGTTCTTCATTCACGCCTTCATCATTGCGGGCGTGCCGGCCGGCGCGCTGAGCTCGCTGGCAGCTTACTGGCCTGCCTACGTCGCCTATGTCGGCAGTGGCATGCTGCTGTTTGCCGGCTACCTGTTGCAAGCGGGCGGTGTGGATGCCAACGCGATCGCGTTCGCCGCCCTGATCTACATGGTCCTTTTGTTTGTGGTCGCCCGGCAATTTGAAAAGCTGGTGCTCGAAGCCCTGCGGCACCGCATTGAGGTCGACCACCTCGCCTCGCAATTGCAAACGGCCGTAGGGACTGCCGAAGCGGCGAGCACCGCGAAGTCACAGTTTTTGGCCAACATGAGCCACGAGATTCGCACGCCGATGAACGCGGTGCTCGGTTTGAGCGAAATGCTGTCCGATTCGGGGCTCGCCGGCACGCAACAGCAATATGCGCGCACGATCCACAGCTCGGCCGGCGCCCTGCTGGCGCTGATCAACGACGTGCTGGACGTGGCGCGTATCGAGGAAGGCCACTTGACGCTCGATGCCAAACCATTCGCACTCAGTGCCATGGTGGAAGGGGTGCGCGATACGCTGTTGCCGCTGGCCGATGCCAAGCTGCTGGCACTCGACATCGTGATTGACGCCACGCTGCCGCAGGTCGTGCGTGGTGACGCAGCACGCCTGCGCCAGATGGTGATGAACCTGGCCGGCAATGCGATCAAGTTCACCGAGCATGGCCGGGTCGGCATCGAGGTAGGCCGCGCGGCGCCCTTGGCCACCCACGGTGCACCGGGTATGCCAGCAGCGCAAGGAGCGAAGGGCGAGCAGGACCTGCAAGGCGCGCCCGTCAACCTGTGTATCGCTGTAGTCGATAGCGGGCCGGGTATTGAGCCGGCACAACTGGAAAGCCTGTTCGAACGCTTTGTACAAGCCGATGGATCGGACACGCGCCGCCATGGCGGCTCGGGTCTGGGCCTGTACATCGTGCGCGAACTGGCCGAGCGCATGGGCGGCAGCGTGAGCGCGCAGAGCGTGCCGGGGCTCGGCTCGCGGTTCGAGATCGTGATTCCCCTGGAGGTGCCCTCGCCCGAGCAATTGGCCGGCTGGGCGGCCACCATGCAGAAATTGCAGGCGGCACCGATGGGTTTACCGGTGACAACACCAGCCGGATCGCCACCCGCGGCGCCCGCTGGCATCGTCCCGCACACCGGCGGATTGTCGATTCTGCTGGTGGAGGACAACGAGATCAACCGTCTGGTGGCGTGTGGCATGCTCAAGTCTGGCGGTCACCGCGTCACCGAGGCTGGCGACGGCGTGCAGGCATTGGCGGCCCTCAATGCGCAACACTTTGATTGCATCCTGATGGATGTGCAGATGCCGGTGATGGGTGGCATTGAGGCGACTCGCGAGATCCGCGCGCGTGAGGCGGAAGGGGCTGGCCACACGCCCATCATTGCGCTCACCGCCAACAACATGCAGGGTGATCGCGAACGCTTTCTCAAGGCCGGCATGGACGATTTTCTGGCCAAGCCGTTTGAGCGGGCCGCGCTATTGACCTTGCTGGCGCGGCTGACCGGCGGCACCGCGCTGCCGTTGCGTGACACCACCGCGCCAGCGCTCCCGCCAGCAGGCGCGCAGGCCCCCGTGTTTGACGCTGCAGCACTCGACGGCTTGATCCGTCTGGACCAATCATCACCAGGACTGATGCCTAGTCTGGTGGCGCGCTTTGTGCCCAATGCACATGCATTGCTCGCGCGGCTGGCGGCAGATCTGCCCGGCGCTCCAGAGCAGCAGCACGCAACCAGTTGTGCAGACATGACGATCGCTGCGCATACGCTTGGGAGCACCTGCGCACGCTTTGGTGCCCTGCGCGCGGCTGCGCTGGCTGCGAGCGTCGAGCAGGCAGCCGCAGCCGGCAAACTCGACGAAGCACGGCGTCTGGGCGCCCAGACGCGTATCGCGTTCGAACTGTTCGAGCGTGAATTCGCACAACATCCAGCCATCGTTGCGGCGACCGCATGAAAGGCGCTAGATGTTGCGCCTGTTGTGCTCCGTTTCGCCCGCCACCGTCACGTGCCTGCAGACCGTTGGGGGACAAGGGCCGCGTCAGTGGAGTGAGCTAGAAGCCGCTCCCACCAACGGTTTTAGACAATCCCGCTGACCTAACCGCCTTCGATGCGCGGCAGAAAAAAAAACCTCGCAGCCGGGCTTGAGCGGCTGCGTGTACACCACCTCATGCATCTCGCCGTCGATGACCACCGAGGTTTCTTCTTCAAGAATGTCGCCAATGCCGGGGAAGCGCGCTTCCATCGCCTTGATGACGCCGCGCAAAGTAGCCGCTTCAATCTCGAATTGCTTGACACCGCTGGTGTAGCGGTGGCTGAAGCCGCTGGTGAACACCACGCGCGCGGGTGCGCGCGCCGTGCCCGTGGTGCCCATGCTGCCCACGCTGCCGACCGTGTCAGGCACCGTGGCTTGCGTCAAGCGCCGCCAGCACCTTGGGCGGCGACATCGGCAGTTCGGTCATGCGCACCCCGGTGGCCTGGCGTATTGCGTTGGCAATCGCCGCCATTGGCGGCACGATGTTGACTTCGCCCGCGCCCTTGACGCCGAACGGGTGGTTCGGATTGGGCACTTCGACCAGCACCACGTCAATGTTCGGCACATCAGATGCCACCGGCATGCGATAGTCGAGGAAGCCTGCGTTGGACAAGCGCCCCGCCTTGTCATAGATGTATTCCTCGTTGAGCGCCCAGCCGATGCCCTGCACCACGCCACCCTGGATCTGGCCTTCGACATAGCTCGGGTGAATCGCACGGCCAACGTCTTGCGCGGCAACGAAGCGCAGGATTTTGACTGCGCCGGTTTCTGGGTCCACTTCGACGTCGCAAAACTGCGTTGCAAATCCCGGCGCCATGCCACCCGCGTTGACCGCGGCTTCGGCGCCGATCGGCCCACCGGTGACGGCGCGTTTGGCGGCGATGGCCTTGAGCGTCAAGGGCGGGAAATTGCCGACTTCGGGGCCGGCAGGGCGTGCGGCCCCGTCTTCCCAGATCACGCCGGAGATGTCCACATCCCAGATTTGCGCAGCGCGCCCGCGCAAGTCGTCGATCACCTTGTTGCAGGCGTTAACCACCGCAATGCCGGTAGCAAAGGTGACGCGCGAGCCGCCGGTGACGTGGTTGTAGCCGACCGAGGCGGTGTCGGCGACGATCGAGCGCACCCGGTCGTAGGTCACGCCAAGGGTCTCGGCCGCCATCATCGCCATCGAGGCGCGCGAACCGCCGATATCCATGCTGCCGGTGGCAACCTCGACCGTGCCATCGTCATTGATGCGCACTGCGGCTGCGGATTCGCCGCCGCCGTTGAACCAGTAGCCCGAGGCGACGCCGCGGCCCTGGTTCTTTTTCAGCGGCACGCTGTAGGCCGGATGGGTCATCAGGGCCTGCACCGTTTCGGCGTAGCCGTCATGCGCGTGTTTGGGGCCATAGGCAGTCGGGGTGCCGATGCGGGCGGCGTTCTTGAGACGCAATTGCAAGGGGTCCATGCCGATCTTGCCGGCGAGCACGTCGAGCACGCTCTCGACCGCGAACGCTGATATGGGGGAGCCGGGTGCTCGGTAGGCCGCCGACTTCGGGCGATTGCTGACCACGTCGTAACCCACGGTGTTGACGTTCTCGATATCGTAAGGCGCAAAGGCGCACATGCAGGCGTTCATCACCGGTGAGCCAGGGAAGGCGCCCGCCTGAAACTTGAACAGACCGGTGGCAGCAGTGATCTTGCCGTCTTTGCGCACGCCGATCTTCACGGTCATCGACGCACCCGACGTCGGACCACTCGCCTTGAACACATCTTCGCGGCTCATCATGATCTTGACCGGGTGCCCGGTCATGCGCGAGAGAAATGCCGCGACTGGCTCGACATACACCACCGTCTTGCCACCAAAGCCGCCGCCAATTTCGGCAGGGTGGACCAGGAGATTGCCAATCTCCATGCCGAGCAGCTTGGCGGTATAGGTGCGCACCACGAAGTGGCCCTGGCTTGCCGACCAAAGCTCGCCATGACCGTCACCATCGAAGCTGGCGAGGCAGGCGTGCGGCTCGATATAGCCCTGATGCACCGCTGCGGTCTTGAAGCTCATCTCGACCACTTCGTCGGCCGCGGCAAAGCCGGCGTCGAGATTGCCGATCTTGAACTCGATGCGCTTGGACACGTTCGACGGTTTGGCCGGCGGCGGCTCGACGCCGCGCGTGATCATGTTGTCGAACAGTAAAGGCGCGTCATCGCGCATGGCCTCATCGACATCGATCACATGCGGCAATACTTCGTAATCGACGCTGATCAGGCGCAGGGCTGCTTCGGCAACCGACGGGCTGATTGCGGCCACCGCCGCGACGGCATGGCCTTCGTACAGCGCCTTTTCACGCGCCATGACATTGCGCGTCATATGCCAGTAGTTCACCGCGACACGCTCGGGGCCGACGTATTCAAACGGCTGCTCCTTGAAGTCGGTGCCGGTGATCACCGCCTTGACACCGGGCAGCGCGCGTGCCTTTGAAGTGTCAATCGAACGAATGCGCGCATGCGCGTGCGGCGAGCGCAGCACCTTGGCCCACAGCATGCCGGGCGCGGAATAGTCGGCGCCGTATTGCGCCTGGCCGGTGACCTTGGGAATGCCGTCGGGCCGCACCGGACGGCTGCCAATGACTTTCATTTCCTGCTCGGCCCCAACATCCGGGTTTATTGTTCGTGTCAGCATGATCAAGCCCCCCGCATTTCACGCGCGGCATCGAGCACCGCTTCGATAATCTTTTGATAGCCGGTGCAGCGGCACAGATTGCCCGCCAGCCAGTAGCGCGCTTCTTCTTCGGTCGGATCAGGGTTGACCTCGAGGAGCGAACGCGCCGCGATCAGAAACCCCGGCGTGCAGATGCCGCACTGCAGCGCCGCGTGCTCCAGAAACTTGCGTTGCAGCACGTGCAAGGTCCCGCCTTCGGCCATGCCCTCGATGGTGTTGATCGACTTGCCTTGCGCTTCGACACCGAGCATCAGGCACGAACACACCAGACGTCCATCCACTGTCACGCTGCAGGCGCCGCAGTCGCCCGAGCCACAGCCTTCCTTGGTACCGGTCATGTTCAGTTCATCGCGCAGCACATCGAGCATGGTCTGGCGCGTCTCGCACAAGAACTCGGTGGCGTTGCCGTTGATGGTGGTGATCACATGTTGCTTGGCCATGCTCAATTTCGTCCCTGCGCACGGGTGAGCGCAATCAGCGCCGCGCGCCGCGCGAGCACGCCGGCCACCTTGGTGCGAAACGCCTTGGTGCCGCGCTTGTCATCAATCGGACGGCAGGCAGCACTCACGACTGCGGCCAGTTTGGTGAGCGCGGCCTCGTCCACTTTTGTTCCGACCAGCGCTGCGGCGGCCTCGGGTACCAGCAGCGCGCGCTCTGCGACCGCGCCCAGACCCACGCGCGCGTGGCTGCATACGCCCTTGTCATCCAGACTCAGGTTGATGCCAACGCCGACCACGGCGATATCCATCTCGGTGCGTGGCGTGAAGCGCAGATACGCGTCGCCCGAACGCGGTGCCCGTTTGGGCAACACGAACGAGATCACGATCTCGCCTTTGGTCAGGGTGTTTTTGCCCGGCCCGGCAGCGATATCCTCGACCGCCACCTCGCGCCGGCCGGCCGGGCCGAGCACGCTGGCGACGGCACCCGCCGCGATCAGCGCCGGCACGCTGTCGGCCGCCGGTGAAGCGTTGCAGACATTGCCGCCCACGGAGGCACGACCCTTGATCTGGATCGAGCCAATCAGCTTGACTGCGTCGGTCACGCCTGGCCATGCCTTGGTGAAGGATTCGTTTTCGACCAGCGCCATGCAGCCCATCGCCGCACCGATGCGAAATCCGCCATTCTCCGCTGCCAGCGTGTTCATCTCGGCGATGCCCTTGAGATCCACCAGCAGCGCGGGCAGCTGCTGCCCCGAGCGCATCTGGATTAGCAGGTCCGTGCCGCCTGCCAACAGTTTGGCCGGCACTTGTGCGGCTGCGAGCAGGCTCACTGCAGCACTTGCCGTCGTCGGTGCTTCGTAACGCATATCACTCATCTAACTGAACTCCCTGATCATGGCTCTGGCCCCAGCGCTGAAACCAGCGGAGAATTCTAGTCCATCCCTGCGGCCTGAGCGCTTAGTTGGCGCTCGACCGGCTCTGCAAACGAGCCCGACAATACCTCCACGTATCACAATAGCTTGCAAGTGCCGTGGACGATCGATTGGGAGTACTGCCCCTCGATCTGCGGGCATCATGTCTGTCGGCTTCCATTTTCCGAGTAAGCTCCTGTCGCCTGACGATGCGGCACACCCATCCCGCGCGGCACGAAAAAGCCTGAACGGCGCAACTCAAACTTTCAAGGAGGAAACCAGCAATGAGCATCGAACGTATCAATTGCGGCCCGCGCATGAGCTCGGCCGTCGTGCACGGCAACACCGTCTATCTCGCCGGACTTACCGCCGATGACCGCACGCTCGACGTCAAGGGGCAGACCAAACAGATTCTCGACAAGATCGACAAATTCCTGGCCCAGGCCGGCACCGACAAGACCAAGCTGCTCTCTGCCAACATCTGGCTGACCGACATCAAGACCTGGAGCCAGATGAACGAAGTGTGGGATGCCTGGGTGGCACCTGGCTGCACGCCTGCGCGGGCCACCGTTGAAGCGCAACTTGCGGCGCCCGGCCTGAGTGTCGAGATCATGGTTCAGGCGGCGAAGTAGCCGACGGCCCGGCGGCTTCCGGCGAGGTGCCGCTCGACGCTCACCTCAAACGCCGCCGCGCAGAATTCGGAGCAGCCGGACTTGCTCGCTGTGCTGCATGGACGAGAACCTACTGGCGCTTGCCGGATCTCTTGCCCGAGTTCTTGTCCTTGCCGGCTTTCTCTTCCTTGTCCGGCTTTTCAGCCTTGGCGTCGCGCTTGTCGGCACGCTTGTCTGTACGCTTGTCAGCGCGCCTGCCGCTCACATCGCGCGACCACTGCGAGCGCGCCCCTTCGGCCGGCGGCGCCATGAAGGCGTCGCCAAGATTGCCCGGCCCGGGCTCGGGCAGGGGGCGGCCGCTGTCACGCCATTCCACCGCCGCGGGAAAGCCGTAAGTTTCGGCATAGCGTTTGAACCACAGGCCCTCGGGCGAGTGGCGCGTGATGCCGTCGAACACGGTGGCGAACATCTGGGTTTGCTCTAGGCCCATCGCATCAATGGCCTGGTTGATCACAAGCTTCAACATCATGAGCTGGTTTTTCGGTACGCCGGCAATCCGGTCAGCGAGCTTCTGCACCGCGGCGTCGAGTTTCCCGATCGGCGCCACCTCGGTCGCCAGGCCCCACTCGTAGGCCTGCTTGCCGTTGATCAG
>JANPAR010000298.1:0-2880 GCA_031430015.1 Burkholderiales bacterium
CGAGCCGGCCTGCGGCTCGGAAAGACACATGGTGCCAAACCAGCGGCCGGCCAGCATCGGCCGCACGAAACGGTTGATCTGATCCTCGGAACCATGGTCCAGCAGCAGGTTGGCATTGCCGATGGTGAGGAAGGCATACCCCGAGGACGATACGTTGGCCGCCTTGAAGTAGGCAAACATCGCCTTCGCAATCACGGTCGGCATCTGCATGCCGCCGTATGCGGCATCGTGCTCGGCCGCCATCAGGCCGGCCTCGACAAAGGCTTTTTGCGCGGCGGCGATTTCGGGGATCAGCGTGACCTTCTCGCCATCGAAGGCCGGTTCGTTCTCGTCGCTCTTGCGGTTATGCGGCGCGAAAAAATCGGTGGCGATCTGTTCGGCGAGATCGATGGCGGCATCGAAGGTTTCGCGCGAGTGCTCGGCGAAACGGGGACGAGATGTCAGTTTGTCCGCGTCGAGCAGTTCGTACAAGACAAACGCAAGGTCGCGGCGCGAGAGAAGCTTGGAAGACATAAGCGTTGCTGGCCGGCGCGAGCGACAGCAGGATGCCGATTACTTTTTGGTGTTGCCCAATTTTTGATTGATCACAAACTCGCGCGATGAGCTGGTCTTCTGCCCGCAACGGATCACCAGGTGGATGCGCACTGCCGGCTCGGTCAAGGCCTTGGCGGTGGCCAACCGCACGGCGCTCTTGCCGGCAGCGACCGGTTCAAGGGTCAGCGTGTAGTCCACCAGGGTCGGCACCGACGATCCCGCTACGACATCGGTATCGAGGCGCAAACAAGCCTGCGACAGATCTTCACCTGCTTGCAAGGTGAGAGGAATGCGCGCATCAAAGCGCTCGCCGTAGGCAGATTTGACTTCGATATCACCAATCGTCAATGCGCTGGCAGGCAGACTCGCCGCCAGCAACAACGCCCCAACGGCAGCCATGATGCGCTTTTTCATGAAGCCCTCCCGGTCAAGAATGTCATGCAGTTTACGCCAGCCGCCTTGCGGCAAATCATTCGCCCCGCTGCGATCACGCGACTTCAAACAGCCCCGCCGCGCCCATGCCGCCACCGACGCACATGGTGATGACGACATACTTCACGCCCCGCCGCTTGCCTTCGATCAGCGCATGGCCAACGAGGCGCGCGCCGGTCACGCCATACGGATGGCCTACCGCAATCGAGCCGCCATTCACGTTGAGGCGGTCATCGGGAATGCCGAGCTTGTCGCGGCAATAAATCACCTGTACCGCAAAGGCTTCGTTGAGTTCCCACAAGCCGATGTCCTGAATGCCCAGGCCGGCTTTCTTGAGCAGCTTGGGAATCGCAAACACCGGGCCGATGCCCATTTCATCAGGCTCGCAACCGGCCACCGCAAAGCCGCGGTAAATGCCTAGGGGTTTGAGGCCGCGCTGCTCGGCCAGTTTGGCATTCATAACGACCGCTGCCGAGGCGCCGTCGGAAAACTGGCTGGCATTGCCTGCCGCGATCACGCCGCCCTCGATGGCCGGCTTGATCTGCGACACGCCCTCGTAGGTGGTGTCGGCGCGAATGCCCTCATCCTTGTCGTGGAACACTTCCTTCAGCGTTTCGACCTTGGTCTCCTTGTCGATGGTCTTCATCTTGACGGTGATGCCGATGATTTCATCCTTGGTCTTGCCCGCATCGCGCGCAGCCGCCGCGCGCAACACGCTGGCCGCACCGTAGCGGTCTTGCGCCTCGCGCCCGATGTTGTAACGCTTCGACACCTTCTCGGCAGTTTGCAGCATGTTCCAGTAAATCTCCGGCTTCTTCGCCACCAGATTCGGGTCGGCGTACATGTGCTTGTTCATCTCGTTCTGCACACACGAGATCGACTCGACGCCACCCGCCACAAATACATCAGCCTCACCGGCGATGATGCGCTGCGACGCCATCGCAATGGTCTGCAGGCCGGATGAGCAAAAGCGGTTCACCGTCGCGCCCGACACGGTGACCGGGCAGCCAGCCATGAGCGCAATTTGCCGCGCAATGTTGCCGCCGGTTGCGCCTTCGGGCGTTGCGCAGCCCATCAACACGTCTTCGACTTCGGCCGGGTCAATCTTGGCGCGCTCCATCGCCGCCTTGACGACCGCGCCGCCCATGGTCGCGCCATGCGTCATGTTGAGCGCACCGCGCCAGGATTTTGCAAGGCCCGTGCGGGCGGTGGAAACTACGACTGCATCGGTCATGGTGTGGCCTTTCTTGAAAATTCAAAAAATGATCGCGTGGAAAGCGTTGGTGGTAGCGGCTTACAGGTAGATGGTGTTTGTAGAGTGTCTGTTCATGCGGGTTTCGGAGCAGTGGCATGATATGGTTCCGGCGTGGGCTCATTGACCTCAAAAAGCCGCTTAATCTCGGGATCAGCCTTTGCCAGCAAATCCGGATCGGATTGATAGGCGAGCAAAATAAATTCCCGATTCGCTTCAATCTCTTGAAGCAACTGGAGATTTTCTTCGGGAGTCAATTCAACTCTTGCCATCTTCCGCCTCCTGCGCTTTGAGCTTGCGCAACTCCTCAATGTCGATCACATCCTTGGTACGCCCCGTCCCGGTCTTCAAGGTAATCAGGTCATCAATGCTCGCGACAGGAATCGTCAACGCGCCAATGCGCTTTATCAACGCATTGCGCTTCAACTGTTCAAACGGCACAACCGGGCGCACCAGCACGTCAATTATCGTCGCCATTTTGCCGGGATCACGCAGTGCAAAAGCCACCAGTCCCTTTTCTCGATGCCACTGATCGATCAGCGCAGCATCGCGCAACGAATCAATCGAAATCGGCAACACCGGCTTGAGGTTGGCTTGCTTGGCGCAATCGACAAAGTTGGAGAGATTCTCGTCGTTTAACGCCAGCACCACATCCACATCCG
>JANPAR010000299.1:0-17890 GCA_031430015.1 Burkholderiales bacterium
CTTGGCCGCTTCGCGCAGGGTACGCTGGGCCAGCGCGTCCGGCGTACCGGGTGCTGTCTCAAGTGCAATGCTGCTGAAGCGCTCGGTCAGGTCTTTAGCCCGCGCTGCCGTGTTGATCGCCTCGTTGAGTTTGGTGATCACCTCACGCGGCGTGCCGGCCGGCGCGTAGGCGGCGAAAAACGCGATCAACTCGTAGTCCTTGAGGCCGGCTGCCTCTGCGACAGTAGGCAATTCCGGAATCGCGGCCGAGCGTTTGGCCGAGGTCACCGCCAGTGCGCGCACCTTTCCGCCCTTGACCTGCGGCAGCATCACGGCGAAATCTGCCGTGAACATGTTGACCTGGCCGCTGATGAGATCAGTCATCGCCGTTGGCCCGCTCTTGTAGGGCACGTGGGTCATCCTGATGCCCGCCATGCTCGCCAGCATCTCGGACGAAATGCGCTGCGAGGTGCTGGCGGTGGCGAAGGTAACGGTGTCGGGTTTGGCGCGGGCGAGCGCGATGAACTCGGCCAGGGTCTTGGCGGGGAAGTCGTTGTTGACGGCGACCAGCAGCGGCACCGAGGCCATGTAGCCGATGGGCGCGAAGGCGGTGTCCTGGTCGTAGGGCAGCTTCTTCATCAGATATTTGAGCGCGGCGTTGGTACTGTTGGTGCCGAACAAAATCGTGTAGCCGTCAGCCGGTGCCTTGGCGACCGCGTCGGCACCAAGCATGCCGTTGACGCCAGGCTTGTTGTCGATCACGATGGTCTGGCCGAGGGTCTCGCTCATCTTGGCCGAGAAGGCGCGCGCGATCTGATCGGTGGCGCTGCCAGGGGCAAACGGCACGATGGCTTTGATCGGCTTGACGGGGTAGGTTTGCGCCAGCGCTGCTGGCGACGCGCCCATCGTCAGCATGGCAAGCCCCAAACCCAGCGCGGCCGGCAGATGCGTCAAGCATGTCACGGGGAACTTCATGTGCGAACTCCTCAGTGCGTTTTGCGAGTCCGGCATTTTGCCTGATTCGCCGTCACGCCTGCGCCTCAACGAAAAATGGCTCCAGGAGCCGCTCCTGGAGCCATTCTTGCGATAGCAGTCTCACGACTGAGGAATTGCGCTGCGCATCAGCCCTTGTATTCGAGCACATGCATGCCCGCATTCCAGTCGGACACGAACATCAGGCCTTCTTTGGTCACCCACAAATCAGCAGTCTTGGCATCGAGACCAATGTTGGGGCGCGGATCGATGAGCTTTTTTGGCGTCGGCGGGATCCAGTAAGCCACTTCCTTCGGTGCGAACTGATTTTTGATGTCGAAGATGCGCACGCCGGCATTGTTGTAGGTCGCGAAGATGGTGTCTTCGGTCTGCATCGAGCCGGGGCGGTTCTCGTGCAGATTGTGCGGGCCGAAGGTGCCGGGCTGGGAGCAGTAGTCGCGCTCGGTCGGGGTCGGCAAGGTGGCGATGGGTACCGGCGATTCCGGTGCGCGCATGTCGAGCACAAAAGTGTGGAAGGTGCCTTTGGCGCATTTCTGTGCATTGGCTTCGTCGGCGATCACCGCGAGCTTGCGGCCCGGCAACACCAGTGGTGTGTGGGTGCCGCCAGGGAATGGCGGCGACCAGTTGATGCGCGAAATGAATTTGGGATTGGCCGGGTCGGTAAGGTCATGCACGGTGAGGCCGCCATCGCGCCAGGCGCCGAGGCCGATGTTGCCGCCGGTCAGCATATGGTGCAGGGCGTAGCGTTTGCCCTTGGGGTTTTGCGGCGTCTCACCGGCCGCGCGGTTCATGCCGGGCAGCGCCCATTTTGAAACGATCTCGGGCTTGGTGATGTTTTGCAAATCGACTACGCAGAGCATGTGATCGGTGTAGCCATCAAAGTGCGCCGACACGTAGGCGTAGCGCCCGCCGGTCCACCAGGTGCGGTTGATGCCGATACCGGGCATTTCGAGAAACGCGATTTCCTTCATCTCGCCGGGCTTGGAGATGTCATGGATCGACAGGCCCGAGCGGAATTTTTTGCGGTTGGTGAGGGTATCGACCGGATTGTTTTCAAAATAGCCGCGCAGCCCGTCATACGACTGCATTGCCACGATGTTGGCACCGTTTGCCACCAGCATGATGTCATCATGGGTCTGGATCTGGTGGGTGCGCGTGCCGGTGCCGGCGGTGAAAAAATGCACCGGCTTTAATTTGCGCGGATCAGACGCATCCATCACGGTGATGCCGTCGCTGAACATGTGGCCGACGAACACGTGTTTGGTTTTCGGCGAGTACATAACCTGCACGCCATCGGGCTTGCCGCCCTGGTCGCTGTAGGAGATGTGCTTGATGCGTTTGCCGATGCCGTTTGGCGGCACTGGCTTGTCGGCCTTTTTCTTCATGTCAGCCGCGTCGGCCGTGCTGGCCATGCCGCCCATGCCACCCACGGCAGCCATACCGAGCAAACCCTTGAGATGATCGCGTCTTGTAGTCATGTTGTCTCCTTCGTTATGGTGGTGGTGCCGGGGTCCTGCAAATGCAGTAAGTATGGTCAGTGCGGTGATTCATTCACACCGGAACACTGGCGGTGCTACAAACGCGATGAAACCAAATCAACCAAGACGCCCGTCGCAAGAATGGCTCCCAGAGCCGCTCTTGAGAACATCATTGTCTGGAAAGCGCTGCCACCAAGGATTTTCGGGTCATGACAAATTGCATTTTCAGTCTGCCTTGGCGCCCGAGGCTTTGACAATCGGCCCCCAGCGGCCCACTTCGACCTTGAGCAACTCGGCCATGTTGTCAGGCGTGCCACCCATGATGTTGTAGCCAAGATCCGTCATGCGCTTGATGAAGTCGGGCGACTTGAGGCCGCGGTTGGCGGCATCATTGAGTCTGGCGATCACGTCTTTTGGGGTGGCGGCCGGCACTGCGAGGCCAAACCACACGCCTGATTCATAGCCGGCCACCCCGGTTTCGGCAATCGTCGGCAGGTCGGGCAGGGCCGCGTCACGCTTGGCACCGGTGGTCGCCAGTGCGCGCAGTTTGCCCGTCTTGATGTGCGGCAGCGCAGAGGGAATGTTGTCGAACATCAGCATCACCTGGCCGCCCAACAGATCAGTCACCGCCGGCGCGCTGCCCTTGTAGGGGATGTGCGTCATGTCGGTCTTGGTGAGGAACTTGAACATCTCACCCGACATGTGAATGCTGGTGCCGCTGCCGCTTGATGCGTAGTTGATCTTGCCCGGCTCGGCGCGGGCCAACGCGATCACCTCGGCCACCGAATTGGCTTTGACTGACGGATGCAACACCAGCACATTGGCTAGAGATACCAGCGCTGCCACCGGCGCCAGATCCTTGTTCGGATCAAACGGCATCTTGGCGTAGAGCGCCGGGTTGATGGCGTTGATGCCGCTGGTGGTCATGAAAATGGTGTAGCCGTCGGGCGACGAACGCGCCGCTTCGGTGCCGCCGATGTTGCCGCCGGCGCCGGGCTTGTTGTCGACCGTGACAGTCTGGCCGAGCACCTTCGAGAGCTCGGTGGCGATGGCGCGCGAGGCGATATCAACCGCGCCGCCGGGCGGGAACGGGCAGATTAGACGAATCGGTTTGGCCGGAAAGGCCTGGCCCAACGCGACGGGCGCAGCCAGTGTGAAAGCTACCAGCGCGGCGCCGAGTAGGGATCGACGAATGGTGCGAATGGTGCGAATGGTGCGACTGGTGCGGCTGGTGTGGATAGTGCGAATCATGCGTGTCTCCTGAGGTGAATAATGTGGCGCTACCGCCTTTATTGTCCACCATTGTTCTTGTTCTGCGCAGCCCCGTGGGCCACACAGCCTTGAGAGTCTAGCCGCCGCTGCGCGCACTGCGCTATGGAGCCGAATGCGATTTTCTTGGACGAAATCGCGCGCGGCAGCGACAGCGACAACGGCAACGCGTCAGGTTTTGGCGAGTGCGGAAGGGCGCCCGCCACTCCGGTAGGCACTCGGGCTGACCCCAAACCATTGTTTGAAGCGCCGCGTGAAATAGGCCTCGTCGGCAAAACCGCACGAGTGCGCGACGTCGGCCACGCGCGCCGCCGAGTTGATCAGCAGTTCCTGCGCGCGCTCCATGCGCCGCTCGGTGACCAGTTCGGTGAAGGTCTTGCCGGTTTCTTTCTTGAGCAAATGCGCCAGATAGTTGGGCGAGAGAAACGCCGCGGCGGCCGCATCCGAGAGCGCAATCTCTTCGGTGAGATGCGTGCGGATATGGCGCAACACGCGCTGCAGCGAGTCGCGGCGGCTGGTGATCTGCGCCTGGCCCGCCGCCAGCCGCAGCAGTTCACTCTCGTGCTGCCGGCAGACCAGCGCGATCAATTGCAGCAGCAGGCCACGCAGCATTTCGGGTGAGCCGAAGCAGCGCGACGCATTTTCCGCTTTCATGCGCGTGATGATCTGTTCGACTTCGGCAAAGCGGGTGTCGTCGAAGCCGAAGTCGAGGTACTCCTGAAACAAAAAGGGCGCAAGTTCAGGTGCCTGGGCAATCGCGACATCTTCGAGATCGAGCGGGTCTACTTCGAGGCCGGGGCGCAGAAAACGCTGCGCGAAATTCACAATCACGTAGCGCGAGCCGGGCGGATGCGGAATGAAGTGCACGCGATAGGGCAGCACAAAACAGAGCTGCCCGCGCCGGAACGGGCGCACCGCGCCGCCGATGTTTTGCTCGCTCGCTCCGGCGCGGTTGATTTGAATCTGAAAGTATTCATGGCGGTGCGGGCCGTTTTGGCCGGCGCGCGCATCCTGTTCGCGGATGTCGAAATCAGGATGCTCTGCCGTCTCGGCCATGCCGACGGTGGGGATCTGCCGCAGCTTGATCAATGCGCCCATGATTGTGGGATTGTAGCGGCATGGCTCCAAGAACCGCTCCAGGAGCGGCTCTTGGGTGAGGTCAAAATCCGAGTGCGGCGCTGATGCCGAGGGTCCAGTTGCGTCGTGCGCCCGGCTCGAAGAAGCGGCCGTTGGTTTCGTTGACGATGACTGAGCCCGCATAGCGCGTGTTGCCGGCGTTGTCGAGGCGGATGAATTCGGAGAGACGCCAGTTGCCCGCGCGCTGCTCCAGGCCCGCGCGCAGATTGACGATGGTGTAGCCCTCGGCGGCGTCGCTGTTGCGGTCGTCGGCAAACATTTGCGAGATGCGGCGCAGCTCGATGGCGGCGTAGGGTTGGCCGAAGAAGCCTGCCGACGGTGCTGCGCTGTTGTTCGCACTGCTTTGCGCCGCGCCACTACTCGCACGCGCGCCACGCGGCATGCGCCACAGCGCTTCGACGTAGAAACTCTCGCGCGGCACACCGGGCAGGGCATTGCCCGCCGCCACCGTCACGTTGGGCGCGGCGCAAGGCACCACGAGGCAGGTGAGAAAGCTGTCGCGGTATTTCGCTTCGATCCAGGTGTAGGCACCGGTGAGCGTGATGCCGGTAGAGGCGAAATGTTTCATTACACCAAGTTCAACACCCCTCCGCTGCGTGCGCCCGGCGTTTTGAGAAATCGCGCGCCCACCGGCGTTGGTAAGGGTGACGATTTCATCAATCGTGTCGGCGCGAAACAGCGCCAGGTTGAGGGTGGCCCCTTCGAACTGTGCCTTGACGCCGACTTCACTGTGGCGGCTGGTGGCGGGCTTCAACGCAAAGTTGAGGCCGGTGCCCACCGGCTTGTAGGCCAGTTCGTTGAAGGTCGGCGTCTCGAAGCCGCGCCCAAATGTGCCGTAGAGGTTGAAGCGCTCGGTCACACTCCACACCACACCTGCGGCGGGGGTGGTCGCGCGATAGGCAATGGCACCGCTGTCGTCGCCATTGCCGGTGACGATGTAGTTGTCGCGCGAATTGAAACGCACGGAAGAGTGGCGCAGACCAGCCGAGAGCTTGACGGCGGGCCAGGCCTGCCACTCGCCCTGCACATAGCGGCTGGTGTTCACAACGCGGTTGTCTTCGTTGCGGCGCAGGGCACCGAGTACGCCGAGCTGGGTGCCAATGAAATTGAGATAGCCGCGCCGCAATTCGTTTTGAATTTCGCGGCCGATGCCGGCGGTGAGGTGATACGCGCCATCACGTGCGAAGCCCTTGTGTACCCAGCGCGCATCGAACCCGTAGAAGCCGCGGTCGAGATCGATCACGCCGCCGGGGCTGGCAGCACCGGCTTGGGTCGCGACCGGAATCGACTGATACTGCTCGATCTTGCGCTCACCCAGATACGCGCTCACGCGCACTTGATTGGCGTTGGAGAAAGCATGCTCCAGCACCGCTCCTCCCTGCGCTTGATAGGTCGATTTGCGCGTGTTGAATTGCAGCGCGGTCGGCGTGGCCTGATCGGGGTTGGCGGTATATTCAGCGCGCGTCAGGCCCAGCGCGTCCTGCGCGTTGGGCATGTTGACGCGGTTGTAGGTGACGGCCAGTGTGGTGGCATCCGACAGATGAAATTTGACCCGTGCGTTTTCCGACTCTCGGCGCGCGGCGTTGTGGTCGCGCGTGCCGTCGGTGGCGAACTGGCTGGCATCGAGGGTGTAGCCGATGCGAATGCCGCTCCCGCTTGCACCGGTCGCATTGGTGGTGCTGCCCCACGGATTCACCGTACCCGCGATCTGCGTGCCCAAACGCCAAGTGCGAAAACTGCCGTAGCTCGCCGAGGGGGTGATGCGCAGTCCCTGCGGCGCCTCTTCACTGAAGATCGCGATCACACCACCAGCCGCATTGCCATGCAGCGCCGAGAACGGCCCGCGCAGCACCTCGACACGCTCGGCTGACGAGAGCGAAAAATGCGAGACCTGCCCCGAGCCATCGGGCATGCTGGCCGGAATGCCATCCGCGTAGAGCCGCATGCCGCGCACGCCGAACGATGAGCGTGCGCCAAAGCCGCGCGACGAAATCTGCAAATCCTGCGCGTAGTTGTTGCGGTCGCCGATGTGGAGGCCCGGCACGCGCGCCAGCGTCTCCGATAGATTGACCTGGCGCTGGCCTTCTTTGAGCGTACGGCCACCCACCAGATCGACGGCAGCCGGCGTATCGAACGCCGGTTGCGCGACGCTGGTGGCGGTAACCGTGACGGACGGCGGCTCTGCGTCGCTTACCAATGGCACAGATTGGGCGAACGCAGCGGGGGCGGCAATGGCACACGCCGCTGCGGCGGCAATGGCCCAGCGCGCGCGCGCCTTCATCCGGCGTGGCTGTCTACTCTGCATGGCGCAACATGGCCCAATCAGGGACCAGCCAGGCTCGCCAAATAATCAGCAAGCACTTCAATGTCGTCTTGCGACAAGGCTTGCGTGGCCGAGGTCATGGTGCCGTCAAAATCAGCGCGGGTGCCTGCGCGGAATTGCTTTAACTGGCTGAGCAAATATTCATGACGCTGACTGGCGACGCGCGGGATATGCTGCTGGCCCACGAGCGTCGCGGTGTGGCAGGCAACGCAGTTTTGCGCCTTGGTAATCGCACGGCCTTGTTCGATGCGTTCGGGTGTGGTCTTGTGCGCCGGCGGCGCCATTTTTTGCGACGAGAAAAACAGCGAGAGATCGTTCAGATCGGCATTGGTCAGCTTGGCCGTGAACGGCGTCATCTGCTCGTTCTTGCGCCGCCCTTCGCGGAACATGAACAGCGCGGTCACCAAAAATTGGGCAGGCTGACCGGCCAGTGAGGGCGTGCCGGGAATCGCCGAATTGCCGTCAGCGCCGTGGCAGGCAGCGCACACTTGCGCCTTGACCCGGCCTTCCTCCAGACCCGCATGCGCGGCGGGCGCGACCAACAGTGATGCAGTGACAGTGACGGTGAAAGTCGCAGCAGCAAGAGAAAAAACGGCGGCCCGCTTGAGGGCCGCCGCTGTGCTCCCGCGCTGCGCATTCGATGAATGCGCGAGGCGGGAATGAATCATGATGCCTTCTTCGAATAGCTGACGCGATAGATGATGCCGTTACGGTCATCCGAGAACAGGATCGAGCCGTCTTTCATTTGCAGCACATCGACCGGACGGCCCCACATCGGCGGGTCACCACGTTCGTTCTCGAGGAAGCCGTCAAGGAAGGCATGCTTGGTTGCCTTGCCCTTGGCATCGACCGTGACGCGGATCAGGTTATAGCCATGCTTGGGGTCGCGATTCCACGAGCCATGCTGGGCAATGATCATGCTGTTCTTGTACTCTTTCGGGAACATGTTGCCGGTGTAGAACTTCATGCCCAGCGGAGCAATGTGCGCGCCGAGTTTGAGAGCCGGGCCGGTGAATTGGTCGCACGAACGGTTGACCCCGTAGATCGGGTCAAGCACGTCGCCCTGGTGGCAGAACGGGAAGCCGAAATGCTGGCCGCGCTTGGTGGCCACGTTGAGCTCGTCGTGCGGCAGGTCGGTGCCCATCCAGTCACGGCCATGCTCGGTAAACCAGAGTTGCTTGGTGACCGGGTGAAACGCCATGCCGACGCTGTTGCGCACGCCCAGAGCAAAGTCTTCCATCTTGCCGGTTTTGATATCCACCCGGACGATGGAGGCTTCGTTGTAGGTTGGCATCGTGATGTTTTGCGGCGAGCCGATGTTGAAGTAAAGCTTACCGTCCGGACCCATCACCATATATTTCCAGAAATGGCCGGGCTGGTTGTTCGGATCGAGGTTGTCGGCAACAATTTTTGGCTCGCCCGGGTTGTCGAGCTTGGACTCGATGCCGTCGTAGCGGGTGATGCGATGGCGCTCGGCCACATACAGCGTGCCCTTGTCAAACACGATGCCATTGGGCGATTTGAGATCCTTGAGGATCGTCTTGACTTCGCGCTTGCCGCCGCTCTCGACCACAGCGTAAATGTTCGACAGGTTGCGGTTGCTGATGAACACGGTGCCCTTGTCGCCGAGGGCGAGCGAGCGCGCTTCGGGCGCGCCATCGACCCAGACCTCGACCTTGAAGCCCGGCGGCACTTTGAGGGTGCTCACTGGGGGCAGTTCGCTGGCCGGCTTGCCAGTCAGGTGGGGGGCAAACGGGTGCAGCGGGGATTGCGCCTGGTCGGCGCTCATGCCCTGTTTCCACGCGGGCGCGCCGGCAGGTGCCGGGGGTGCGGTTTGTGCAACCGCGGTGCCGGCCAATGCTGCCAGCACTGCTGCGCCCAGAATATTTTGAATACGCATGTCGTCTCTCTCCTGTTATGAATCGCCTGCCGCAGATCAACCGTGTCGAGCCGCGTGCGAGCGGGAGCGCATTGTAAGCATGTGGCGGGAAAAATGCCAAGGGGATTGGTCAATTTGGCCCTTGCGCGCGCGAGGATATTGACCGGAAAGCCTTGGTGGGAGCGGGTTATAGCTTGTTTATCAGTTGCTCACCAGACGCGGAGAACAACGAAAACAAGTCCTGCTATCAGCGAAACCCCCAGTGGTGACTGGCTGTTCGTACCCTGCGCCAGCGGCGCTCAGCGCCGCACGCCCGGCGTCTCCACCGCCAGCCCCTGCGCGCGCCAGCCGAGAAACAACTCAAGGTCGAGCAACTCCTGCGAGCCCGGCGGTGGCATTTCAGCGCGCACGCCGAAGTAACAGGCGCGCAGCCGCCGGTGCAGCGAGCCAGCGCTTTGCCATTCGAGGCGGTAGACCGGATAGGCGTTGCCGTGGCCCTGACTGATCGGTTCGGCGAGCAGGCGCTTGCCGGCGTTCCACTCGTGACAATGCATGCAGGCGAGATTCATCTGGCCGATGCGGCGCTGATACTGCGCGCGGCCTTGCTCAAAGTGCGCTTGCGCAGCGCCCGCGATGCTCACGTTCAGCGGCATGCCGCGCGATTGGTGTGCGACATAGGAGGTGAGCGCGAGCAGCTCGTCGGATTCGTACGCCAGCGCGGCGGCGTTTTGCCGTTGCGTGCGGCATTGATTGACGCGTCCTTCGACGTTGAGCAGCTTGCCCGCCTTGTTATCGAACGCCGGGTAGCGCGCCGCCACGCCCTTCATGCTGGTCTTGGCGTCCTGGTGGCACGTAGCGCAGGCTTGCTCTTTTGCGCCGGCCTTGGCGTTCCACAGCTTCTCGCCTTTCTCCACCCACAGCATGCCGGGGTTGGCAAAGTCGTCGGCTTGCATGGTGCGCAGATCGGTGCCCATGTAGCTGCTGCCGGAACGCAGATCTGGCAGGGCGATGCTGCGCGTTTGCGCCGCTGCGCCCGAAGGGAGCAGGCTCAGTGCAATCGCAGTAATGGCAGCAAACGCGGCGGCGCCAGCCCTTGCAGCCCACATCACGATGCCCGCGTCACCCGGTCACCGTCACGGCGGCACGCTCGCGGCCGGTGACGCCGGAGTCATCGACCCACTCGAGCACCAGTTCGCCCGAGTCACGCGCGATGACGAAGAACGAGATGAAAGGGTTGGCCGAGAGACCCGAACTGGTTTCGGCGCGGAACACTTCGACGCCGTTGTAGTGGCAGGTGACGAGGCGGATCACATTGCGTGCGATCGGCTTGCCCTCGTCAGTGAGGCGATAACCGGTCTCCATCGCGTGGCGGATGATGACCTTGACTTCGAACAAATCGCCGCGCTTGATTTGCGTGGCCACTTGAATGCGGGCGTCAGCCATGGCGGGTCATCCCGGCCGCGCTGCGCGCGTGCCAGCAGCGTTTGCGGCGCAGACTACGCAGCGCGTGCGGCGGGCCTGATCCATTTTTAGTGTGCTCATGATCCATCGAGACAGGCCGACACCGTGACCACGATATCGGCGCTCGCGGCGTGCAGTGAACCATCGGCAAGGGTTGCCAGCGCGATCAGGCGTTGCGACCCGGCGAGACGCACGCGCGACTCAAGTTCGATGCGCGGCAGCGCCACCGGAAAATGAAACACCGCCATCTGCGGCACCGGATTTTTCTCGGAGAAAAGGTGCACGCTGCGCACTTCAGCACCCGCAGCAAACGGTCCGGGCATCTGAATCTTGACTGGCACCGTGTTGCCGTTGTCGGCGATACGCGGCACATCGAGCTTGAGACGGCCGATGCTGACCCGGCGGTTGCCGACATGGGCTTTGAAGGCCGCGACATCGGGTTCTTCTTCTGCGCGCGCCATGAGGGGAGCGAGCGCCGGCGCCAGCGCAGCCCACGGG
Source organism: Burkholderiales bacterium (assembly GCA_031430015.1). Lineage (GTDB taxonomy): Bacteria > Pseudomonadota > Gammaproteobacteria > Burkholderiales > JAEUOS01 > CANJDH01. The sequence continues at coordinate 11,018 of JANPAR010000299.1, forward strand.
AGCGCAGCCGATGCCACCAGCACCTTGCGCCGGCGTGCCAGGCGCTCACCGGTGGTGGCGGGCGAGGAATGAGAGCTTGTCATAGGGGCGGGGAATGCCGGGCGGATGCCTGAGGGTTACGGGAGAGACGCATGAGGATCAAAATCGTCGTGAGCCGTGCGGCGGTGAAACCGCAGATCAACGCAGAGTGGAAAGATACACCACCACGTCTTCGACCTGCTGCGCGCTCAACACCGGCCTGCCCTGATGCGCTGCAGCGACGGCGCGCAGGCCCTCTGTTTTGTAATACGACGGCATGATGGTCTCGGGATTGACGCGTGACGAGTCGGCCACACGCAGGCGTAACTGCGCGATGGTCAGGCGGCTGCCGGCGCCGTCGAGCGGTGGGGCGAGATTGCCCGAGAAGCGCACCGCCGCATCGGTGAGGCCGTGACACAAAATGCAATTGGCCGGGTCACGCGCGATCAGCAGCGCGCGGCCGCGTGCGGCGTCGCCCGCCGCGGCGAGTGGTTGCGGGATGCCGTCGGCCACGGCTTGATAGGGAGCCGGCAGCGCCGCCACCCCGGAGCCGCTCTGCGCGGACACGCTGGAACCGCAGCACAACGCAGCAGGCAGCAGCCAGACCCACCCGAATCGCTTCATATAATTGATCGTTTAAATTTAAGTCAAAATATTCAAAATAGCTGAAAAAATAAAAGCTCTTTTATTTTTCAGGGAAAGTGCTATGCTTTCCTTAATAAATATTAGCTCATTTATAAAGCACATTTTTCTCCTCCCCTTTTTTTCCTCTATTCTCCCCTCTACTCTCTGCTTACTTGCCACTGATGGACAGCAAACAATTCGGCAGCGCGGTACGCGCAGCGCGCAAAAGCGCCGGCCTGACCCAGGCCGAAGCCGCCGCACTGTGCGGTGTGAGCACGCCGTTTTTCAGCCATCTGGAAAACGGCAAAGCCACCATCCAGCTCGCAAAGGCCCTGCATGTTGCCACGCAGCTCGGGTTGCAGTTTGCCGTGCAGCCAGCGCTGCAGGCTGCATAGCGGCAGAGCGCCCATGGTAAAGCAGGGTACGCCGGGCAACCGCGCAACGCAGCCATGAAGCTCCTTCTCTATTGCAACGAGCGCGCCGTCGGTTCTCTCGACACGGATGGTGATGCCTCGGCACCGGTCAACCCGCCCGCGCGCAACGCGTGGCAACTTCAGTTTGACACCGCGCCGTCCACGCCGCTCTCACCGCACTTATCCGCAGCAGCGGGCGCAGTGGTCAACGCACCTGCGGTGCGTGATTTCTTCGTCAATTACCTGCCCGAGCCGCCGCACGCCGAGCGCGTCGCTCGCAGCTTCACGCCACCACCCCGCACCGGGGCCGAACTGCTGGCCGCACTCGGGCAGGAACTGACCGGCGCTTTCGCGCTGGCCCCGGGTGCGCTCGGCAATGCGCGCTACGCGCCGCTCGCATTCGATGCGTTCGAAGAGCGCGTCGCTGCATCACGCCGCAGCGCCGATGTGATCGCGTTCGCGCCGCACGCGCCGCGCCTGTCGCTGGCGGGTGCGCAAGACAAGTTCGCGCTGTGGTACGACCCGCAGGCGGCTGATCCCGATGCACGCTTGAAGATTCCGCTCGGCCGTGCCGCGTCTACCCACATCTTCAAACCGGCCAGCACCGACAGCCGGTTTGCCCTGCTGCCGGCGAATGAATTCGCTTGTGCTCGCCTGGCCGCCGTCTGCGGCCTGCCGGTGGCCGAAACCCGCATCGCTACCTTTGGCGGTGTGCGCGTGTTGGTGGTAGCGCGCTTTGACCGCGTCAAGCGTGGCGCTGCCGTCACGCGCTTGCACCAGATCGATCTGTGCCAAATGCTCAATACATCGCGCGAACGCAAATACGGCAGCGAAGGCGGCATCGACACCGCCGAATTGTTTGACGCTTGCCGCTACACCCGTGTGCCCGCCCTGTCACGCCGCATGCTGCTGCGTGCGTGGCTGTTCAACTTCCTGATCGGCAATGCGGACGCGCACGCGAAAAATCATTCCTTTCTGTGGCAGCACGCAGCCGCCATTCACAGCACAGCAGACGGCGCCCTGGACTTTACGGCGGCCAGCGCCTCTGCCGCCGCTCCCGTCCCCGCGCAATGGCAAGCCGCCCCGCTCTACGACCTGCTTAGCGTCACACCCTATCTGCCGTCGCAGCCGCAATCGATGGGCCTGCTCGATGAATACCGCCCCGGCTGGTTTGAGGCGGTGCATTGGCGTGAGCTCGCGCGTCTGGCGGGCGTCACGCCGGCGTATCTCGCCGCCGAGGCCAAGCGCATGATTGAGGTGATGCAACGCACCGCGCCCGCGCTGGCGCTCGAACTGCGTGCAGCATTGACCCCAGACGAACTCGACTTTCTCGCAGAACGCGTCAACCCGGTCGTGCGTGAGCGCTGCACCTGGTTGCAACAGGCGCTGGTATAAAAGATGACGCAAGCATCGCTATTCGGCATCGCAGACTACTGGGCCTTCGTCATCGCCGTGATCGTGTTTCTCGCGATTCCCGGCGTAGGCAATCTTGCCATCATCACGTCTACCTCGAAGGGCCGCATCAGCGGCGGCCTGGCCGCCACGTTGGGCGTGATCACGGGCGATCAGGTGTTGATGTGGCTGGCGGTCGCAGGTGTCGCGGCCTTGCTGATGGCGCATCCCACGGTGTTCACGCTGGTACAGGCGGCAGGCGCGCTCTATCTCGCCTGGCTTGGCGTCAGGATGATGCTCGCCAAACCCGGCGACGCGCCAATCCTGCACATGGAGCCGCGCCGCTATTTCCGCCAGGCCATGCTCATCACCTTGCTCAACCCCAAGGCCATCATGTTTTACATGGCCTTCTTTCCGCTATTCGTTGACCCGGCGCAGCATCAGGGCTTCGCGACATTCGGCGTGATGGCGCTCACCATCGCCACGCTCACGTTTCTCTATTGCGTGATCGTGATTGCCATCACCCACTGCGCCGCCGAGCGCATGCGCGCCAGCCCGCGCGTGACGGTGTGGCTCAATCGTGTGGGTGGCGTGATGCTGGTGGGGTTTGGGGTGAAGCTGGCGTTGGGGAAGTAGGCGCGGATCGGAATGGTGTCCGCCAATGATTGCGGACGCTGACGCGGCACCGTAATTCGCATCAATGATCAATGGCGCGTGTGCTTTGTCTGGACCGTTGAAGGCCCCAAAGACGTGGAGATCGTCGACTATCACTGAAGGAGTTTGAACATGCGCACCGTTGCCCCGGTTTCCCCCGGCGAAACGCTTGATGAAGAGTTTTTGAAGCCGCTTGGCCTGACGAAATACCGCCTGGCCAAAGATATCGGCGTGCCTGCGCAGCGCATCGGCGACATCGTCGCAGGCAAGCGCGCCATCACCGCCGACACCGATCTGCGGCTGTGCCGGTACTTCGGGCTCAGTGACGGTTGGTGGCTTCGCGGTCAGGCCAACTACGACACCGCGATCGCACGCGAAAAGATGGGCGCCGCGCTCGCGCGCATTTCCCGTTGCCAGCTGTTGGTTGCGTGAGCCAGCTTCCGCGCCACTCGCGACGGCCACTCTATGAGCGCAAAAATCAAGTACAGCGATGAACCGCTTGGCGAGGTTCAAGCCATTCCGGACTTTCTTCCGTCACCGGGCGATCTCGAGGTCGATGCTGCCTGGGACGAGGTAATCCGCAAGCGCATCGCGGAAATCGAAAGCGGAGCCGTCAAGCCCATTCCTGCTGATGAAGTTTTCGAAAGAGTTCGTCGCACCCTGCGGTGAAGCCTGACCGCCTGCGGCTCGGCCTGGCTGCTGCAATATTGCGAACAACTGTTCGACCACGCCGACCGCTACCGCAACCTCTCGCGCCGCATCCACGTGGCCGACCGCAACAACGAACACGCCGTGATACTCAAGGCCGCGCTCAGGCGGGAAGCGGATGCGGCGATCAAGGCGTTGACGCTGCCTATGCAGAAGACCAGCAATATTGTGCTCAAGGCGGGGGCGGCGATGCCGGTGACAAAAATTGCTGCGCCGCGCAAGCGCAGACCGGTCAAATAGTCAACGGCGTTTCTGCACGGATATCGGCCCAAGAGGCGCTCCCACCAATGGTTTTGGCAGACATGCCGCAGAAACCATTGACCACCAACGGTTTCAAGGAATTCGCTATTGCAAAATAAACACCGCAGGCGAATTCATCAAGATGGATGATGCGCTTGTGCGGCATTTGAATTAGCATCTCAAAAAGTGTGCGGCATGTCGTCGTTTTAGGACGCCCACGTTGGGATCGCAATAAAATGCGCTTCACCAATCAAGCACTTGCTATCGTAACCACAGTATTGCAGGAGGAAGAGTGCTAACCCTGATCAAAGCGCAGGTCTGGAAATACAAGTCCATCGAAGATTCGACGCCGGTGACGCTCGCCAGCGATGTGACAGTGCTCGTCGGCAAGAACGAATCCGGCAAGACCGCGTTTCTTGAGGCACTGCACAAGGCCTTGCCCCTCGGCACGGTGAAATACGACTACATCGCTGACTATCCGCGCAAAGACCTAGTGCGCTACCGACCACAGCACGAGGCGAAGAGTTACCAGAGGGTTGTGCAGTTGATCTTCCGCATTGAAAAGGTGCTGGCCGACAGAATCAACAAGGAAGTCTTCGGCGGCGAGGGGATCATCGCGGTCGGCAGCACGTTTACCCGCGACACGACCATCGCCAATACGAACACCATCAGTTTCAACATTGACCAGAAAGCAGCGCTCGCGGCACTGCAAAAACCGCTTGCCGATTTAGAGCACAAGGAAGAGGCATTTACCGGCACCGTAAAACTTGAAGACGCGTTGACTAAAATTGAAGGATTGGCCCTACCGGCCGACAACAGGCTCGCGGCATTCGCGGCGCAATGGCGCACTCGTGCTATCAAGCCCAGCGGCTGGGGCTTAGTTGACGGCTACATTTGGCAGACCTATCTGTCTCCTGCACTGCCGAAGTTCCTTTACTTCGACGATTACAAACTGCTTGAAGGCAAGATCAATCTGCCATCGCTGCAACAGCGAGAAGCTGCGAAACAGTTGACCGACGCCGACGAAACCGCGCAGGGACTGCTACAGCTTGCCGGCACAACGCTGCCGGAACTGATGAGCGATGAAGGCTACGAAACCGCGAAAGCCAAGCTGGAAGCGATTGGCCTGAACATCACTCAGAAGGTTTTCGAGTTCTGGAAACAAAATCAAGACTTAGATGTCGAGTTTGACCTCAAAAGCGATGCTAAGGACACCTCACCTTACAACAACGGTGTCAATCTCTATATCCGCATCAAGAATCGACGCCACGGCGTCACTGTGCCATTCGACCAGCGGAGCAAGGGCTTCATTTGGTTCTTCAGCTTCTTAGTCTGGTTTGATGCCGTGCAGTCGCGAGAGGCTACGAAGGATGCGTTGATCCTATTGCTCGATGAGCCGGGACTGAACCTGCACGCGTTGGCCCAAGCCGATTTCCTTGCTTACATCCGCGAGTTATCCGAGCAACACCAGATCATTTACAGCACGCACTCGCCGTTCATGGTGGATAGCGCCCGTCTTGACGATGTACGCGTGGTGGAGGATCGCATCAAGGAAGGAACGAAGATCACTGGCGAACTGGCCGGGTCGTCCGACGAAAGCCTGTTCCCGCTGCAGGCTGCGCTCGGTTACTCGATTGCGCAGAACCTATTCATCGCAAAGAAGAACATTCTGGTCGAAGGTCCGGCTGACTTGATCCTGCTACAACATATGGGCGCACTGTTGGAAACTAGTGGTAAGCAGGGGCTAGCTGACGCAATTCTGGTGCCTGTCGGCGGTCTCGACAAGCTGGTGACTTTCGTCGCACTGTTGGGATCCAACAAGCTCAAACTCGTGGTCCTGCATGACCGTGCTGGCGCCCCACATCAAAAGCTCGAAGACCTGATTCGCCAGAAACTAATAGAGCGGAAGCGCGTGCTCGACTTTTCGATGTTCCTCGATCCGGTGCCGAGCGAAGCGGACATCGAAGATTTGCTGCCGGCAGCGGCCTACGTCGGCGCCTTTAACACGGCCTATGCCAAGGAACTGAACGGTGCAACCCTGAAGGTGAGCGATCTCGGCCCACAGCCACGCATTATCGAGCGTATCAATCATTGGCTCAAGGCAAAGAGCATCACGCTCCTCAAGGACGGTGGGTTCAATCACTATCGCGTCGCTCAAGCAATTCTGCCGGCACTCACGGTAGCCTCGCTGAAGCCGGTAGAGTTGGCTCGCTTTGAGAAGCTTTTCGCTCGCGTTGGTGAGGTCCTGTGACTGCGATATGGCACCGCCCAGCGGCAAAATTCAGCGGGCGGCGCTATGTGCTGTCGCTGAAACTAAGCGTTAAATCTCAAACACCACCACGCGATGTCTCGGCAAAAGAATTCACCAGAAGAGCCGACTGACGTTCTCTATCGCATTAAACGAGGGCTTGCGGGCTACGTAAGTTACCTCGCCGCCTGCGAGATGAACGAAGCGTTCAGTGAGTACGTCCTGTATGAACCAATACTTCGAATTCTCTTGGCCAGGGGATATATTGTCGAGTGTGAGTGCGAATGCCCCGGAATCAAGCAACCAAAGACAGGGGACAAAAAGAAAATTGATTTCTATGCGCATGGGCACGATCTTGCGTTGGCAATCGAGGTCAAATGGGCTCGGTCATCCAAGCCAGGAATAGCCACAGATATTGAGAAGCTCAAAGCAATCAAGCGCGCTCAACCCAACACGCATGCATTGCTTTGTATCTTTGGCCGTAAGTCTCATCTCGACTCCTTAGCACTCAAAACCGCGGGGCTAAAAGAGCGCGGCAAGGGACGAATCGCAGATCTAGGAATAACAAAGTTTGGT
>JANPAR010000300.1:0-7945 GCA_031430015.1 Burkholderiales bacterium
ACGATGTGGCATCGCCTGCATGGCTGGCCTGATGCGCCACGCGGCCTGAAGCGCCTCAAGAGCCGCCACGTCATCGGCACCATGTCGAACGGCAACGTCGCGCTGCTCACCAATATGGCCAAGTTCGCCGGCCTGCCGTGGGACCTGGTGTTCTCCGCCGAGTGGGTGCACCACTACAAGCCGGATCGTGACTGCTATCTGTCGGCGCCGCGCATGCTGTCTCTGAAGCCTTCTGAAGTGATGCTGGTAGCAGCGCACAAGAGCGATCTCGACGGTGCCAAAAAGGCCGGCTTGATGACCTGCTTCGTGCCGCGTCCGCTGGAGTTTGGCCCGGCGTTGTTCAAGTCCGGCAAATATGACGGCGCATATGAAAAGCGTTTCGATTTCAACGCGCATGATTTCAATGATCTGGCGGCGCAGCTGGGGTGTTGAGCGCGCTGTCGGCCAGGGAGTGGGTGGCTGGCGGGGCGCTGTTTCCTCGGTGTGATTCCCGCGCCGTAGCGCGGCTGGGTTCTCGTCGTCACGGCGCGCCCGCATGATCGTCATCAAACTCATCGCAGTGCCCGCCGTGATCTGGCTCGCGAGCTGGGCGGGCCGCCGCTGGGGGCATCGCATTTCCGGCTTGATCAGCGGCTTTCCGCTCATTGCCGGGCCGATTGTGTTGTTTCTCGCCATTGATGCGCCGCGTGCATTCATTGCGGAGTTGTCGTGGGTGACGATGAGCGTGGCGCCGGCCATGGGCGTGCACTGCCTGGTCTACGCCTGGCTTGCGCGCGTGCCAATGCAGAAGTGGATTCCGAAATCCGCGCATTCGCTCGTTTGCCTGCTGTGTGCCTGGACTGGATGCATCGCCACTGAACTCTTGATGAGCGCGATGCTCATCAAGGGCGCGGGTGGTGCGGTGCTGGCGCTGGCCGAGCTGGTGCTGTTTGCCGCCTTGATGCCGCGCACGCAAGGCAGTGCCCTGGTACCGCACATTCCGCCGTTTGAGATGGTGGTGCGCATTGGCGCTGCGCTGGCGCTGGCGGCGGCGGTGATGCTTGGGGCCGAGACCTTCGGCCCACGCGTGAGCGGCATCCTGCTGGCGTTTCCGATCACGGCGTCGGTGCTGCCGGTGTTCACTTTAGTGCTTTACGGTGCCGACGCCACGGCGCGGTTGTTGTCCGGGTTTCTCACCGGGCTGATCGGCTTCGTCGCCTACTTCTTCGCGTTCGCGTCGCTGGTCGAAGCACAGGGGCCGGCCACGGCGTTTTTTGCGGGCGCGGCAGCGAGTCTGCTCGCGGTAAGCTTCACCCTTACCTGGCGGACGATGCGCGCAAAAGTTGCGCGATGAGCAAACAGCGATGAATGATCTACAAGCAGCATTGCAACAGGCAGGGTTGATACAGGCAGGCGAGGGCGTCACCATCCTGCCGCTCCCGGGCGGCGTGTCGTCGGACATTGCTCTGGTCTGCACCGCCACGCAGCGCTTTTGCGTCAAGCGCGCGCTCGAAAAACTGAAGGTCGCTGCCGATTGGCGCGCGCCGGTGGAGCGCAATCGCAGCGAGGTGGAGTGGCTCAAACTGGCGCATGCCATCGCGCCTGGCAGCGTGCCACAGGTGCTGGCCGATCATTCGGCCGACGGCTGGTTCGCGATGGAATATCTGGAGCCGGCCGCGCATCCTGTGTGGAAAGCGCAATTGCGCGATGGCGTGATCGACCCGACATTTGCGGAGCGGGTGGGCAGCGGCATCGGGCGCATGCACGCAGCGACGGCGGGCGATGCAGCCATCGCCCAGCGCTTTGCGACCGATCATATTTTTTACCCCATCCGCCTCGAAGCCTATCTGGTCGCGGCAGGGCGGAAGCATCCCGAAGTTGCAGGCGCCTTGCAGGCCCTGGTCGAGACGACGCAGGCGAACAAGCGCGCGCTGGTGCATGGCGATATCAGTCCGAAAAACATTTTGTGCGCCACGCGCGATGGCGTGAACGTTCCCATTTTTCTTGACGCCGAATGTGCGTGGTACGGCGATCCGGCGTTCGACTTCGCCTTCGCGCTTAATCACCTGCTGCTCAAGTGTTTGTGGCGGCCCGCGCATGCGGCGCAGTATCTCGAGTGCTTCGATGCGCTTTACGATGACTACATGAATCAAGTCACGTGGGAAACCACCTATGCCATCGATGGCCGCACCGCCAAGCTGCTGGTCGGCCTGCTGCTCGCGCGCGTCGATGGCAAATCACCGGTCGAGTACATCACCGATGAAGCGCAAAAAGCGCTGGTGCGCGCCTTTGCGCTGCCTCGTCTCAAGCAACCGCCGCATTTTTTGGCCGAGGTGCGCGATGCGTGGGCGGCGTTGATGGGGGCGGCTTGAATGCCCTCTTTCGTGTGTAAGGACCGCGTGACAGGCTGAGTTATACTTTTGGTCATACCCACTCGATGTACCCGCTGCTGACATGACTACCCAAACCATCAAGACAGCAATTTCTCTGGATCGCCAGTTGTTTTCGCGCAGCGATGTGCTTGCACGTGAATTGCGAATGACGCGCAGCGGATTGATTGCTCAAGCGCTTGAGGAGTTCATCGCCAAGCGACGCAACCGCAACCTGCTCGCCAGGCTCAATCAGGTGTATGAGGATCAACCTGAGCCGCCGCGAACGCCGGCCGCTCGCGCCAACCATAGGCGCATCATTGGCGACTCGTGGTAGTTCGTCAGGGGGATGTGTTCTGGGTCGATTTGGGAGAGCCGCGCGGCTCTGCGCCCGGTTATCTGCATCCTCACGTCGTGGTGCAGAACAACGTGTTCAACCAGAGCCGTATCAACACCGTCGTCGTCTGCGTGATTACGTCCAATCTCGCCCGTGCTGCCTCTCCGGGCAATGTTCAACTGCGAAGGGGGGAGGCCGGGTTGACCAAACCTTCCGTGGTCAATGTCTCGCAAGTAGTCACAGTAGACAAGTCCAGTTTGGGCGCCCGTCTGGGTACCCTGTCGCCCAAGCGAGTCGCGGAGATTGTCGAAGGATTGAAATTGATACTCAGTCCGAGCGGCCCGCTTTGAGCGGCACACATCGATCTTCCATTTGTTGAAAGAGTGATTCCAATTGAGCGACACGACGATCAAATCCGTTCACGCCCGCCGCGTCTGGGATTCACGCGGCAGGCCAACCGTCGAGGCGGAGGTCACGCTCGCTGACGCCAGCATCGGACGCGGCATTGCACCGGCGGGTGCGTCGCGCGGCACGCGTGAGGCGATTGATCTACGCGATGGTGGCGCCAAGCTAGGCGGCCTTGATGTGCAGCGCGCCGTTGCCAACGTGAATGGCGAAATCGCGCAAGCGCTTGCCGGACGGGACGCGAACGATCAGGCCGCCATCGACCAACTGCTGATCGCTCTCGACGGCACGCCGAACAAGGCACGTCTCGGCGGCAATGCCACCATCGCTGCGAGCCTTGCGGTGCTTCACTCTTCAGCAGAATCGGCCGGAGAGCCTCTCTGGAAGCGGGTTTCAGAGGGGCGGCTGGTGTCAATGCCGCTGCCCGAGATTCAAATTTTCGGTGGCGGCGCGCATGCCGGGCGGCGTGTGGACATTCAGGATTTCATGGTGATGGCGCTCGGTGCCAAGACTTTTGCCGAGGCGCTGGAAATGACCGCAGAGGTTTATCTTGCTGCCGGTGCCTTGATGAAAGCCGCCGGCAAGCTCGCGGGTGTGGCGGACGAAGGCGGCTGGTGGCCGATGTTTGACGCCAATGACGAGGCCTTGGTGATGCTCACGCGCGCGATCGAGCATGCCGGGTTCAAACATCACGAGATGGCGATTTCGCTCGACATAGCGGCGTCCGAGTTTGGCGGCACTGGCACGGGAAGCGGCGCAGGGAGTTCTGCGGGCAGCGCAGGTGGTTCGGGCGCAGGCCGCTACACCCTCGGCCTTGAAAAGCGCGAACTCGACACCGCCGGCATGATCGACCTGCTCGGCACTTGGCTCGATGCGTATCCCATCGTCTCCATCGAAGACCCGCTGGCCGAAGACGACGAAGCGGGCCTGATCGAATTCACGCGCCGCTACGGCCATTGTTGCCAGATCATTGGTGACGACTATTTGGTCACCAATGCAGCGCGTGTCGAACACGCAGCAAAGATCAAGGCCGTGAACAGCGCGCTGATCAAGCTCAATCAGGCAGGCACCGTGACCGAAACCAAAGCCGCCCTCGACGCCGCCAAACGCAACGGCATGAGCACACTGGTATCGGCGCGTTCAGGCGAGACAGAAGATGTGTCGATCACGCATTTGGCGATCGGCTGGAACGCAGGGCAACTCAAGGTCGGTTCGTTCGCGCGTTCGGAGCGCATGGCGAAGTGGAATGAAGCGATTCGCATCGAGGAGTTGACGGGAGCAGGCTTCGTCGGCAGACGAGCGTTGCCGCATCTGCGTTGATGCGGGCGCCGTCACGCGCTTGACGGTTGCTCCTTGGCAAGCAACATTCGCACTCGCAATTTGCTGCGGCGCAGCTTGCCGTGCCCGGGCATCGCGGTGACAATCGCGCCCGCACCAACTGTATAACAACAACTGGCGACAACCGCGCCATGCGGCTGTAGCGTCATTTTGAAAGGAATTTCATGGCCTCCGTCACCATCAGCCGGGTGCAGAAGTACTTTGGCCCGACCCATATCATCAAGGGCGTGTCCGTCGAGATTGCCGACGGCGAATTTTGTGTGCTGGTCGGTCCCTCAGGCTGTGGCAAGTCGACCCTGCTGCGCATGATCGCCGGACTGGAGGAAATCTCCGGCGGCGAAGTCAGCATCGGCACCAAAGTCGTCAACAACATGCCGCCCAAAGAGCGTGACATCGCGATGGTGTTTCAGAACTACGCGCTGTATCCGCACATGACGGTGCGCGCCAACATGGCGTTCTCGCTCATGCTGGCCAAGCAGAGCAAGGCGGTGATTGAAGAACGCGTCGCCAAGGCCGCCGGCATCCTCGGTTTGCAGCCGTTGCTGGAGCGCTATCCGCGCCAGCTCTCAGGCGGCCAGCGCCAGCGCGTGGCGATGGGCCGCGCGATTGTGCGCGACCCGCAGGTGTTTTTGTTTGACGAGCCGCTCTCCAACCTCGATGCCAAATTGCGTGTGGCAATGCGCACCGAGATCAAGGAATTGCATCAGCGTCTCAAGACCACCTCGATCTACGTGACGCACGACCAGATCGAAGCCATGACCATGGCCGACAAGATCGTGGTGATGCGTGACGGCATCGTCGAGCAGATTGGCTCGCCGCTGGATCTCTACGACCACCCTGCCAACCAGTTCGTGGCCGGCTTTATCGGGTCTCCCGCAATGAATTTCCTGCCCGGCACGGTCAAGGGCGCACAGGTGGAACTCGATGGCGGTATCCTGCTGCCGATGCCAACGAATGCCAAGGCCGCTGAGGGCCAAAAGGTGGTCTATGGCACGCGCCCCGAGCACATTGACATGGCGACCGGCAATGACGGCGTGCCCACCGAGGTGATCGTGGTCGAGCCGACCGGGGCTGACACCCAGGTGTTCACCAAGATTGCGGGCGTGGAAGTGACCAGCGTGTTCCGCGAGCGGCATGAGTTCAAGCCTGGCGCGACGATTCGCCTCAAGGTCGATGCTGCGCGCGCGCATTTGTTTGACGCCGCCAGTGGAGCGCTGCTGCGCGCCTGAGCGCGAAAATTGGCCTTACCAATTTCACCGAGTTATGGCAACATGCCAGATGTACCACCCGGAACCTGCCACCGGCACATTACTCAACATTACGGAGACATAAAAAATGGTGCATTTCACTCGCCGCAAATTCTTGAAATCGTCCGGCACCAGCGCAGCGCTGGGCACGGTCGCCGCGCTCGAAGGCGCCCACCTGATGCAGTTTGCCAACGCCTGGGCGCAGGCCTCGCCGTTCAAGCCGGAGAAGGGCGCCAAGATCACCCTGCTGCGCTGGAAGCGTTTTGTGCAGTCGGAGGAGGATTCGTTCATGAGCCTGGTAGGCGCTTTCACCAAGGCCACCGGTGTTGAAGTCAAGGTGCTCAACGAGTCGCTCGATGACGTGCAGCCCAAGGCCTCGGTGGCGGCCAATACCGGCCAGGGCCCGGACATGTTCTGGGGCCTCTATTCGCTGCCGCACCTGTTCCCGTCCAAGGTGTCGGACGTGACCGACGTCGCCAATTACCTCGGCAAGAAGTATGGTGGCTGGGTGCCGACCGCTGAGACCTACGGTAAATCGGGCGGCAAATGGATCGCGATTCCGGTGGCCTACAACGGCAACCTGATCAACTACCGCCAGAGCATGATCGAGAAGGCCGGCTTCAAGGAAATTCCGAAGGACAACGCCGGTTTCCTCGAATTGATGAAGGCGCTCAAGTCCAAATCGGTGGCCGGCGGTTTCGCCCTCGGCCGCGCATCGGGCGACGGCAATGCCTGGGTGCATTGGGCCCTGTGGTCGCATGGCGCCAACCTGGTCGACGCCAAGGACAAGGTCATCATCAACTCGCCCGAGACTGTCAAGGCGCTGGAATACACGCTTGAGTTGTCCAAGACCTTTGTGTCGGGCACGGCGTCGTGGAACGATTCGTTCAACAACAAGGCGTTTTTGGAGAGCCAGGTCTCGCTGACCAACAATGGCGTGTCGATCTATGCCGCTGCCAAAGCCGGCGCCGCCAAAGGCGATGCCAAGGCCAAGGAAGTGATGGACGACATGAACCACGCCCTCTGGCCGATCGGGCCGGCCGGCAAGCCGACCGAATTCCACATCGCCTATCCGATGATGATCATGAAGTATTCCAAGGCACAGCAGGCCTGCAAGGCCTTCATCGCCTTCACGCTCGAAGCCGAGAACTACAACAAGTGGCTGACTGATTCGGTGGCGTATCTCACGCACCCGCTCAACGCCTACGACGCCAACCCGGTGTGGACCACCGACAAGAAGCTGTCGGTGGCGCGCGACGTCGCCAAGCGCACCCTGACCGCGGGGGGGTTGGGTTCGGTTGGCGAGAAGGCTGCGTCAGCCCTGGCCGACTTTGTCGTGCTCGATATGGTGGCTTCGGTCTGCACCGAACGCGCCACCATCAAGGAGGCGATCGCGATTGCCGAGCGGCAGGCGCGGCGCATTTATCGCTGAGCCGCAGTGGTGTGATCCTCAAGCCCTCCCCGGCGTCGGCCGGTGGAGGGATTTTGAATTTTCAGTCATAGACGAGGTCTGGGCGCAGCCCCAGGAGATGCATGCCCAACAATTTGTGGACCAACCGTAACTGGCTGGGGTTTTTGTTCATGTTGCCGGCGGCGGCGTTTCTGATTCTGTTTCTGGTGTATCCGCTCGGCCTCGGTATCTGGTTATCGTTTACCGATGCGCGCATCGGCGATCCGGGCAAGTTTGTCGGCATCGAAAACTACGAGTGGATCATCGGCGACTCGAAGTTCCAGACGGCTGTGTTTTTCACGATTTTTTATACCCTGATCGCGAGCATGATCAAGTTCGCCATCGGTCTGTACCTCGCGGTGCTGCTCAACCAGCATCTGCCATTCAAGGCGATGATCCGCGCCCTCGTGCTGATTCCCTTCATTGTGCCGACAGTGCTGTCGGCGATTGCGTTCTGGTGGATTTTCGATCCCCAGTTTTCGATCGTGTCATGGACGCTGCGGCAATGGGGCTGGATCGACGGCAACATCAATTTTCTCGGTGATGCCTGGAACTCACGTTTCTCCGTGATTTTCGCCAACGTCTGGCGCGGCGTGCCCTTCATCGCCATCACCCTGCTGGCGGGTTTGCAAACGGTGTCGCCGTCCCTGTATGAAGCGGCCACCCTGGACGGCGCCAACCAATGGCAAATGTTCTGGCGCATCACCTATCCGCTGCTGACCCCGATCATCGCCGTGGTGATGACCGTCTCGGTGCTCTTCACCTTCACGGATTTCCAGTTGATCAAGGTGCTGACCAACGGCGGCCCGGCCGGCGCCAC
>JANPAR010000301.1:0-4897 GCA_031430015.1 Burkholderiales bacterium
GCCAGTCGTTGCGTTCGCCACGCCTGGCCGCACGACCCCGGCACGCACAGCGAGCGCTTCAATGCCGGCCAGAGACGCTCCCGGCGCATGGCCGTGCGCGCTAAAGCCCATCCAGCGCAGGTAGCCCGAGAGAATCACCGCCAGCTCGGCGCAGCGCACATCGGTGCGCGCCGTGTTGGTGCCGCGAATCCACTCGGCACCCGGTTCATCCGCATGTGGCTCGCGGCCAAATTCGATCAGGAAGACGAAGGCGTGGGTGTGGCCGGCAGGCGCGTTGTCGCCATCGCGCAAGGCGCAGCAGCCGGCAATCGTGGCATCGAGAAAATACGCCGAGGCCTTGAGGTTGTTGGCGCGCAGCACCGGATCATCCGGCACCGGTGCGCGCGCTGGTGCGACCGGGCCGTCGAGAAAGCGCGTAAACAACTCGAAGTATTCGGGCAGCACCGCACTGATCGAATCGGCGCTCGCGCCGTGCGCGTCCTCCGGCATGACGGCAGCGCCGCCGGTTGAGGCGTCGGCCGCAGAGGGTCTGCCACCAGCGGTTTCCGAGTCATTCTCTGAAGAGGCGCTCGCACCAATGGTTTTCGCCTCGTTGCCGTCGAGACGCGCAAGCCGCTCCAGCGCGAGCGGGCCGAGATGAAACGGACGGTTCCGGTGGGAATGCAAGCGCACGGCAGACTCCTCGAGAACCGTGAGCTTACGTCAATTCAGGCGTGCGATACCTCAGCGCCGGGTATCGGTGCGGGCGTCGCCGCCGATAGGTGCCGTCCAATTAGCGCAGGGTTCCCAGGGCCGCGCTGCCGAGGCACAAACCGCAGCACAAACCGCGGCAGCAAAGGGGGAGGTTCAATCCGCCTTGATGTTGCGATCTTTAACCACCTTGGCCCAGCGCACGAACTCGCTGTCGAGATAGGTGTTTGCATCCTTGACGCTCATCGACAAGGCTTCTCCGCCCACGTCCTCAATGCGCTTTTTGAAATCCGGCAGGGTGGCGATCTTGCGCAGGTCGGCGTTGACTTTTTCGATGATGGCGGGTGGGGTCTTGGCCGGTGCGATCAGCATGTACCAGGCAACGAACTCGTAACCGGGGATGCCGGCTTCGGCGACGGTGGGAACGTCCGGCAGCTGTGGCGAACGCTTGGCGCTGGTGATGGCGAGGGCATTGAGCTTGCCGGTTTTCACCAACTGCAGTGACGAGCTGATGATGTCGACCGACATTGGCACGCGTCCGCCCATCACGTCCTGCAATGCCGGCGCTGCGCCCTTGTACGGCACATGCAGCATTTCAGTGCCGGTCATGGACTCCATCAAAGCGGCGCCGACGTGACTGGTTGTGCCGATGCCGGACGATGCAAATTGAATGTCGTTGGCCTTGGCCTTCGCGGCAGCCAGGAGGTCTTTGAGCGTCTTGCCGGTGAAACCGGGGCCGGTCACCACGAGGCTCGGCACATTGGCCACCACGGCCACCGGCGTGAGATCGGCCTTGGTGTCGTAGGGCAGCTTGGCATACATGTAGGGGTTGACCGCATGGCCAATGGTCACCATCAAAAACGTGTAGCCGTCGGCAGGCGACTTGGCGGTCGCTTCGGTGCCGATGATGCCGCCCGCGCCGGGCCGGTTGTCGATGATGACCTGCTTGTTGCCCCAGGCCTCCGACAACTTCTGCCCCGCGAGACGCGCAAAGGTATCGGCAGCGCCGCCGGGCGGGAAGGGGACGATGATCTTCACTGGTTTGTCGGGGTAGGACGCGATGTTCTGCGCGAACACGGTGCCCGGCTGCACGGCTGACAGTACGCCAACGACGGCAGCGGCCAGAACGCAGGTGCGGCGAATGAACGATGGGGCAATGTTGCATTTCATGGCACTTCCCTTCAAGGAGATCGGTGGGCGTTGATGTCTGTGCACGGTGCGTGCTTGCACCGAGTCAGGGCGTAGTGCGCGCAACGCAGTGGGTAATACAGCGGGCACTGGGTGACGCTTTGCCCGCTTGGAAGGTTACAGCAGAGAATGTGCCAGCGCGCATTGCGCGTCACAGCCGGCCTGTCGTCATGCGGCCAACACCAAATCCGCCCCCTTCTCCGCAATCGCTACCACCGCTGCATTGGTGTTGCCCGACACCACCGCCGGCATGATCGAGGCGTCGATCACCCGCAGGCCCTGTACGCCGCGCACGCGAAGTTGTTCATCCACGACCGAGCGCGCGTCCGTACCCATGCGGCAGGTCGAGGTGGGGTGATACACCGTCTCGCCGGTTTGGCGGCAGAAGTCGAGCCACTCGGCATCGGTATTGACATCCTTGCCGGGCAGGCGCTCTTCCTGCACGTAGCGGTTGAACGGCGCCGTGTTGACCAGTTTGCGCAGCATCTTCAAGCCATCGACCATCATGCGCTGATCGCTCTCGGCGGCGAGGTAGTTGTAGTGAATGCAAGGCGCGTCGTTTGCATTGTTCGAACGCAGACGCACATGGCCGCGCGACTCGGCGCGCAATTGCGATACCGAGCAGGTGAAGCCGGAGAATTTGTCGAGCACGCCGCCACGCTTGGCGACCGAGAAATTGATGAAGTAAAACTGCGCGTCGGGCCGCGTGAGCTGCGGCTGGGTGCGCACAAAGGCCGCCGCATAGCCTGCGCTTACCGTCAACGGTCCGCGCCGTTGCAGCAGATATTGCAGGCCCATGCGCGCCTGCCGCCACAGGCTCATCATGTCGTCGTTGAGGGTGATCGGCTGCGTGCAGCGCCAGAAGGTGCGCACGTAGTAGTGATCCTGCAAACACTCGCCGACATCAGGCGCATCGAACACCACCGGGATGCCATGCTGCTGTAGCTGCGCCGCTGGCCCGACGCCAGAGAGTTGCAGCAATTGCGGCGAGTTGAAAGCGCCACCCGCGAGAATGATCTCCTTCGCGTGCGCGACTTTCAATTCACCGCCTTGACGGTACTCAACGCCGATGGCGCGCGTGCCGTCGAACAGCACGCGCGTGGCCAGGGCTTCGACTTCCACGCGTAAATTCGCACGCTTCTCGGCGGGACGCAGGTAACCCACCGCCGTGCTGATGCGCCGCCCGTTGCGCACGTTGGCCTGAAAGTAGCCTGCGCCTTCTTGCTGCGCGCCGTTGAAATCATCATTGCGCGGAATGCCGATGGCCGCCGCCGAGTCGATGAAGGCATCGCACATCTCGAAGCGGTCAGGCAGATCGGACACGGCGAACGGCCCGCCCGCACCATGCCATTGGTTCGCGCCGCGGCTCTGGTCTTCGGCCTTGATGAAGTAAGGCAGCAAGTCGTCGTAACGCCAGCCCGGCACGCCCCAGTCGTCATAGTCCTCGCGCTGGCCGCGAATGTAGACGAGGCCATTGATCGAGGACGAGCCGCCCAGCACCTTGCCGCGCGGCGTGAAGATGCGTCGGTTATGGCAATGCGGCTCCGGCTCTGACTCGTAACTCCAGTTCACGCGCTTGTCGGCGAACAGCTTGCCGTAGCCAAGCGGAATATGGATCCACGGGTTGGTGTCGCGCGGGCCGGCTTCGAGCAGCAGCACGTTGCGCTTGCCGTCTGCCGTCAGTCGATTGGCGAGCACACAGCCGGCCGAGCCGGCGCCGACGATGAGGGTGTCGTGTTGGGTCATGTGGTCAGGTCTTGGTTGAGTGAGGCGGAGTGGCGCGCTTGCGACTTTACGCTAGATGCTGCGCTGAAACCCTTGGTGTGTGCGGCTCTTGGCGGCTAGGCCGCACTGCGTTGTGATTTCAGGAACTCAGAGAGCACCTGATTGAACGCGGCAGGCTGCTCGACATTCGACAAATGCCCCGCATCAGCAATCACCTTGAGCACACTGCCGTCAATCCGCCCCGCCATCGATGCGGCCAGTGCCGGCGGATAGAGTTTGTCCTCGCTGCCGGCGACGACGAGGGTAGGCACGTTGATATCGTCGAGCACAAATCCGCGATCCTGCTCAACCGACGCACGCACCGTCTTCATGTACGAGGTGCGGTGCAGCGCCCGCATTGACGCCACCACGCGGTCATAGGCACCGGGCGCCGCGCCGGGGCCGATCAGGCCACGCGCGAGGTCTGTGGCGATGTCGGCAACGTCGTGCCCAGCCATCAGCGGGCCAAGGCGCGCGCTCACGAAATTCTCGGTGGCCTCGACGCCGAGCGCATCAAAGCCCGGCTGTGTGTTGGCCAGGGTGAGGCTCAGCACGCGTGCGGGGTGCTGCTTCCAGAACCAACGTGCCACGCGCCCACCCATCGACAGGCCAACAATGTGCGCTTGCTCAACGCTGCAATGATCGAGCGTGCGCAACACGTCGTCTGAAAAATGATTGATGAAGTCGAGCGGCCCCTCATAGTCATCGCTGCCGCCATAGCCGCGAAAATCCGGCGCGATGCAGGTGAAGCCTCGCTCTGCAAAGAACGCGAGTTGATGGTCCCAGTGCTGGCGGTGGCCACCGATGCCGTGGAGGAAGATGATGCCGATACCTGAATCGTTGCCAGACACAGGTCCAGCACGTGTAAATGCAATGCGCGGGGAAGAGAGAACCAGCAAGTTGTTCATCGTCTGTCCAATTGAGAACGCTACCGCGGCGCTCGCGTCACAGCTGCACCCACATCCGGACGGTCAGTAATAATCCCGTCCACGCCCCACTCGATCAAACGCAGCATATCCTCGCGCCGGTTCACTGTCCACGGGATCACCTTGAGGCCGCGAGTGTGGGCGTCTTTCAATAGTGCCGGCGTGAGGTCTTCGTAGTGTGGTGACCAGACTGCGCCGCCGGATGCCTGCACCATCGCGGGCAGCGATGGGTGACGTTCCAGCAGCATGCCGGCGGTCCACAGGCCCTTGACGTCGATGGTGTTGAATGTGGGGCGCTGGGCCGTGAGATAGACCGTGGGAATGTTGGG
>JANPAR010000302.1:0-8725 GCA_031430015.1 Burkholderiales bacterium
ACACCGGTCGCGCACTTCCACGACACGCGCGGCACGGGCCTCGCCAACTACGTCGCCGCGTATGACGCCGGCGTGCGCTTCTTCGACAGCGCCTTCGGCGGCGTCGGCGGGCACCCGGCCAAAGTCAAATACGGCGGCGGCTACACCGGCAACGTCTGCACCGAAGACCTCGTCAGTCTGTTCGAGTCGATGGGCATCAACACCGGCATCGACCTCGATGGCTTGCTCGACACCGCGCGTTATTGCGAAGAGGTGCTGGGGCGCGAGCTGCACGGGCGTGTTACACGCAGTGGTTTGAATTCGTTTAGGGCGTCATCGCGCGCCGAGGATGGTGCCGGGATGCTCCACGCTAAGGGCAAGTCCGTGGCGGTCGCGGACATGGACCCGGCACGGCTGCTGCGCCGTGCGGCAAATGAAAGCGATTGACACCAACCTTCTGGCCCCGCTACTACGTGCAGGGTGATGATGACCTTGAAGCCGCGAAGCAGCATCCGATTGCCGTCCGCATCATGACCGAGTCGCCGCGCCTGTTCGTGCCGAAAACCGTGATGCTCGAATTTGAATGGGTGCTGCGCGGCTTCTACGAGTTTTCGCGCGCCGAGATTCTCAAGATGTTCGACCACTTGTTGGCTCTGCCAAACGTGACCGTGGAGGACGAAGCCGTGGTGGAAGAGGCTGTTTCCCGGTATCGCGCCGGCCTTGATTTTGCCGACGCATTGCATCACGCTTCCAGCGCCCGTTGCACTGAACTTCTCACGTTTGACGACCGCAGTTTCGCGCGCAAGACCAGGCGGCTCGCGCTGCAGCCAAAGGTCACGCTGGCGGCGTAGGAAGGGTCAATCGGAACAACGACCGCTATGTGCGGGGGTTTCATGTCAATGCGGAGCGAAATGGACAGGGACCCTGCGAGCCGAATCATGGCTGGCACGGGGTATAGAATGCCAGCCAGTCTTAACCGGCGGAGATTGAAATGAACCTCGGCGAACACATTGCAGTTGACCCGCAAGTCATGCTCGGCAAACCCGTCATTCGCGGCACCCGGATTCCGGTTGAGCTGCTGTTACGCAAACTCGCCGAGGGCGCAACCGAGCGCACGCTGATCGAGGCCTATCCCAAACTCAAGCCGGTGCAGATACAGGCCGCGTTGGCTTATGCGGCAGACGCGCTTTCCCTGGAGCACTCCGAGCTCCTCGCAGCCTGACGCAAGTTCGCTCTGCGCCATTGCAGAAATGAAATTTCTGGCGGACGAGAGTTTCGATTTTCGGCTGATGCGCGCCTTGCAAGCCCACGGGCACGATGTAATCACGGTCAGTGACCACGCGCCGGCGGCGAACGATGCCACCGTGATGCGTTTGGCCGCATCCCAAAATCGCGTGTTGCTGACTGAAGACAAGGATTTTGGTTGGCTGGTCTACGTGTCCGGAATGCCCGCCAGCGGTGTGATTCTGCTGCGTTGCCCGGAGGACAAACGTGAGGAAATGCAGAGCAAGCTGGCTGAACTGGTTTCAAAGCACGAAGTGGAACTGGGTACGGCATTTGTGGTGGTCACGCCAGACAAAGCCAGATTCTCGAAGTTGCCGAATCTGGCGGCGGGCTGATGTGCGGGACGACCTACGAAGGCATGAAGTTCTCAGGTGTGGAGCGACGATGCCAAGGTGGATGTTGATTTTCACCAGCAAGGGCGTCGAAGAATGGCTCCTACCAATGGTTTCATCGGCAATGTCTCTGAAAGCCTTGTGTACCAATCGTTTTCAAGCGTGTCCTTTGCAAAAATAACCGGTCGTTCTGTTTTGTTGGAGTCAACGACGGGGTCTCTCAGTGAAACGATAGACTCCCCGCGTCGCGTTTCATCTGCCAATAGGTCGCCCCATTCGACCGGTATTCATGAAACGTAAAATGAAACAAGAGCTTGACGCAGTCGATTCCAGAATGCGCGACGGGATGGCTCTTTTCTCTCCGACATATAGGCCGTGCATTGCACATTGATCAGCAAATGAGCCGCATCCCGGTGAAACACCTCCTCGTGGCAATTGCGGGCGCTCTGCTGAGCGTAGCGGCGCCGGGCGTCAAGGGCGAGCTATTGATAGTCAATCCGGACATGGCGCCAAGACTTTGTCCTTCCAAGTACCTGTCACGAGATGGAGCGTACGAGTTCAACGTCAGAGTACTTCCGAGAGTCGAAAAGATATTCGTTGAAGACCGCACAATCACTGCCGGCACTACGGAGTACGTAGTGTTTTTGGTTCCACGAGAAGCCGGGGTCTATATTGCGTCGACCAAGATCGTCGGGAACTTAGCTTCGAACGCTTCGTCTGTCGCGGGGCAAGCAGCGCAGCGGAGGGTCCAGGTAGTAGCCGATCCCAAAGCGATATCGACAGAACGTATCGCCACCAAGTTTGGCGATACCTATGCATTGAGCATGCTCAATGTATCCACCGCTGGTCGCGATTTGCCCTTCCCGTTTTCATACGTCTGGCGCGCCGGTTCTACGGAGTTGCCTTCTTCTGCATCCGCGCACCGCTTTTTTGTCACGGAGGGGCATTTAATTGAAGTAGCGGTTTTGCTCCTAGCCGAATGGCAGCCAACGCAGGAGCCTGGGGCACTCAAAGAGAAGGCCAACGGTATCGTCGACTCGGTACAAAAGCAAATCTCGTCTCCCGCGACCGTTTGCACAAAATGACTGACGAGTGCCGTTTAATTCTACGTTGTCGCGCCAACCCCAGCCCGAATGACCGTCAACCAGCTAAAGAAATTCTGCCTCAGCTTCCCCGGCGCCACCGAGAAGCTGCACGCCGCCCCAAGCAACATCCTGGTCTATTCCGTCGGCACCAAGCACTTCGCCTATTTCAAAACCAGCGATCCCGAGAAGTGGCGTTTCAGTGTGCGTGTGACGCCCGAGCGCTTTGTTGAGCTGACTGACATGCCTGGGGTGAAGCCGGCGCGTTATATGGCGCGCTTTCATTGGGTGACCATCGTTTCGGTGCGCCAGTTTCCGGCGGACTATTTGGCGGAGTTGGTGGAGTGGTCGTATCAGCGGGCGCTTGGCTCGCTTTCCAAAGCCAGGCAGCTTGCGGTGTGCGGGCTCGCTGCGCGCAGCGGGGTCAAGACATTTTCTGAGGTGCATGCATGAGTGTGAAACTTGCGCGCTGGGGCTTGCATTTCTACGCACTGCCTTACCGGCGCGAAATCGTTTGGGCCAATGCGGTGGAGAAGGCCGGGTTGTTTGCCCTGCTTGAAATCGAGGGCGACAACGGCAAGCGTGGCATCGCTGAAGGCACGATCAAGTCGACCTGGTCGGGCGTGTCGGTCAATTCACTGCGGGCGGCGTTCGAGGATTTTCTGATGCCGCGCTTGCAGGGTGTGGACATTTCCTTGCCGGCGGCAGTGGCGAAGGCGCTTGCGGGCATTCCGGAAAACAAGCTGGCCAAGGGCATGATCGATAGCGCCGTCTGGACGCTGCATGCGGCGATGGCGGGGCAGCCGCTGTGGCAACTGTGGGGTGGCACGCGCGAAGTTGATCTCACCTGGGCGATTACGCGGCAGGCGCCGCTGGTGATGGCGCGCGAGGCGGGCGAGGTCTGCGCGCGCTACGGTTTTCGCACGCTCAAGGTCAAGGGCGGGCAGGGCCTGGCTACCGATTTGCAGGCGATGCGCGAGATTCGCGCGGCGGTGGGCGCTGCCGTGACGCTCTATGTGGATGCCAACAGCGCCTATACGCGCGATGAAGCGTCGGCCTATGTCGAGGCCATTGCGGCAGCGGGGGCCACCGTGGCCGAAGACCCGTGCCCGCTTTTGCCCGATGCGGCTTTTACGGCCTTGCAGGCGGGCGCATCGATTCCGCTGCTGGTAGACCGCAGTTGCACCTCGGTTGCCGATGCCGAGGCGTTTCTTGACAAGGGCGCAGCGGCGCGCGTGGCGCTCTCGACCAAGCCGGGGCGCATCGGTTTGTCGGAGGCGCGGGCGATCAATGCAGCCGCTACGGCGCGTGGTGCCAAGGTGGCCGTTGGGCTGTATGCCGAGAGTGCGCTTGGCACGCTCATCAGCTTGCAACAAGCCGCCTCTATTTCGCCGGCGCAATCGCTGGTGGCTGCGGAGCAGACCTTTTATCTGGAGATGACCGAGCAGGTACTGGCGCAGCCGCCGCCGGTGCGTGAGGGCAAAATCCGATTGCCGCGCGATAGTGATCTCGCCGCATTGATCGACTGGGAGATGGTCACCCGCTTTGCCGTTGCGTGATGTGCGGTCGTGTGATGCGCCTGCGTGTATCGTGAATCAAACTGCCAACCTTGTATTGAAAGAGATCCCCCTATGTTGCATCCGCAAGCCCGTGCCTTGCTTGACCTGATCGCCCAATCCGGACTGCCGGCAACCCATACCGTGCCGCCGCCCGACGCGCGCAAGATGTACCGTGACCGCCGCGCCTATTCACAGCCCGCTCCACCCCCAGTGGCCTCGGTGCGTGACGACGCCGCACCGGGGATGCATGGCGCGATTCCCCTGCGTATTTATCGCCCCCGTGGCACCACTGCGGATGAAGTGCTGCCAGTGCTGGTGTTCTATCACGGTGGTGGCTGGACCATTGGCGACCTCGACACCCACGACACGCTGTGCCGCGAACTGTGCAATGGCGCGCGCGCCTGCGTGGTGGCAGTGGACTACCGCATGGGACCGGAGCATCGCTTTCCCGCTGCGGTGGATGACAGCCTCGCCGCCACCTATTGGGTGCAGCGTGAAGCAGCGGCCCTCAAGATTGACCCGGCGCGCATCGCGGTGGGCGGCGACAGCGCGGGCGGCAATCTCGCCGCCGTGGTGGCGCTGGCTGCGCGTGATGCCGGTGATCTGCGGCTGGTGTTTCAGTTGTTGATCTATCCGGCAACCGATATGCGGCGGGGCGCGCCATCGCACACCAGCAACGGCCAGGGCTATCTGCTGACGAGCGACACCATGAATTATTTTCACGATCACTACATTGATGATGCGCGGCACGACGCTGACTGGCGCGCTTCGCCCCTGCTCGCCGCAAGTCTCGCGGGTCTGCCGCCGGCGCTCATCGTCACCGCCGGGTTTGATCCGCTGCGCGATGAGGGCATGCAGTATGCGGTGCGCCTTACCGAGGCGGGCTGCCGCGCCGTGCAGGTGTGCTTTGAGCGCCAAATACACGGCTTCATCACCATGGGGCGCGTGCTTGATGATGCCAACACGGCTGTGGCGCTGTGTGCGGCTGAACTCGCGCGCGCCTTCGGCAGCCAATAGAATGCAGAGGAGGCGGCGTTTGTCCTCGCCGTCATCCCCTCGTCAACCCTTCTCACGTTTCTTTCAGGAAGCCAGGAATTGAAAACGCCCCTCGAAGACATCCGCGTGCTCGACCTCTCGCACGCCCTCGCCGGCCCCTATTGCTCGACCATGCTCGCCGACTACGGCGCGCAAGTCATCAAGATTGAGCCGCCGGGCAGCGGCGACATCTCGCGCGCCTGGGGCGCGCCGATGCCGGGTGGCGAGACCGCCTATTTTGTGAGCCTGCATCGCAACAAGCGCGGCGTGGTGCTCGACCTCAAGCACCCCGAGGGGCGCGAAACGTTTTTGCGCATGGCCGAAAAATGCGATGTGGTGCTGGAGAACTATCGCATCGGCGTGCTCAAGCGCCTGGGGCTCTCCTACGAAGACGTGAAGGCGCGCAACCCCGGCATCGTCTATTGCTCAATCTCCGGCTTCGGGCAGGAAGGCCCCTACCGCGACCGCGCCGCACTCGACCTGATCGTGCAGGCCGAGAGCGGCATGATCAGCGTCACCGGCAGCGACGGTGGCGATGGTGCGCGCTGTGGCGTCTCGATTGCCGACATGGCGGCGGGCATGAACGCCGCCTACGGCATCATGCTGGCACTGCGCGTGAAAGAGAAGACCGGCGTGGGCCAGCACATCGACATCTCCATGCTCGAAGGCCAGCTCTCGCTGCTCTCGACCATGCTCGGCAACTATTTGTCCGATGGTGTGGTGCCGCGTCCGATGGGCACTGCCTACAAGGCGCTGCTGCCGTATCAAACCTTCCGCACCAAAACCCGCGACCTTGCCCTGGCGGTGGGCAGTGAAAAACTGTGGCGGCAGTTTTGCCCGCTGATGGGTTTGCCGGACATGGCGAACGATGCGCGCTACAACAGCAACCGCCAGCGCGATGTCAACCGCGACAGTTTGATCGCCGAGCTGCAACGCGTGTTCCTTACGCGCACCTATGAGGAGTGGGAATCCGTGTTCCTTGCAGCGGGCATGCCGGTGGGCGCGATCAACGATCTGTCCGAAGTGGTCAACCATCCGCAGGTGAAGGCGCGTGGCGTGTTTGTCGAGACCGATCACCCCGCGGCGGGCAAGGTGCCGGTGGTGGGGCCGGCGATTCGTTTGTCGAAAACGCCGGGCAGCGTGCGCACGCCGTCGCCGACGCTTGGGCAGCATACCGATGAGGTGCTGCGCGATGTGCTGGGCTTGAGTGGTGAGGCGGTGACGGCGCTGCGCCGCGCGGGCGTCATGGGCGCAGCAGAAAAATCTGTTTGAGGGCAGGCACACACTACGGGAGACTACAGATGAGCATCACGCAAGCGCAAAAAGCCGCGCAGTTCAAAGCCCTGCATCAATCAGGCTGCTTCATCATCCCCAACCCCTGGGACGCCGGTTCGGCACGCCTGCTCGCGGGCATGGGCTACCTGGCACTGGCTACATCCAGTGGCGCAGCAGCCGGCGTGCTGGGCCGCAAGGATGGCGAGATCAGCCGTGAAGAATCACTGGCCCATGCACGTGTGGTGGTGATGGCCACCGATCTGCCCGTGGCGGCTGACCTGGAAAACGGTTTTGGCGATTTGCCGGCCGATGCGGCGCTGACGATTCGCCGCGCAGCCGAAGTGGGTCTGGTGGGGGGGTCGATTGAAGACTCGTCGGGCATCGACGCGGCCACTGGCACGCGGCGCATTTACGATTTCAACCAAGCAGTAGAGCGCGTCGCCGCCGCTGCCGAAGCGGCGCATGCGCACACCTTCCCGTTCACCTTCACTGCGCGCTGCGAGAATTTTTTGCGCGGCAATCCCGATCTGGACGACACCATCCGCCGCTTGCAGGCTTATGAAAAGGCTGGCGCCGATGTGCTGTTCGCGCCGGCCTTGCCCAACATCGAGGCGGTGCGCACGGTGTGTCAATCGCTCTCCAGGCCCTTCAACTTCATGGTGGGCATCAAGGGCAAATCGTTCAGTGTGGCCCAGCTTGAAGCCGCCGGCGTGCGCCGCATCAGTCTTGCCACTTCGCTGTATCGCGCGGCGATGGCGGGGATGCGCGGCGCGATAGACGAAGTCAAGACCAGCGGCACCTTTGGCTATCTGGACCGTCTGTGACGACGACGACTGAAGACGCTGTAACCCTGATCCGCGCCGCCCGCGCCCGCTCCAACGCCGCCATCGCCGCGCACGACCTCGACGCCATCGTGCGCGAGTGGATGCCGGATGTGACGGTCGTCAGCGCCAGTGGACGCGGCTCCTGCGGGCAACAAACCTGCCGCGAATTTCTCGCGCGCCAGTTCGCGGCGCGGCCCGATACGGTCTACGTGCGCACACCGCACAAGCTGACGGTATTCGCGCCGTGGACCGTGGCGGCTGAAGAGGGCGAATGGATCGGCACCTGGACTGAACCGGATGGCGCGCTGCGCATCGGCGGCAGCTACCAGGCACAGTGGCGCTACGTCGAGGGGCGTTGGCTGATCCAGGGCGAATTGTTTGTGCCGCTGCATTGTGCGGGCAGTGCGTACTGCCTGCGCCATCCCTGAGGCCCCACCGCGCTGGTACGCATTGCCCACCGGTACGGCAAGTTGCCCACTACAATGAACTGTTCGTTGCAACCCTATCTGCTACTTTCCTTTTTCTGCAAGGAGTCAATCATGCTGCTAAAACCATTGGTGGGAGCCATTCTTGGAGCAGTATCCCTGCTCTGTGCCAGTGCCGCCGTGCAGGCGCAAGACCTGCCCAAGACCAACCTGAAAGTGGTCGGCTCGATTTCCAGCCTGCCGCCCTACAAGGATTACGAGTTGCCGTTCTGGACCAAGACCCTCGCGGAGAAGTCCAAGGGTGCCATCACGGCCGATGTCAAAGGCTTCAACGAGATGGGCCTCAAGGGTCCCGAAGTGCTGCGCCTGATGAGCCAGGGCGTGCTCGAGATTGGCGGCACTGTGCTCGCTTACCTCGCCGCGGATGATCCGACCAACGAAGCGGTCGACATTGCCGGCCTGGTGACGGACGTGGAGACGGCGCGCAAGATTACCGAAGCTTCCAAGCCGATGTATGAAAAGCTGTTCCGCGAAAAATTCGGCGTCAAGCTGCTCGGCATCTCCACCTACCCGGCGCAAGTGCTCTATTGCAATGCGGAGATCAAGAGCCTGGCCGACCTCAAGGGCAAGAAAGTGCGCGTCGGCGGCCGTTCCCAGTCTGAATTGATGACAGCGCTGGGGGCAAGCCCGGTGACCATGGCCTTCGGCGAAGTGGTGCCGGCACTGCAGAACAAGACGGTCGATTGCGGCATTACCGGCACGCTCTCGGGCAACCTCGCCAAGTGGAATGAAGTCACCACCCACCTGCTGGTGCTGCCGGTGAGCTGGGGCCAGATTGCCTATGCGGCCAATCAGAAGTCGCTCGACAAACTCGACCCACGCGTGCGGACCCTGATCGAAACCGAAGTCAAGGGCCTTGAGAAGAGCATC
>JANPAR010000303.1:0-11786 GCA_031430015.1 Burkholderiales bacterium
TGGTAACCGAAACCCTGTATCTGATCGGCCCGGCTGCGGCTACCGCAGTCACCAGCAGCCAGCAGCGCAAGGCCCGGGGTGTGCGCAAGTCTCCTGCGGTCGCCGGCATCGGCGCGCCGGTGGTGCTCAAGGATTTGCCGCGCTACGGCCTGGTGATGCCGAGCCGACCGAATGCGCTGCGCATGTTCGTCGAGAGCCATCTCGCCTCGATTGGCGCGCGCATCAACGTGGCATGGGAAATCGACGGTATCCCGGCGATCCTCGAACTGGTGGCGCGCGGCCACGGTTACGCGGTGCTGTCGCTCAATGCGATCCGCAATGACCCTTTGCGCACACGCCTGCTGCCGCATCCCATCGTCAGGCCGAAGCTCGTGACCTCGCTGGCCATCGCCACGCCGGCGCAACGGCCGCTCACGCCGTTGGCGAACAAGGTGGTGGAACTGGTGCGTGAACTGGCGCCGCGTGAGCTGGAACCAACCAAGGCATAAACATGAAACCGTTGGTACAAGCCACTCTTCCAAGCCATATACCGCAACATCGACTTGTACCAAGGTTTTTCAGGTGGTAACTCTTTAAAGAATTACCGAGGCCTGCCCCACCTACCGAGTTCGAATTTTTGAGGTCACAATTTGTGACCTCAAACGGCGGTCGTGGCGGCCGCCGCACCGCGCCTTACGCATTTACCGAACAAGGCGTGGCGATGCTCTCCTCCGTGCTGGGCAGTCCGCGCGCCATCGCCATCAACATCGAGATCATGCGCACTTTCGTGCGCGTGCGCGCGCTCGCAGCTACCCACGGCGATCTGGCGCAGCGGCTCAATGACCTCGAACAAAAGACCGGGATCCTGGCGATGCGCCACGATTCCTTCACCAGCAACACCCGCATCCAGATCAAGCAGATCTTCGATGCTCTGCGCGACCTGATGACCCCGCCCGACCCGCCCAAGCGGCCTATCGGGTTCGTCACCCATGAAGACATAGACAAGAAACCCAAGGGCGCGCTCGCCGGCAAGAAACACTGACTGCACAGCGGCGGCTAAAAAGAATGGCTACTCTGGAGCCTCTCCGAACTATGGGGGCATAGGCCTGAATCCGTTGGTTCAAGTCATTCTTCAAAGCCAAGCTGCATCTGAACAGCAGCTTGCACCAACGCTCCCCGGGAGGCGCTACTGCGAAAAATACAGCTTGAGCGCGTTGCCGCCGAACACCTGATGGCGCACCTCCCCTTCGGGCAGCCATGCCGTGACCGCGTCAATCGTCTGCTGATACGCCACCTTTCCTTCAAACCCGGCAAACGGACAATCGCTGGCCCACAGCAGACGATCCGGCCCCACCTGTTTGAGCAGTTCGCGGCCATAGACGGCGGCAAGGTCTTCACCCAGGCGGTAGGCCGCTGACACCTTGACCCAGGTGCGCCCTTTTTCAATCGAACGCAGCATCAGCTTGAAGCCTTCGCAATGGATGCCGAGCTTGGGGTCGGGCCGCCCAAAGTGATCGATCACGATCTTCACGCCTGACGCTTCAAGCGCGGGCAGCACCTGCGCAATGCGCGGGCCATCGAGATGCAGATGCACGTGCCAGTCAAGATCGGCAAAGCGGCGCAGGGTGCGGCGGTATTCGAACGTCGTCAGGTCAGGCAGCGTCGTCATGTTGATATACGGCAGGCGTACACCAACGATGCCATCGCGATTCATCGCGGCCAGCGTGTACATGTCCACATTGGGCTCCAGAATCACCGTGCCGCGCAAACGCGGGTTCGCGCGCACCGACGCAATCGTGTAATCGTTGTAGTCGGCGTAAGGGCTGGCGGCGGCAATCACGGCGAACTGCACGCCGTGATCGTCAAGCGTTTGCAAGTATTGCTCGACGGAAAAATCGTAGTCGAGCTTGTGGCGCGGGTTGGCCACCAGCGGCATGTCCTTGAGCCAAATGTGGGCGTGGGTATCGACCATCAACATGTCATGGGTCCTGTCTGTGCTTATTGCTGTGGAATACCGGCTTGCCTGATCACCGCCGCCCACTTGGTCACATCCGTGTGCAGACGCTGGCGCAACTCATCGGGGGTGCCGGCGTAGGCATCGAGACCAAGATCAACGAAACGCTTTTTCACATCGGGCATCGCGACCACGGCATTCATGTGGCGATTGACGATGGCGATCACGTCAGCAGGCGTGCCGGCGGGTGCGGCGAGTGCGTTCCAACCGACCACTTCGTAACCCGGCACCCCGGCCTCCTGCGCAGTCGGCGCCGAAGGCAAATAGCCGGTGCGCTTGGGCGAGGTGCTGGCGAGGACGCGCAGGCGGCCCGACTCGATCAAGGACTTCAATGCGGCGTAGGACTCGAATACCGCATCGATTTCGCCGCCGATCACGGCAGTCGCGGTATCGGGCGTGGTCTTGAAGGGGATAATCGAGACCTGCAGATTGGCGGTGGTCTTGAACAACTCGGCAGAGAGATTTTGCGAGCTGCCGGGGGAGATTGACGCAAAATTGAGTTTGCCCGGGTTGGCGCGTGCAGCGGCAAGCAAGTCACCCAGCGTGCGATATTTCCCGCCCTCGCCTTTGGCGACGATCACCAGATCAAACCAGGCTGCCAGCGACACTGGGACAAAATCTTTTTCAATATCGAAGGGCATGGTCTTGAATAACGACTTGGTGATCGCGGTGCCGTTCGCGATCACCAGCAGGGTGTGACCATCCGGCTTGGCGTTGCGCACTGCGTTGCCCGCTGCAATGCCGCCCGCGCCCGGCATATTCTCGATCACCACCTGTTTGCCCAGCAGGGGCGACAATTTCTCGGCGACGATGCGAAAGGTCACATCAGCCAGACCACCGGGGCCGAACGGCACCACGATTTTCACGGGCCGGTCAGGGAATGTGGATTGCGCAAAAGCGTTGCGCACCAGGCGCGGGCCGAGCGGAACGCTCAACGGCACGGCGCAAAGGGAGGACAACAACAGTTGACGGCGTTTCATGCTTACCTCGCTTGGGTTCAATTACAGGATAAATTACAGAATCAATTGCGAAATCAATTGCCGGGCAATGCCGGAATCGGATTCAGGATCAATCTTGAAGGATGCACACCAACTGGCGGCAAGCGCAGACCATGCAATCGCCTAGCGTTCATGGCTGGTACGCCAATGCCAAGCCGCTCACGACCGTGCCCGCACAAATTGCAGCCGCTGCTGCAATTCATCAAAGTTGCGTTGTACCGGCAGCGCCGTGCCGTCGCTCAACTCCACCACCGGCGCACCTTTGGCGGCAGGCCGGATCGCGCGCACCGCCGCGAGATTGACCATCACTGAGCGGCCAATGCGCAGAAACAGCGCGGGGTCAAGTTGCGCTTCCATGTCATGCATGGTCTCACGGATCAAATGAGTTTTGCTGCCGGCCATCAGTTCAATGTAGTTGCCACCCGCGCGCATCCACAATATGTCAGCTACCGGCACGTAATCCCAACGTTGCAGATTTTTCACTTCAATGCGTTCGCGCCAGCGCTGCCCCGCCGCCGGTGCAGAACCCGGCACTGGCGGACGCTCTTGCGCAAGCCACGCGGCCAGTTGCGCCTGCAGCGCTTGCGGCAACCCACCCGTGCGGCGCGCGGCCAGCGCTTCGCGCGCGCGCTGCACGGTGGCGGCAAAGCGTTCGCGCGAGACCGGCTTGAGTACGAAATCAAGCGCATGCATTTCAAATGCACGCACGGCGTGCTCGTCGTGCGCGGTGACGAACACCACATGCGGCATGCGCGGCGGCGGTTGACGCGACAACTCATCGAGCACACCAAAGCCGTCGAGATCGGGCATTTGAATATCGAGAAACAGCAGATCGGGTTGTTGCTCGCGCACCGCCTGCACCGCAGCACGGCCGCCCTCACACTCGGCCAGAATCTGCAACTGCCCCCCTTGCGCGACCTCCGCGGCTGAGGCGGGCGGTGCCAGCGCGGCATCTGCATTGAGCGCCTCAATAAAAATGCGCAAACGCTCGCGGCCAAGCGCTTCGTCGTCAGCGATGACGATGCGCATCAGGCGCGCCTAACCCGCATCACCATTGCGTGTGCCAAGCGCACTCCTGCCTAATTTTTTCTTGAGCCAGCCCATCGCGCCGGCCTCACCGGCGATCACTGGCAAAAATTCATCGACGGTTTGCGGGCGGCTTTTTTCATCCAGCGTAAGCGCCCAGTCGATGGCCTGCAAAAACGCTGCGCTGTATTTACCCTTGGCCAATTGGGCCGCTGGTTTTTGCGGATCATCCTGCATGCGCGCAGCGGCGTCGACCGGGCGCTGGCCGGTCACGAACCAGTAGAGCACGCTGCCCATCGCGTAGAGGTCCGACCATGGCCCCTGCGGCCCGAAGCGATGGTATTGCTCGAACGGCGAATAGCCCGGAGAAAAAATCGAGGTCATCCCGCCCTCGGCCATCGCGCTGGTCTGGCGCGCAGCGCCGAAGTCGAGCAACACCAGACTGCCGTCGCGGTCGCGGATGTAAATGTTGGCGGGCTTGATGTCGCGATGAAGGAAACCCGCCTTGTGCACCTGCTCAAGTCCTTGGAGCAACGGCACGAACATGCGCACCAGCGCTTTCTCGTCAGGCGCACTCTCACCCCGGGCAATACGCTTTTTCACCCAGGTGTGCAGGCCTTCACCCAACTCATAGTCCATCACCATGCAAGCGGTGCCATGGGCTTCAAAAAACCGATTGACCCGCACGATATGCGGATGCCGAAATGCTGCGAGGGTGCGCGATTCGAGCAGAAAGCGTTCCAATCCGCGTTGATACCGTTCGATGCTGCCGGTATCGCGCGGGCGCACGTCGGGCGCGGCCAGGGTGCGCACCGAGAGGTCGCGCGGCAGGTACTCCTTGATCGCCACTTGTGCATTGAGATTGGTATCGTAGGCAAGATACGTCATGCCGAAGCCACCGGCACCGAGAACGCGCTCAATGCGGTACTCGTGCAGCATGTGGCCGGGAGGCATTGCGTTTTCGTGACTGCCGGAGAGGCGCGCGCGGCGCGTCAGTTCTGCATAAGCGGTGTCCCCCGCGAGCGCCCCAGGCGACGCGAGTTTGCTCGACAGACGGGTCGAGCGCGCCTCCACGTCGTCGCGCATTCGCTGCGCAGTCTGCGGCGGGGCATGGCCGGCGCCAGGCACCGCATCCATCGCTCTGGGCACCTTGTTGGCCGCAATCCAGGCCACCAACTGCTCGTGCTGCTCGCCTTGACGGCGCTGTGCGATCGCACCGCGTGCACGTGCAATCGCCTGCACGAAGCGCTCGCGTGACAATGGCTTGCGAATAAAGTCGAGCGCATTCATGTCGAAGGCGCGTACTGCGTGCGCGTCGTGCGCGGTCACAAATACGATCTGTGGCAGGTGATGCGGCACCTTCGCGGCGAGTTCTGCGACCACGCCAAAACCATCGAGATCCGGCATGCTGACATCGAGAAACAACACGTCGGGACGCTGCGCGATCACAGCGTCCACCGCGGCGCGGCCATCCGCACACAAGCCCACCACCTTGATCACGGCATCGGGCCCGCCGCTATCGCGATTGATGGCATTGATGTAGGCGTTGAGGTGGGCACGTCCCAGCTCCTCATCGTCAGCCAGTACAACGCGCAAGACGCCATTGTGCGGTGGCCCGGGCTGCGCGCCACCCCCCGATTGCTCGGGTGGCACAGCGGCGGGGGCTGCGCCGTCGGACGACCCTGATTGACTCATGCGCGATATTCCTCGGAGATGGTAACCGCGGCGGCATCGGCAGTGAGCGCGCGCGGCAGGCGAATGTCGATGCGGGTGCCTCCACCAAGACGCGCTTGCGCCGTGATACTGGCGGTACTGCCGTACATCGCACGCAGGCGCACGGACGCATTGGTCAAACCCACGCCAAAACCGCGCGGTGAAAGCGCATCGTGATCCACATCTGCGGCTGCGCTACGGACACTCATGCCCACTCCGTCATCTTCAATGCACACCACCAATTCATCCCCTTGCAGGCTCGCAGCGACGCGTAGTGTACCGGGGTGGCCAAGCGGCTCGATGCCGTGGCGCACGGCGTTCTCGGCCAGCGGCTGCAGCAGCATCACGGGAATCGGAAAACCCAGCGCCGCTGCATCGATGGCTTCTTCATAGCGCAGGCGTTCACCGAAGCGCGCCTGCTCGATGCCGACGTAGGCGCGCAGGGTTTCCATTTCGGCGTCGAGCGCAATCGTGCGTTCGTCACGCAGATCGAGCAGACGGCGCAGTAGCGTAGAGAGACGGCCAATCAAATCGTCCGCGAGCGCCGCGTCGCGATAGACCAGCGTGCTGATCGCGTTGAGGGTGTTGAACAAAAAGTGCGGCTCCAGTTGCAGGCGCAGCATGTCGGCGCGCGCACCGAGCAGGCGCTCTTCGACCAGAGAAAGACGTGCCTCGCGCACGCGCAGATTGCGCCAGAAGAAAAACGCGTGAGCCAGCGCAGCGATCAACAAGTAGAAAGGAACGCCGTTGTAGGCCTTGCGCAACGCCACCCCGGCGAACACCAGCGCCGGCGGCGTGTCCGGCGCGAAGCCGGGCGGCGGACCGCCGCGCAAAGGCGGTGCATTCACCGGGCCGGGTGAATCGGTGAGAAGACGCGGCAGGCCTTTTTGTGGTGCGCCGCTGTGGTCGAATTCTGGCGGCCGTCCCTTGCCAACTTCAAATGGCACGCCCTTGCCAAACTCTGGCGGCGCTCCCTTGCCGAAGTCACGCGGGCCACCTTTGGCAACATCTGAAGGCGGGCCTTTTTGAAATCCTCCTGAAGTAGCAGGGGCAAATATGCCGTCTGCCGGAAACAGCACTTTGAGAATCACGCCCTGCACCAACGCCTCGCCTGCGAGCAACGCAATCAACAACGCTGCGAGATGCGCGAGCACGGTGCGCAGCACCGGCAACCCTGCGCGATGCAGGTACCATACCAACCAAAAAATGAACGGCGACAGCACAGCCCAGGGAGCGCGGTCCATCACGCTGCGCGCGAAGGCATCGTCCCAGGCGAGGCGGCTCCCCAGAGTCAGTTGCAGTGCAAACAGCACGATCGCCAGCAGCCACAAAGCCAGTCCGGCCAGCGCCAGCCACATCACTTCGCGCAGGTTGAATCGCCCGCCGGTGGCGTCGCTGCGCCCTTTCCGTGACTTTGGCGTTGCCCATGCTCCCGCGCGCGTTGCGTCTCGTGTCTGCATACGCTGCAATGTACCGCGTTAGCGCTTGCCCTGCGCACCCGCAGCGGGCGCGGTGCTGCCGGTCGCGCCAGGCACTGAGTTGACGCCGGTGGCCGACGCTGTGGTGACCCCTGTCAGACTGCGCAGCCGCGCCTGCAACGGCTCTGCCTCACTGCGCCGGCCGGCGGCATTGAGCGCGCTGATGAGGGCCGTGAGCAGACCGATGTCGTCCGGCGCTTCGCTTGACGCGCGGCGCAACAGCTCGATGGCACGCGCACTCTCGCCACGCGCCGTGCGCGCCTGGGCGGCGAACAGGGTGGCCTCGCGATGCCCCGGCACCAGCGCCAGCACCGCGTCGGCCACCTGCAGGGCCTCGGTGCTGCGCCCGGCAGCGGAGGCGGAATACATCTGGCCGAGGCGCGGCACCAGGGTTAGCGATACGGTCTGCGCTGCGCCCTGCGGTACGGCATCAATCGCTGTCTTGTAAAAGCGCAAAGCCTTCTCATAATCCTTACGCACCCAGGCGAGCCAGCCCGAGCGCAACGCGGCGAAGTAGCGGTCGCCGCCGGCGTTGGTGTAGGCGTAAATCGCGGTTTGAGCCTCGTCCAATGCGCCGCGCAACTCCGCCGCGACCGATGCATTCCAGTAACGAATCGCCGGATCGGTGGCGGCAGGCTGCGTCTGCGCTTGTGCGGCGGCGACGCTGGCCATCATCAACGGCACCGCGAGCAGGGCTGCGGCGAGTGCGAACGCCATGTGTTGAATCGTCCGTGTCATCGCATTTCTCCTTGTTTACATTGAAAAGATGCCAGGCGGTAATCGATCACACCGCCAGCAATCCACGCACGCACGGCGGTGACGCCGCGCACCGGTTCGAGCGTGACCTCTACAGCGCTTGGCAAAGCCGCCGCGCGCAAGGCGCGCGGTGCATGCACCCGCGCATGAATGCGAATGTGGGTGTCACGCACCTCGTGCGCAGCACCTGCCCCTGCCGCTGACGCGGCTCCCGTGCGACAAGAACCTGTGGCACTGTGTACATAGCGGCACTCCACGCGCACTCCCTGCCAGCCGGTGAAGGGCGCGGCGAGATCGCGCAGCCCCTGCACGAGCCGTGCACGCCATGTGGCGGGTGCGGCGTGCCAGTCGACCTGATCGTCCCACCACAGGGCCGGCGCATTCGCGTACGGCGCGCGCGCCAGAACCAATCCGAGCAGCCCGATCAATTGCGAAGTGCCCGGTGTGCAGTGCAGCGCCTCCCAGGCCTGCGGCGCGGCGGCGCAGGTGAGTGTGCCGTCACCGTGGCAAAACACGTGGTGCCCGGCTTCATCGATGCGGCAGTCGAGCGTTTCAAGCACCGCGCTGCGGTCATCGTGGCTGACGCAAAACATCGAGCGCCCCGGCGCGATCTGCGCTAGCGCGGCTTGCACGCGCGCATCGGTCACCACGGCGGCGACGCGCTCTCCAGTCACCGGCACACCGCTGGCGACCCAGCGCACGCCGGCGGCACCGTCTGCTTCGGAAGCGCTTTGCGCGGCGGACGAATACGACAGATAGTTGGCGAGGCGAAATGGCACGGTCGGGGCCGACGGATTGGCACCCGCCTGCGCTTGCAAGTGAATGTGCGGCACCGGCGAACGGCCCGAGCTGCCGCACTCGCCGAGCACTTCGCCCGCAGCGACACGCTGTCCCACGGCCACGCGAATGCCCTGCTCGCGAAAATGCGCCAGCGTAATGCAGGCACCGCAATCGAGCTGCAACACGACGTGATTGCCCCAGTTGTGGGCGAAGTTGCAAGCACCGGGCGGGTTGTCGGCGACATCGGTCACCACGCGCAACACCGTACCGGCCCCCGGCGCGCACACCGGCACGCCGAAGGTGTAGAAGTCTTCGATACGCACACCGGTGCCGCGCGCATGCGGCAGACCTTCGCTGTCGTGCACTTCAAAATCGAGTGCGTGCCGCCATGCGCCGCGATGACTGAGCGCGCCATCGAAGCCCTGCGTCACCGTAAAGATGCGGGCGGTACCGTTGCGCGCACCACCAACGCAACTCCCTTCTACTGCACTGGGCAGTGAGAGGTGGGCTTGGGCGGCTTGCGGAAAGCGCGCGGCATGGCGCGCATGCTCGCGCCACAGCCCTTCCGGATTGCGCGCGGCGAACGCTGCCGGCACCAGCGCGCCCGGCTCGCCGCGCAAGCGCAACGCGCAGAGCATGACCCACACCGTGATGATGAAGGGCAGTGGCAGAAACTCCCAACCCGAGCCATGCAACAGACGCTGCACCACGGCAGCAGCAAGCGCCGCGCAGGCACCGGCAAACGCCGCCAGCAACAGCGTGCCGCGCGAGGGGACGAAATACACGGCACCGAGTGCCATGCCTGCGAGCAAGTAGTTGTGCGCAGCGGCCGCACCGTGGAACACCACGCCTAGATGCGCCAATGCCGCCACCACGATCATACCGCCGGCATAGCCGGTGAACGCAAACAACAGCGCGAGGCGTGACCACGCAACGAGCGCAATCGCCACCAGCAGCCCGGCAAACGGGTCAGCCAGAAACAGCACAGTGCCGAGCGAGCGCAAGAAGCCGGTGGCGAGATCGACCAGCGTTTGCGGCAGCAACAACCCAAACAAGGTGGACAAGCCCTCGGGCCATTGCCAGAACGCAGGCGGTGCCAACACCGATGCCGCCGACCAATCGGGGAACAGAGTGATGAGACTGCCGAACACCAGTGAGAACGCAATCGACAGCGGCGGCAGCCCGGCCACGCGCGGCACCCACTGCAGCAGTGCGGCAGAGAGCGCGAGCGTCATCGCCGCTGTCACCGTCAGCAATGCCATGAAAGTGACCGCGCCCACCGGCGCCTCGCGCGTGATCCACGCCACCGCGAGGGACGCGAGCAGCACGTTGTAGGTGAGGCTGCCGTCGGCCAGCAAGGCATCGGGCAGACGCACCGCGCGCGCCAGTGCGTGGGCGATCAAGGTGCCACCGATGGCCGCAGCCAGATAGAGCGGAACCAGGCCAAGAGCCGCTCCCAGAGCGGCTCCCAGACCGATGCTTGATGCGCAAAAGACCGTGGCAGCAGCATTCGCGGTGGGCCGCAGCGCGGCGCGCAGGACGAACTGCGCGAGCGCGTTGGCACCGGCTGCGAGTGTGGTGGAAATGCCTGCCTCATCGCGTGAGATGCCCGCAATATCGCGTGCGCCACCCGTAACTGCCCGTGCGCTACGGGGAACGCGATGAGCCCGCCCAAGCACGATGCAACGCACGCGGTGAACAACGCGCAACACTTGGCGCGCATTGCGCCGCAATACGCCCGCGCAGGTGAGCGCGCCGGGCGCGCCCTGCAATTCGCTGGTGCCGCTACGCATGATCGCGCCCCTGCGCAGCGACGGCCCCGGCCAGCGAGCCCGCCGTGACATGCATCTCCACGCTCAGAGCACGCTTGCCATCGCCACGCGCAGCGGGAAAGCCCAGCGCGGTGCGCCGCAGCCGCAGCGGCAGGCGCTCGGGGCGCTCGACATCGTCGAGCGTCTCGCGCGCACGGATTACCTCGACCGATCCATCGAGGCCGATCATCACCGCTGCGGGACGGTAGGCGATGAACTGCATCGACTGCGTGAGGTTGTAGGCTCCCACCGGATGCAGCACCAGATGGTCGCCCACATTCTGCGGCGGCAGCGCGACCTGCTCGCGCACCACGTCGATGTTCATGCACAGGTTGCCGTAGAGCTTGACCGGCGACACGTCAGCGCCAGAACTGCGGCGCGCGGGCTTCACGTCGAAGCGGTACCACGCGCCGGTGTAAAGCAGGTTGACGCCGGCGTCGATCACCAGCGCACTGCCGGCGGACTCGGGGGCCAAAAACGGTTGCTTGGCGGCGCTACCGCTCAAGTCCATCGGCGGCGCAGTGACCGCGCCTTTGACCGCGACCACCGAGGCGATGAGATAGCCCGCTTCGTCCACCAGAGCACGACCGGTTTCGAGAATCAGTTTGGGGCGACGCGCGCGCGGCAGTGCATTGAGCACCGCAGTGATGGCCTCGGCATAACGCTCAATCGGCGGTACGGTCTGCTCGGCTGGTGCGTAGGCGTAATGCAGGGTGGCGCGTGAGGGAAAGCCGCCGCCAAGGTTGACGTATTCAATCGCGGTGCCGTATTCCTGGCGCGCACGCTCACCGAGGGTGACGAGCTTGTCGGCCGCCACCGCGTAGGCCTGCGGTTCGAGTATGTAGGTGCCGATATGCGTGTGCAGGCCGCGCAAGCTGAGGCGGCCGGCGTGGCGCGCGTCGATCGCATGGATGCGCTTGATGGCGCGCCAGGCATCACCGGTCTCCAGTCCAAAACCAAACTTCGACCACACCGGGCGAATGCCCGCATCAAGCCAGACTCGCAGCGCCACCGGCACGTTGATGCGGCGCGCTACCGCGATCGACTCGATCAGCAGCAGCTCGTCCCAGTTGTCCACTTGCAGCAATGCACCCTCGGCAATCGCACGTTCTACGCCTTCGCGCGATTTGTGCGGGCCATTGAACACGATGTCACTGCCTTTGACACCGAGCTTGCGCGCCTTTTCATATTCAAACTCGGACACCACTTCGGCAATCGAGCCTTCGCTGTG
>JANPAR010000304.1:0-29308 GCA_031430015.1 Burkholderiales bacterium
GAAGCGTTCAGTACGCCACCGAACCATCCAAAATGGAACCGCCA
Organism: Burkholderiales bacterium; assembly: GCA_031430015.1. GTDB lineage: Bacteria > Pseudomonadota > Gammaproteobacteria > Burkholderiales > JAEUOS01 > CANJDH01. The sequence goes on from JANPAR010000304.1 coordinate 45, forward strand.
CCGCAGGCAACGAATCTGCCGCCGCCATGTTGGTCACGCGGGCTTGATTTGCCAGTAGTTCTCAAACGCGAGTTGCCCTGGCGCGCCGCGCCGGCTGGTGCGGAAGCCGCGTGCCGTGAGTTGCGCGCGCAGTGCGCTGCTCATCTCCGGATTGCCGCACACCATGATGCGTGAGGATTGCAGCTCGAGTGTTACGCCTGCGGCCTGCTCGAGCCGTCCGTCCTCGATCAATTGGGGAATGCGCACTGGCAACGCGCCAGGCCATGACTCCCGCGTGACAACCGGCACATAGCGCAGGCGCGCAGGCGCCCCCAACACCTTGTCGTGCGCAATTGCGGCGATGTCGTCGCGGTAGGCCAATTCAACGCCTTGGCGGACGCTGTGCACCAGAATCAGGTTTTCGTAAGCCCGCCATGTGGCCGGGTCGCGCAGGATCGACAGGAACGGTCCGATCCCGGTGCCACTCGCGAGGAGCCAGAGGTGTTTGCCCGGCGCCAAGCCATCAATCGTCAGGAAGCCGTAACTGGCCTTGCCGACGAGCATCGTGTCACCCTCGCGGGTGCGCGACAACGGGCCGGAGAATTCACCTCCCGGAACCAGCACGGCGAAAAATTCGAGATACGGATCATGTGCGGCGGACACCAGCGAAAACGGCCGCCAGACCTCGCGATCCATCGTGTCGTGGAGACCGAGCCGTGCGTAGTGCCCCGGCGTGAAGCGAAAATCCGGCGCGCGGCTGGTGCGAAACGACAGCAGGCTGGGGGTCCAGTGGTGCAGCGAGAGGACGGTCTCGGTAGTGGAACGTACCGCAGCGGCTGAAGGCGCAGCGTTAGTCTGCGGCGGCGTCACGCCACTTGCCTCGGCCTGCCTGCCGCCGGCGCGGAAACCGCCAGCGCCCGGTCAACCATGGCTTGTGCCTCATCCTGGATGCGGCGCAAATGCTGCCCGCTGCGAAAACTCTCTGCGTAGATTTTGTAGATGCTCTCCGTGCCCGACGGGCGCGCGGCAAACCATCCGTTCTTCGTGACTATTTTCAACCCGCCGATCGCGGCACCGTTGCCGGGCGCGTGAGTCAAAATGCCCAGGATCGCATCGCCTGCCAGGGCCTTGGCCTGCACCTGTTGCGGGGCGAGACCCGCGAGCCTGCATTTTTGCTCCGGGGTGGCGGGCGCCTCAATGCGGTCATAGAAACATTCGCCGAACTCGCGGGTCAGGTCACCGTAGAGCTCGCCGGGATCACGCCCCATTTTTGCAGTGATTTCCGCCGCGAGCAGCGCCGGCGCGATGCCATCCTTGTCGGTGGTCCAGACGGTGCCGTCAAGGCGCAGGAAAGTGGCACCCGCGCTCTCTTCGCCGCCGAAACCGAGCGAGCCGTCAAACAGGCCTTCGGCATACCACTTGAACCCGACCGGTACTTCATGGAGCGTCCGGCCCAGCCGGGCGGCCACGCGATCAATCATCTGGCTGCTCACCACCGTTTTTCCTACTGCGGCATGCTGGCCCCACTTGGGCCGGTGTTGAAACAGGTAGTCGATGGCGACCGCAAGATAGTGATTGGGCGCAAGCAAGCCCGCGCTGCGCGTGACGATCCCGTGCCGGTCGTGATCGGTATCGCAGGCAAATGCGATGTCGAAGCGATCCTTCAAGCCCACCAAACCGCGCATCGCAAAAGCCGATGACGGATCCATGCGGATCCGGCCATCCCAATCAAGCGTCATGAAACGGAAGGTCGGGCCGACCGACTGATTGGTCACGGTGAGGTCGAGACCGTAGCGCGCGGCAATCGCAGCCCAGTAGTGGACGCCGGCGCCGCCGAGCGGATCGACCCCCATGCGCAGGCCTGCGCCGCGGATCAACTCCATGTCGAGCACATTGCCCAGATCGTTCACGTAGGCGTTCAGAAAATCGTGGCGGTGCGTGGTGCCTGCGCGCAGCGCCTTCTCGAATGCGATGCGCTGCACGCCGTGCAAATCATTTTCCAGAAGCGCATTGGCCCGGGCTTCGACCCAGCCGGTCACGCTTGCATCGGCCGGCCCGCCGTTGGGCGGGTTGTACTTAATGCCGCCATCCTCCGGGGGATTGTGCGATGGCGTGATGACGATGCCATCCGCAAAACCGGCAGTTCGCCCGCGGTTGTAGCCGAGGATTGCATGGGAAACCGCAGGCGTCGGTGTGTATTCATCGCGCTCCGCGAGCATGACATCGACGCCGTTGGCAGCCAGCACTTCGAGCGCGCTGGCGCAGGCCGGCACCGATAGCGCGTGTGTATCGATGCCGAGGAACAGTGGCCCGTTGAAGCCCTGCCGTTTGCGGAAATCGCATACCGCCTGACTAATCGCCAAAACATGCGCTTGGTTGAAGCTGTTTTTGAAGGCGGAGCCACGGTGCCCGGACGTGCCGAACACTACTCGCTGCGCCGGCACTGACGCATCGGGTTTGCCCGCGTAGTAGGCCGCAACCAGTGCGGGCACATCAAGCAGCATCGCAGGCGCCGGCAACCGTCCCGCCAACGCGCGCATTTTTTCGGGTGTGTCTATTGCGTCAGGCATCCGGCAAGTCGCTTTCCGGACGAGTCAGCGCAAATCCATCAGTTCGATGGTGCAGCGGACATGCGATCCATCATCATCTGCATCATCGACTGCATCATCTCCATGCGTTTGTCTATCATCTGATGGTGTGCAGCCATGTCACCCTTCATGCCGCCTTTCATCTCACCTTTCATGCCGCCCATGCCGCCGGGGGCCATTCCATTCATCATGGTCATGCTGTCCTGCATGGTCTTCATGTGCTCCGCCATCAGGGCTTTGCGCTCATCCGGGCTTTTGGCAGCGACCATCTTGTCGTGCATCTCGCGCATGGAGCGCATCTGGGTGTCCATGCGCATCATGTCTACGTTGGGCTTGGTGGGCGCTGCTTTGGCAGCGGTGCCAGACGCCGCACCAGCGGGGTGATGGCCTTTGTGCTCGTCAGCCGTGGCGGCCCAGGCAGACGCACTCATGATGGAAAGAGCGAACGCGAAGGCGAGTGAATGAGGGTGTTTCATGCGGGACTCCTGATTCAAATATGAGTGTGAACAATTTAGGCTACGCGCGCGCCGCCACGGGGTGTTGATCCACATCAAACGCTGGCTGGCTCGCGCCAGGCCGCCAGTGCATTCCACGTGGTTACCACGGTTCGGTAAACACCGGTGCAAAGCCGCCACCGGGTGTGCGGAAGTTGGTGGTTTGTCCCTGATACAGGCGTGCGGCAACCAGCTTGACGGCACCGGCGTAGGCATAGTTGCGCACGTCGGCTTTGAGTGCCACCGGCGTCTGAGCGCCGGCCACGTGCCGCTCGCCGGGGGCGACCAGCGCCTGCGCGACGTAGGTGCCCTGGGCCATTTCCTCCCACACGCGTTTAGTCAGTTTGTCGCCGCGATAGGCGGCCTTGCTGCCATAACCGGCGGCCGGTTTGAAGAAGAGTGTGCGGCGCTTTTCCCACAGTGCGTCACGGTTCTGCGGCGTCATGATGACGGTGCGCGGGATGGCGCCGAGCAGCGTGGCAATCGTGTCATCGGCGGCGCCCGTCGCGCGTAGAAACGCTTCGTCGCACAGCAAGGTGAGGTTGCGCTTGTCGGCATACAGCGCATGCGCACGCGGGTGCGGGCTGAGCGCAACTTCTCCCTCCAGATACGCAAGCTTGAGCGCCGCATGCGCGGGCTGCTCGAGGGCGAAATCGGTCAGCCGGTTGTAGACGAAGTCGATGGCCTGGCTGCCGTGCCACAAGCGCGCGTCCTTGCGCACCAGATCGCGCGGATCGCAGATCGTCACCGCGATGCCGTGGCGCTCCAATAATTGCCGGTAGAGCAGAAACTCGGGGTACAGATACTGCTGCCCGGGCGCTTCGTCCACGATGGCCACTGACAACAATGGAGCGTCCTTGCGCTGCAAGCGCCACTCGGTCATGAATACCTCGAACAATGCGTCCTCGATGACCTCGCCTTCCATCGGCGCCAGCGCGAGCCCGGCCACGCCGGCGCAACAGGACCGGTGCGCGCGCCCCAACACCGCGTTGAGGAGCGCACCTCCTGGATTGGTATTGATCTCGATCAGTTGCGGCGCGGCAGCCGACAGGTGAAAGTCCACTCCCAGCAGACCACCGGGCGAACCGGGATCGTGGCGCGCAATGCCGGGTGCCCATGCCAGTGCTGCGCTGTGGAAATGCGCGCTGGCGACGACCACTTCGAGAGCTGCGATCACGCGCGCCATCTGTTCAACATGCGCGCGCGAAACGAACAGCGGCACCGATGCAAACAAATGCGGATGGGTCTCGACCATGTCACGCGACAAGCCGCGCCGGCCCAGATCGGCTTCAAGTCCGCGGCGCAGCGCCGCGTCATCCAGGCTCAGGCAGTAGCAACTGCGGTTCAGCGCCTCAATCGACGCCGCGGTTTGGCAACTGTTGCCGCAGCCTTCCGGCGCGGGCAGCACGATCGGCACGCAGCCTTACTCCGCTTCGCAGAACAGCGCGACGAGCGCAACGCCCAGCGTCATGACCAATAGCAGGGGGAGAATCCACATCTGGCCGGTTGCACTGGCACTGCCCATCATGGTTCCGCTCGTGATGGCCGTAGCCGGCAGCGCGCCGCCAAAAGTGCCCAGCAGCAGGATGGCGGCGACGACCGTGAAGGTCAGGATGGTTGTTTTGGTGATGGCTTCCATGACAACTCCTTGTGCAGCAACGCCTTGTGAAGGTTGCCGTCATTGTCTTTACCGTTTGCTGCAGGGTCTGTGCGCTGGCGCGCATCGGGCACGCCGCCGCTGGCGTACCATCGATTGATGAATCAGCCCTCTTACCAGCCCTCTTCCCAGCCCCCTGCGCCGGCCCGCGGCAGGCTCGCCGCGATTGCGCGCAATGCGATGCAGGCGCGCGGCCTGCTGCCCGAATTCGCGCCAGCCGTGATTGCCGAACTCAACGCGCTGGCGCAGGCGGGTGCGGCCACCGGCCATAGGGCACAGGGGACGGACGAGGGCATACGTGATCTGCGCAATCTGCCCTGGGTGTCGATCGACAACGACGACTCGCGCGACCTCGACCAGCTTTCGGTGGCGGGGGTTGCGCCATCGGGGGCGCCCACCATCCTGGTGGCGGTGGCCGACGTCGATGCACTGGTCAAGCGCGGTGGCGCGATCGACGCCCACGCCGGCGCCAACACCACCTCGGTCTATACCGCCGCGCGCATTTTTCCGATGCTGCCCGAACAATTGTCCACTGACCTCACTTCGCTCAATGAGGGCGAGGACCGGCTCGCGATCGTGATCGACATGACCATGGGCAATGATGGCACGGTGCGCCAATCGGCAATCTATCGCGCGCTGGTGAAGAATCACGCCAAGCTGGCCTACAACGCACTGGCCGATTGGCTCGATGGCGGCGCCATGCCAGCGCATTTGCAGGCGGTGCTGCCGGCCGTGCCCGGACTCGAAGCGCAGTTGCGCACGCAAGACCGCATTGCGCAATCGATGCGTGCCCTGCGGCACGCACGCGGCGCGCTGAGCCTGCAGACGCCCGAGGCGCGCCCGGTGTTCAAGGGCGATGAGCTGGCCGATCTGCAAACCGATCCGCCCAATCGCGCCAAGGAATTGATCGAGGAATTCATGGTGGCCGCCAACGGCGTGACCGCGCGCTTCCTTGATGCGCGGCATTTTCCCTCGATGCGGCGGGTATTGCGCTCGCCCGAACGCTGGGAGCGCATCCGTGAACTCGCCGCAGCGCGGAGCGGGCGCCTGCCGGCCACGGCGGATGCCAAAGCGCTTGAAGCGTTCCTGACTCAGCAGCGCGATGCCGATCCGGACCGTTTCCCGGACTTGTCGCTTTCGGTGGTCAAGCTGCTCGGGCGTGGCGAGTACGCCATCGACCTGCCCGGTCAGACGGCGGAAGGCCACTTCGGCCTCTCGGTACACGACTACAGCCACTCGACGGCACCGAACCGGCGCTTTCCCGATCTGGTGACGCAGCGGCTGATCAAGGCGGCGCTGGCCGCAGCGCCGGTGCCCTACAGCATCGACGAACTACAGCAACTGGCGCTGCATTGCACCGCGCAGGAAGACAACGCCGCCAAGGTCGAGCGCCTGGTGCGCAAGTCCGCTGCGGCGATGTTGCTCGCGGCGCGCCTGGGCGAGCATTTCGACGCCATCGTCACCGGCGCATCAGACAAAGGCATCTGGGTGCGCATCGCGCATCCAGTGGCCGAAGGCAAGCTGGCCAATGGTGCCAAGGGCCTCGACGTGGGCGACCGCGTGAAGGTAAAGCTGCTGCACATCGACATCGAACGCGGTTTCATCGATTTTGGGCGCGAGGGCGCGCACTGATCTTGTTCCATTGACGTTGCGTCAAGGCGTGCGTTACGCGTGCCGCAAATATGCGCCGTAAAACATTTTTTGCATTGCGTACGCCAGCGAACCGACACCGCTGCATCACCAGACCACAATCGATTCATTGATGGAGATGCAAGTGAACCTCCCAATGATGTCTGGCCGCAGATCAACGCTTTTGCGCCTGTGGCATCGCAATAGTGCCGGAGCACCCTCCGGTACCAAACAACCAAATGAAGGAAAACCACATGAACTGGGACCGCATTGAAGGTAACTGGAAGCAATTCAAGGGCAACGTCAAAGCACAGTGGGGCAAGCTCACGGACGACCAGCTTGACGTGATCGCCGGCAAGCGCGACGTTCTTGCCGGGAAGATTCAAGAGACCTACGGCCTGTCCAAGGACATCACCGAGAAGCAATTGGCCGAATGGCAGAAACGCATGAAAGACGTAGAACACGCCAAGTAGGACGGCACCAGCCGGCGTTTCGGTCAGTCGTAATCCTTACGGCATCTGAACGCATTTTTTCACCACAGTAGTCTCTCAAAGAGGTAATGCCATGAAAACGATTCAGAAAAGTGTCATCAGTGCGGTTGCCGTAGCGATGTTGCTCGGCTTGGGCGGTTGCAGCGGCATGACTGCGCGTGAGCAAAACACCGCAATTGGCGCGGGCGTTGGCGGCGTAGCCGGCGCTCTGCTCTGCGGCGGTGTGTTGTGTACGGCAGCCGGTGCGGTCGCTGGCGGCGTGATCGGCCACGAAGTGAAGAAGTAAACGTCGCGGTAACGCAGTGCCAACGTGCCGGCCCAGTCTGGATTGGGCCGGCACGCTGCTATTTGTGCGGCAGAATTGACTATTTCTTGATGCTCATCTCGTTGGTGACGCTTTGCACGCCGTCCACCGCGCGCACCAGCGTGACGGCATGGTCGATCTGCGTTTGACTATCCACGAAGCCGCTCAACTGGACTTCACCTTTGCGTGTGACCACTGCAATGTCGAAGCTCTTGACCGATGGATCAGTCAGCAATGCGGATTTGATCTTGGTGGTGACGATGCCGTCATCAACCGTATTGCCGACGGTAGCCTTGCCATCTTTCAGGCTCATGCCGTTCTCAATGCCCTTGACCCCTTCGACTTTGCGTACCAGCGCAATGGCGCTGTCGATGCGGATCTGCGTGTCGACAAAGCCGCTCAGTTGCACCATGCCCTTGCGGGTTTCGACCTTGATCTCGAAACTTTTGATGTCCGGGTCTCCCAGCAGAACTGATTTCACTCGCGTGGTGACGACGCTGTCGTCCAGCTCGGTCCCGATCGTGGTGGTCGCCACCGGCGTGACAGTGAGTGACGGTTCCGGACTTTTGCTACATCCGGCGGCCAGGACTGCTGCAGTACAGGCGAGCAGCAGGCTGCGGATAACTGGGGTGGAACAAGTATTCATGATGATTTCCTTGGGAACAGGTTGACAGCGGGGCAGGTGCGTGCCAGGGGCGAACCGGCGTGTGGCCCCCTGGAACATTTAGAAACCGGTACGAGCGCCTCACCAGGCACCGGCTACTGACACTAGCCAGAATGCGTTGGTGCGAGCAGGTTCTAGCGTTTTTCGCGGGCCTCATCCTTGATGGCACGACCGCCTTGCTCGATATCCTTGCCTGCGCCTTCCAGGGTGTTGCAGCCGGAAATCGTGCCCATCAATCCGGCAATGAAAAGGCCTGCAAGCAGTGTTGCGAGGATTCGTTTGAACATGATGTGTCTCCTGTGGATGAAATGTCAGCATAGTGAGCATCGATCTGCCGGTCTGTGCGGCACCGAACATGAGGCGCGCCGGACGCTATTGCCGGCGCCGGCTTGTGTCCGCGCCTGTGCGTCCCGGCAGCAGTGCCGCGTCGCTGCGCCAGCCGCCGCCGAACAGGAAATACCGCAACCCTCCAGATACCGCCTGCGCGAGGGTCTAGTCCGGGGGCGCTCCGCTGTCTGCACCCGAAGTGCGAGTCGGAATCAGTCCGTCGTCGGACGATACTGTCGAGGCGGCATCAGCGCCAATCGACCGCGCCGAAGCGGTCCTGGCCGAGCAGGGTGTAGAAAATACCGATGGTTCCCCTGACCTGCGTGACATCGCCGAGGTCGGGAAACGACGCATCGCGGCGCGTTCCCAGGTAGCGGATCGTGACGCCATGCCGGTCACGGACGCGCCATGTGACAGCGGCTTCCAGGCGAGCTACATTGGCGCGTCCTCGTTGATCGGCGGATTTGGGTACGAAGTAGTCGCGTGCTGTCAGGTCAATCGCGGCCGTGCTGCCAAAGATCAGGCGCAGCGCCAACAGCGCCTGCGGCGAAGTGCCATAGTTGTAATCGCGCACACCGGGCACGCTCTTGGTAGTACCGACCGCCGTGTAGCCCACCCCCGCAAGAGCGGTCCCCTGCAGCGCAATCGATTTCGATAACCATGCCTGGCCAGTGGTGCCTACCGACAGTGCGGTGCTCGAGACACGAAATAGTTGCGGCGCAAAGTAGTCATAGCTGCCGTACAACCCGAAGATACCGCGGTAATGGGGACCGGCCTCGTACTCCCGGCCTATCAGCAGGCCGCGCGTGGTGAGATTCTCGAACCCGTTGGCGGTCGTTGCTGTGGCCTGAAACGCGAAGTAGTCGAACGGGCGCGTATAGCTGTAGTCGCGCTTGCCGGGCAACCCGTACTCCATCGAAAAGTCTGCCAGTGCTTCGTCGCGTTTGAGCTTGGTGGTCGAGGTGCCTGCCCTGGTTTGCGCAGTGCCGGCAAAGCCGATTTGGAGACGGCTGTAGTGGGCCGGGTCGCGGCTGGCGAAAACCGGCGTAAAGCGGTCGCCAAAAGCCATCCGGTTGAAGCCGGTGGAAGGGGAGATCACCGCCGCCGCCAGTTCACCCCAGAAACGCGGCAGGCGGCCCTGCTCGAGCACCAGACTTGACATGCGGAACAAGGCCTCTCCCAGAAAGCTGCCGCCGATGCCGGTATTAACCTGGTCGTTTTTGGAAGGGGGTGTTTTTTCGCCAGCGATTTCCCAGGCCAGACTGCCCGCAAACGTATAGCCGGCCGACTCCCAGTAGGAAAGGCCTGCCGATCGCGCAAAGCCGTGATACATCGATCCCTGATACGGATGCCCGAGCTGATTGACCTTGTAGGGGTCGTTGTCTACCACCCAGCCGCCACGCAAGTTGCGCCTGATGCTCGACATCGTGACGTTGTAGTCGTCACTGCTGCGGCGATTGATGCGGTTCAGCAGAAAGTCGAAACCGATAATTTCAAGCGCCGGAATCGCGTGGCTTTTGCGTGAGTCGATCAGCGTTGACGTGTCGGGCCGCGCTTGTGGTTCTGGTGTTACCGGCGTGTCTGCCTTGGGCACCGAGGCAGCGGCAGCGGCAGTACCCTCCTGTGCGTAAACCTGGCATGCCACCGTCAAACCAAGCGCGCAACCCGCAGTGAAGTTGGCGACCCACACATTCGCGGCACGCGAAAACCGACAGCGCGTCGCGCGGGCATGACCATCGGGATGTGCTGATGCATTCATCCAGGTAGGTTACGCCACGCGTCCCGCAATAGCAACCGGCAGCGGCAATCAACGGCAAACGACATTCTTGGTAGCCGGCGTACCGCGCGGTCAAAACCGGTCAATAGCGGCGCGGGTTGTCCGGCGCGCGATCCTGACTGTTGCGCACGCCATCGCCGTCGCGGTCGCGGTCCATGCGGTTGGGGATGCCATCGCCGTCACGGTCACCACGGCGCCAGTTGCCGCGCGTCATCTGCCAGCGGCCGTCGCGCTCCACCCACTGCGGCTGGTTGTAGCTGTAGCCGCGGCGTTCGCGCACCCAGGTGCCGCCCACCCACACATGCTGGCGGTTGCGCCAGTCCCAGTGTCCGGGTACCCAGATGCTGCCACGGCGCGGCGCGGGAACGCTTTCGGCACGGGGTGGCGGCGGTGCGATGCGCACAATGATCTGGGCGCTTGCCGGGATGGCAACGCTGCCGATTGCTCCTGCAACGGCGGCAGCGAGAATGATTCTCTTCAACATGACTATCTCCTGGTCGATTCGTGGGTGAAGCTGGTATTTATACGGGGTGCCCTGTGCGCAATCGGTGCGCCATCGCGCATAGTTGCGTTTTATTACATCGTTAGTTGCCCAGGATCAGCTGCGCAATGATGCCGCTGGCGATTGCAATCAACACATAGTCGCTGCCGGTCTGCACCCAGTGGTAACCGCGCGGCGGGGCGCTCAGCTGGTGGCTGTGCCAGTTGTCGACCACATAGGTGCGGTGGCGGTATTCCATCGGCAGGCGGTCGCCGCGGTAGTAGGCATGGTTCGGACCGGCGCCGCGTCGTCCATCACGCCACTCTTCCTTCTTCAGTTGTCCGGGCGGGCCGCGGCCATCCGGCCCGCGTCCGTTGTAGCTGCCGCGCGCATTGGTACCGCGCCCGCGGCGCATGTCGGCGTCGGCATCGCGGCGATCCTGCTGGTTGCGCGCGTCGTTGTCGCGGCGCTCCTGTTGGCCGCCGCGATCGTCTCGATCACCTCGATCGCCTCTGCCTTGGGCGAGAACAAGGCCGCTCGAGGCCATCGAAAGGGCCATGACGGCTGACACCACTGCTTTGATCTTCATGTTGGACTCCGTGTAGGTTGTAAACAGCCCCGCTCGCCTGCCGCTGAACGCTGCGCGCCTGAATCGGCGATCGCGCTGGATCCGCAACATAGGCTGGCGCATCACCGCAGTCTGTGCGGTGACGCACAACGTTGCGTCGTCTGTCGTACCAGTCATACATCCGTTTATGTATGTGTCACAAGTACAGACGTACGCGAAGTGTCACCGCAGCCGGTTGATCCGAAACTGGCGTGCAGGCGAGGTTACGGCGGGCAGTGCCGGTGCGAACGGATTTGTATGCCAGCGCACAGACTGTGGTGGGCGCACTCGGGACAATCAAAATTCAGGCCAACGTACCCCTTCAGGTCTGTACAGGAGATGAACATGAATCGCAACCGAGTCGAAGGTACTTGTAAGCAGCTCAGCGGCAAAGTACAGGAGATCTGGAACACCCTGCTCGGCGATGAGCCGGGCATCGAGGCGGCCAGGAATATCCAACTGCTCGGCAACATTCAGGCGCGGTGCGGGATTTCACAGGAATTGACGGAACGTCAGCTTGGGGAATTTCGGCGCCGTCATCGTGAGTGGAATCCGTCCAGCCGGCGGCCTTCGCCGGCACCCGGAACAACGCGCAGAAATAGAGAGAAAGCGCTTTCCCCGATTCTAAGTACGACACCGCACAGACTGCACCTGCATCTGGCCTCATCTTGACCATCAGGTCGAATAACTGCGGCCGATTTTAATTTCGACAAATACAACTTTAAAAGGACAAATCATGAATCCCATATTGAGAAACACACTGGCGGTGATCGGATTGACCATCGCCACACAAGCGGCCGCAGAGGTCACTTTTTACGAGCATGACAACTTTCAAGGCCGGTCGTTCACGGCGAACGCGCCGGTCGACAATTTCAGGAACAACGATTTCAACGACATTGTGTCGTCGATTGTGGTCACGGGTGAACGTTGGGAAATGTGCGTTGATGCGCGTTTTTCAGGGCGCTGCGTCGTATTCCGTCCGGGCCAGTACCCGTCGCTGACGGCGATGGAACTGAATGACCGCATTTCATCGACGCGGGACATCGGACGCGACGTGGCCGTTGACAACGGTCGCTATGCGCCTTTCCCGGTTGTCGCCAGCAACAATGAAGCGCCCGGACAGGTCCAGTTCTACGAACGTGAAGGCTTCCAGGGCCGGTCGTTCATCGCCGAAGCGGCGGTTGCCAACTTCGAGCGCTACGGCTTTAACGACCGCGCCGCTTCGGTGGTCGTGACGGGCGAACGCTGGGAGGCTTGCGAAGACGCCCGCTTCGGCGGGAGGTGCGTGGTATTGCGGCCCGGCCGCTATGCTTCCCTGGCCGCCATGGGGATGGGCGAGCGCATTACGTCGGTGCAGCCGGTGCGCCGTGACGAGCGCGTCGACGATCGGCGCTACGCGCCGATGCAGGTGGTCGCGAACGATTATTCCCCCGGGCAAATCACTTTTTACGAGCGGGAAGGCTTCCAGGGCCAGTCGTTCACCACCGAACAGCAGATCGGCAACTTCGAGCGCAATGGTTTCAATGACCGCGCTTCGTCGGTGATAGTGCATAGCGGCCGCTGGGAAGTTTGCGAAGACATCCGCTTCGGCGGCCGCTGCGTCGTCGTGCGGCCCGGTCGTTATGCGTCGCTCTCCGCGGTGGGCATGAACAACAGTATTTCATCGGTGCGGAGCATCAGCCGGGACGCGCGGGTTGACGACAATCGCTACGCGCCGTCACCGGCTGCAAATCGCGACTACCGTCGCGGCCAGAATGAGCGCCTCTACCAGGCGCATGTCACCTCGGTGCGCGCGGTGGTCGGCACACCAGAGAAGCGTTGCTGGATGGAGAAGGAACAAGTCCCCCAGGAACGACGTGGCGTCAATGTTCCCGGTGCCGTCGTCGGCGCGGTGCTCGGCGGCATTCTCGGTCACCAGATCGGCGGCGGACGCGGGCAGGACATCGCCACCGTCGGCGGCGCTGTGGGCGGGGGGGCGATCGGCGCCAATGTCGGCCGCGGTGGAGGCACGACCACGCAGGACGTGCAGCGTTGCGAGAACGTGGCGAACCCGGCCAGCCCTGATTACTGGGATGTCACCTACAACTTCCGCGGCGAGGAGCATCGCATGCAAATGACCTCTGCGCCGGGAGCCACGGTTACCGTCAATGCGCAGGGTGAGCCGCGCGTGTAACGCTGACGCAGCGGACTGCAATCAGGAGCGGCCCGCAAGGGCCGCTTTTTTTAGTCCCTTGACCATGGAATTCGCGCTTGCGGATCGGCGTTGGGCTGGATCTACCACGCCCATGGCGGGCCGCGGCGATGCTGTGACAGCAGATCGATCACTCAGGAGAATGACCATGCAGACTGATTCACGCGACACGCTTTTGCTCGATCGTTGGCAGCGCCTGTCGATCAGCGAACTGGCGCTGTACTCCGGCATGTCCGAAGTCGATTTGCGCGAACTGGTGGACTACGGCGTGCTGACGCCGAGCCATCCACAAGAGGCGCAGTGGGCGTTCAGTGCCGATTGTGTGGAGAGGGTGCGCAAGGCCGGCCGCCTGCGCGACGAGCTTGAACTCGATACTCACGCGCTGGCACTGGCCATCATGCTGCTGGACCGGATTGACGATCTTGAAGCGCAAATGCGCGCGATGCGCGCGCAAGTTCCTTTCAGGGCGGGGTAACGCAGCGCCGGCCAGAGGCACCGGCTACCCGCTGACCCTATTTGGCCGGCACGGTGATCGTTGTGGTGACCGTTTCGCGCAGCAGGCCGCCTGCTGCGACACTGCCTTCGACATTGCCTTCACCGCGCATTCGCGCTTCACAATCGGTGCGGTCACCGCCCTGAAGGACGCCGCAACGCTGTTGCGCATTTTGCTGGTACTGACCGGGCGCATCGTTGAGCGCCCCGCGCCGGGCTTCGCCGAAGGCGTTGCGTGCTTCCTCACGGCAGGTGGCAGCGTCCTGATTCGACTGGCCGCTGTTGCAAACGGCCATTTCCTGCCGGAAGCGCGCTTGCGCACTGCTTGAACTGCTGGCGTCCGCGGCAAGCGCGGCTGTGGCGCAGAGCAGGGTGCTGGCCGCGATGGAGGTAAGCGTTGGAACCGAATAGCGGGATATGGACATGGTGGACTCCTGGGCAATGCTGGTTGATGCGGACTAACGAATGAAACGGCTGAGGACAAACCCTGCGGCAAGCGCAATACCCAACGCCTTCCACGGATGTGCCGAAATGGCTTGCGCCGTGTCAGCGGCGGCTTTTTGCTGCGCGCTTTTCAGGCTGCTGCCTTGTGTGCGCATCCAGGCGGCGGTCGGGCCGGCGGCATGCGCAACACTGTCGACAACCTGGTGCGCGCTGTGTGCGACGCGATCAATTGCCGGGTTGACAGTGCGAACCGCGTCGCTGGCGACACTGGCGACCTTGTCTACCGCCCCGTGCATGCTGGCCGCAGCCTTGTGCATGGTGGTGTCGACTGCGCCATTGCCGGTCACAAGCGGTGTATTGGTGCGGGTTGCAATTTCCATGGTGTTCTCCGGGTGGGTTCGACGGCATTGAGTATGCCGCCGGTTTTGCTGTCACAGGGGTGTTGTCGACGTTGCAGACCATCGCGCCGACGACTGTGGATGGAAGGGCAGACTAAGACAGAATTTCCCGGGTGTATGTACGTTGTCGCACGGAGCGACGCAGACAGGAACCGGAAAATTGCGCCAACACGTCCGGGTGCCTCTTTGTCTTGTCGTTCGCCAGCCCAGTCATGCCGGATAACTTTCTACCCTTCTGCAACACGACCATGACGCTGCCTCGCGCGCTCAGATGGATTGCCGGAATAGTGCTTGCGCCCATTGCGCTGGCGATTCTGCTGATCGCGATGCTTGGCTGGAACTGGCTGCGCGGCCCGATCGAGCGCATGACATTGGAGAAAACCGGCCGCGTACTCGCCATCACCGGCGACCTGAAAGTGACTTTCGGCTGGCCACTGCCGCGCCTGCGTGCCGATGCGGTGACCTTCGCAAACCCGTCGTGGGCCAGTGAACCGCAGATGGTGAGTACCGGCGCGGTGGAAATTGCGATCGACCTGCCACAACTGCTGCGCCAACACATCGTGCTTCCCGAAGTGCGGCTTGAGCGCCCCGTCATATTCCTCGAACAAGGCGCCGGCGGCCGCAAGAACTGGCTGCTGGACCTGAACCAGCAGGACGAAGGCGCGCGCATTCGCATTGAGCGCCTGACACTCGATCACGGAACGCTCGGCTACGACGACGCTGCGCAAAAGACCCGCATCCGCGCGGCGTTGTCGACCTCGGACCAGCAAGCAGCGGGCATGGGCGTAACGTTCAGCGCGCAGGGGCAGTACAAGGGCATGCCGTTGAAGGCAAGCGGCAGTGGCGGCCCGGTGCTGGGGTTGCGCGACGAGGGTACGCCCTATCCCTTGAAGGCGGATATCACCATCGGCCACACCGGCGTGAAGGTTGACGGCACGATTACCAGCCTGCTTAGATTTTCCGCGATGGACATGCGCCTCGCGCTGCGCGGCGATAGTCTGGCGCAGTTGTTTCCGTTGCTCGGCATTGCGTTTCCGGAAACCCGGGCTTATGTGACCGACGGCCACATCGTGCATACCGGGCACACCTGGCAATACGAAAAGTTCTCGGGCCGGATTGGCGACAGCGACATCGCCGGGACATTTCACATAGACACTGGCGGCAAACCCCCCGCAATGAAAGCGGATCTGGTTTCCAAAGTACTCGATTTCGCGGATCTCGGACCCTTGATCGGCGCCCGGCCTGGGCAGGTACACACTGCAAAACTGGCGGCACCCGCACCGTCTCAAACCGCGGTACCGACGCCAAAGCAGGCGCGCGTGCTGCCGGACATGCCGTTCAAGACCGATCGCTGGGATAGCGTTGATGCGGAGGTGAACTTGCGTGCAAAAACGATCCGCCGTGCGAAGGAGTTACCGCTTCAAGACCTGCTTGTCCATTTGAGCCTGCGTGATTCGGTTCTCACGCTCGATCCGCTCAACTTTGGTGTGGCGGACGGTCACCTCGATGCCGCCATCACGTTGGACGGGCGCAAGGATCCGATTCAGGCGCACGCCAAGGTGCGCGCCAGAAAAATCCTCCTTGCGAAGCTGTTTCCGGCGAACGAACTGAGCAAGACCAGCATCGGCCAGATCAATGGTGAATTCGATCTGACGGGGCAGGGCAACTCGGTTGGGCGCATGCTGGCCAGCGCCAACGGCAAAGCGGGACTGGTGGTTGCCGGCGGCGAAATCAGCAAGTTGATGATGGAACAGGCCGGTTTGCATCTCTGGGAAATGTTCGAACTCAAAATCACGGGCGACAAGCTCGTCAAGCTGCGCTGCGGGGTGGCCGGATTCGACGTCAAGCATGGCACCATGGTCACCGACGCGCTGGTACTGGACACCGAGGTCACCACCGTAATCGGGTCCGGCACGATTGATCTGGGTCAGGAGAAGCTGAACCTCACACTCAACCCGAAGACGAAGAATACGAGTCCCCTGTCATTGCACAGTCCGATCTACATTCGCGGCAGCTTCGCCAGGCCCGAGGTGACCGTCGACAAAGGGCGTGTGGCGGTGCGCGCGCTCAGTGCGCTGGCGCTCGGTATCGTCAATCCGTTCCTCGCGTTGATCCCGCTGATTGACGCCGGCCCGGGCAAGGACAGTGACTGCGCAACACTGGTCCGCGATGCCAGGGCATTGCCGCCTGCGCAAAGCAAAAAAACAGGCCCCCGGACAGGTCCGTAGTCCGGAGGCCCTTACCCGCCATTC
The DNA here is from genome assembly GCA_031430015.1 of Burkholderiales bacterium. Taxonomy (GTDB): domain Bacteria; phylum Pseudomonadota; class Gammaproteobacteria; order Burkholderiales; family JAEUOS01; genus CANJDH01. The sequence goes on from JANPAR010000304.1 coordinate 16,820, forward strand.
GACTCCGCAGAAGAATGGGCAAACCGGCGGGTAAGCGGGATTGTCCTCATGTTGTTCTGGCCATTCCGTGCGTTGACGCACAGATGACTCCTCTGACCGGTACCAAGCCCTGTCTTTTTTTGCGCGCCGGGCCGCGCAGACTGCAGTGCGCAATGCGCGCCAGCGCACAGAAGTCTGCGCGGCGCCAACGTATCGTCAGGTGGTCATTTTGACTCCCGCCAATCCATCCGGATGCGCGGAATGGACTGCACAACCAAGAGGAATTCCCCATGAAATATTCGATGCTGATTTCAGCAATTGTGACCGCGCTGGCATTGACTGCCTGCGAAAAAGCGGTAGTGGTGCCAACACCGGCGGTGATCACCGTGCCGGTACCGACACCGGTGCCTGGACCTGCGGGACCGGCCGGCGCTGCAGGCGCGACGGGCTCTACGGGATCGACCGGCTATACCGGCGCCACCGGTGCCACCGGTTCGACCGGGGACACTGGCGCACAGGGTCAACGCGGCAAAACCGGCGGTGACACCGTGATCATCGTGCCGGCCGAACCGTCCAAGCGCTAGGTGCAGTCCGCACCGGTGGTGAGGGCCTTTGCCATGATGTGCCATCCGTTACCATCATCTCAATCGATGATGGCACATGGTCTCCCGCCGTTGCCGGTGGCACATGATGGTTAGCCTGCCCCCAATGGGCGCGCCACCGATGGGCCCGCCACCAATTCGCCGCTCATCATTTGCGCCGGTGGCGGCGTTTTGCCTGCTTGCTTTGAGCGGATGTGCAACGCTGCCCGACACGCAAGCCATCATCGAGCGGCACACCGCGCAGGCGGTCAGGTTCGAGAATGCGCGTGGCGCGCTTTCCGCGCAAAAGAGCGCTGCCATCCTTAAAGAGCTCAAGCGCAAATCCGGTGACCTCGATATTCTGGAAAAGCAGATTGCGCTGGAGCAGGCGATCGTCGATAGCCCGCTCTCGATTGGCAACAAGGTGACCTTGTTGCAAGACGGCCCGGCCACCTACGCGGCCATGTTTGCCGCGATTCGCAATGCGCAGGATCACATCAACCTCGAGTCCTACATCATCGAAGACGATGAGATCGGGCGCGAGTTCGCCAGCGTGCTGCTGGAGCAACAGGCGCGCGGTGTTCAAGTCAACCTGATCTATGACAGCGTTGGTGGTTTCAGTACACCCAAGGCTTTTTTCGAGCGGTTGCGCGCAGGCGGTATCGCGGTACTTGAGTTCAACCCGGTCAACCCGCTCGCGGCGCGAGGGCGATGGCTGGTCAATAATCGCGACCACCGGAAATTGCTGGTGGTCGACGGACGCACAGCGTTTATCGGCGGCGTCAATATCAGCAGCGTCTATTCCTCGGGATCGGTGGTCGGGCGCCACCCCGATGCCGCGGCACAGGTGGCGTGGCGTGATACGCACATCCAGATTGAAGGGCCGGCCGTAGGCGAGCTGCAAAAACTGTTTTTGGGTACCTGGCAAAAGCAGCGCGGCGAAGTGCTTGCGCCAAAAGACTATTTTCCGGCTCCGACCCCGCGGGGAAACGACATCGTGCGCGCCGTTGGCAGCACCCCGGATGATCCTTACAGCTTGATGTACCTGACTCTGATATCGGCGCTGGGCAATGCCGAAAAGCAGATCCTCCTGACCCAGGCGTACTTCGTTCCCGATGCGCAATTGCTCAAGGCACTGGTCGATGCCGCGGGCCGTGGCGTCGACGTGAAGCTGATTCTTCCAGGCTACTCCGATTCGAGCGCCACATTTCACGCCGGGCGCTCGCACTTTCACGGGCTGCTTAGTGCCGGCGTCAAGATTTATGAGCGCAGCGGTGCGCTGTTGCATTCCAAGACTGCCATCATTGATGGCGTTTGGGCGTCGGTTGGTTCGAGCAATCTTGACTGGCGCAGTTTCCTGGACAACGATGAAGTCAACGCCGTGGTGCTGGGGCGCGAGTTCGCTGCCCAGATGCAGGCCGCGTTTGCGCGTGACCTCAAGCTTTCTGATCCTATCGATCTGGAAACCTGGGAGCGCAGATCGCCGCTCCTGCGCATCAAGGAGTGGCTGGCGCGGATGGTCGGGCGTTTTCTGTAGAGCGTTGCCACTGCCAGGGTGTGCGCTCACGAAGAATGGCTGGTTTGCGTACTGCGTGCGCAAACGCACAGAGCACCGTCACCGCAGCGGCAACAATGGCCAAGCTGATGCCCGGTCCTGATCGCAGACCTGTCCCCAATGTTTAACCGGAAGATTTGCCATGGACTATCTTGAAGCCGCGACTGGCATTGGGCGCTACCGGCGCATCAACGTGGCGCTGGTGTTTCTGGCGGTGATCGCATCGGTCGCCGCACTCTATCTGGCACGGGCGTTCTTCGTGCCGCTGCTGATCGGCATGTTGGTCAGCTACTCGCTGAGCCCGGCGGTGGACTGGCTGCAGGCACGCCATCTGCCGCGCGCCGCAGGGGCGGCATTGGCGTTGCTGGCGCTGGCCGGCGGCCTGTCGTGGGTCGGCTATTCCCTCAGTGATGACGCGGCAGCCTTGATTGAACGCTTGCCCGAGACGGCGCGCAAGATCAGACAGGCGATGACGTTCTCGCGCGCCGGTGGCAATACACCGCTGCAAAACATGCGCGAGGCTGCCAACGAACTTCAGGGCGCTGCGGCTGACGCGGGATTGAAACCGGGCGTGCGCGCGATGGCGCCGCGCGCGCCAGAGCCTTCTGTATGGTTGCGCGATTACGCGATCGCGCAATCTGGTTTATTGATCACGGTGGCGGCGCAGACCCCCGTAGTGCTGCTACTCGCCTATTTTCTGCTGGCTTCCGGATCCCATTTCCGGCGCAAGCTGGTGCAATTTGTCGGACCGTCCCTGTCTCGCAAGAAGGACGCAGTAAGGATTCTTGAAGAAATCCATACGCAGATTCAGCATTACCTCGTAGCCACGCTCATGGCCAATGCGCTTGTCGCTGTTGGTACCTGGCTGGCGTTCGAGGCGCTTGGCGTGGAGCATGCCGGTGTGTGGGGTGTTGCGGCGGGCGTACTGCACTTCATTCCCTACCTGGGTTCGGCGCTGGTCATCTTCGGTAGCGGCGCCGCCGCATTTGTCCAGTTTGGGTCGGTGCTAAGCGCCGTGTCGGTGGCCGGCGCGGCACTGCTCGTGGCCACCGTGATCGGACTCGTTTTCATGACCTGGCTGCAAAGCCGCGCCGCGAACTTGAACGCGGCGGTGCTGTTCATCGCCTTGCTGTTTCTGGGCTGGCTCTGGGGCATCTGGGGTCTGTTGCTCGGCGCGCCGTTGCTGGCCATTATCAAGGTGATTTGCGACCGTGTCGAAGTGTTGCTGCCGGTTGGTGAGTTGCTGGGGCGGTAGCGCAGCGGCAGGGTACGGCGATGACAACCTGCCTGACCGGCGCAATGTGCGCCAGCGGACAGACACCCCGGCCACCTGCCGCTATCGTCACTTAACTTGGTTGCTTGATCCGTCCGGTGCCGATGCGCTCCCGTGTTGACCGTGGCAGATCTAACCTGAAGGAAACCGAAATGGAAACACAACTTGTCACCCCCAGCCGCTCACCGCACATGATGATGTGGGTCGTGGGTACGGCGATCACCGTGTTTTGTGCCACTGGCGTCGCGGCCTTGATGGGTTGGATACCGGGATCACAAAGCAAGCAGGCCGATGTGGCCGCAGTGGCTCCGATCGACAAGGACGTGAAATCGCCCGCCAACGCTGCCGGCGGCGGGCGGCCTGCGCCCGCCCAAACCCATAGCGCATCGAAGATTCAAACGGCACCGGTACGCGTCGCGGCCAACACCCCGGTGGTGGTCAAGTGCGCCGAGTGTGGCGTGATCGAGTCGACCCGCGAAATTGAAACGCGCGGCGCGGGCAGCGGGATTGGCGCCGTGGGCGGCGCGGTCGTCGGCGGTGTGCTCGGCAATCAGGTTGGTAACGGCCGCGGCAAGGACATTGCGCTGGTGGTGGGTGCCGTGGGCGGTGGTCTGGCCGGCAATGAAATCGAGAAACGCGTGAAGACCGTCAAGAGCTATGAGGTGACGGTGCGGCTGGAAGATGGTTCGACCCGTGTGGTGCATGAAGCAACCCTGCCTGCCTGGCATGCCGGGGATCGCGTCAAGCTGGTGGATGGCGCAATTCGATCCAACTGAGCGGCCTCACTGAGCGCCGGCGGGCGCGTCCTGATTGAGCAAACCAACCGGGTGCGCCAGCCAGTCGTGCAATTCAATCCGGACGCCGTCCGGATCAAAGCAAAAAAGGAAACAACATGCTCTACACCATCGCTGTCGTATTGCTCATCCTGTGGCTGCTGGGCCTGGTCACGTCGTACACCATTGGCGGCTTCATCCATGTACTGCTGGTGATCGCCATTGTGGTGATCCTCCTGCGCGTCATCAGCGGGCGGCGCCCGCTATGACCATTGCGCGCGCGGTTTTTTAGTGGTTGAAGATGCGCTCTGGGTGCTGGTCTTCACGGCATGAGTTTAAAACTGTTGGTGGGAGCGGCTTTCAGGGCAGTTCTTGTCAAACAGGCTTCTTCGCAAACAAAAAGAACAACGACCCCGACCCCACCATCACCGCGAGCACAGTGAAGCCGGCGCGGTAGCTGCCGGTCAGGTCGGCCATCAGCGCCGCGATCATCGGCCCGCCCACCTGCCCGAACATGATGACCATCGACGAAATGCCGAGGATCATGCCGATCGAGCGGCTGCCGAAATAGTCGGCGCGAATCGCCTGCATCATCGGCCCGCGCAGGCCCCATGACATGCCGTGAAACAGCGCGAACGCGGTGAGCATGGCCGCGCCGGTGGCGTAGGTGAGCAGCAACACGCCGATGCAGTGGCCGATCATGCAGGCGGCGGCGATGCGGCGTTTCTCGAAGCGGTCGCCGATGGCGCTGCCGATCAGCACGCCACCCACTTGTGCCAGCGTGGTCAGCGTAATGAACACCGACGCCTGCGCGACCGTGTAGCCGAGCGATTCCTTCATGTGGGTGATCGCATGCACGTTGAGCGCGTAGACCACCAGCAGCGCGAAGCCGTGGCCGAGCGAGATCAGCCAGAAGGCCCAGGTGCGCAGCGCTTCGCCGGCCGAGAATTCGCGCGGTGGCACCACCGGCGCGGCGCCCGGCACGGGTGGTTCGGGCGCAATGCCATCGACCATTTCACCATGCTGCTCGGGCCGCCCGCGGAACACGCCCGAGAGGCTCCAGCCCACGCTCAGAATCAGGATGCCGGAGCCGAGCGCGGTGGCGCGCCAGCCCCAGATCTGCACCGACCACGCGACCAGAGGCACAAACACGCCTCCGAGTGCGAGGCCGAGCGTGATGAACGACAGCGCACGCGCACGGTAACGCTCGAACCAGCGGATCACCGTGACGTTGAGCGGAAAATAGCCGCACAGGCTGGCGCCAAACGCAATCATGATGATCGCCGCGTAAAAGCCGCCGAGCGAATTGATGGTCGAGAGAAAACAGAAGCCGAGGCCGAAGACGATGATGCCGACGCGGATCATGCCTTGCGCGCCGAAGCGGTCGATGATCCAGCCGAGCAGCGGCCCGAGAATGGCTGCCTCCATCGGTTGCAGGGCGGCGGCGCCCGAGAGCGCGGTCTTGCTCCAGCCGAATTCTTCCTGCAACACCGCGAAGTAGACGCCAAAGGCGTGGTGCAGCAGCCCCGCCTGCAAAAACTGGATCGCACAGCCTGCCGCAACGATGCGCCAGCCGTAAAACACTTTTTGATGGGAGAAGGGAAACATGCGGGCCTGATTATAGGGAGGGGCTTATCGGGATGGAGGTGAGGGGAGGGCTTGATCGTCCGAATGTTCTATGCTTCGCCAAATTCTTCCACCTGCATACATCGATGCCATGACGACTTTTGCACTCGACTCCGCACACCAGCTCACCAGCGCCGCTGCGCTCGATGCGCTGTACGGCACACCCAATCCCAATTCAATCGCGAAGGAAGTGGCCTGCCTGCATCCGCACTACCGCAAGTTCGTCGAGGTGGCACCGTTCTTTGCGCTGGCGACCTGCGGTGCAGGCGGCCTCGACTGCTCACCACGCGGCGATGCCCCGGGGTTTGTGCGCGTGCACGACGAGCGCACCTTGATGATCCCCGACCGGCGCGGCAACAACCGCATTGACTCGCTCAAAAACATCGTCGCCGATGCGCGCGTAGCCTTGTTGTTTTTGATCCCCGGCGTGGCGGAGACCTTGCGCATCAATGGCCGAGCGCGCATCACGGTCGATCCACAGTTGCTTACCTCGTTCGCTGTTGATGACAAGCCGCCGCGCAGCGTGATCGTGGTCGATATTGAAACGGTCTACTTTCAGTGCTCGCGCGCGCTGGTGCGCTCGCATCTGTGGGATGCCGCCGCGCAGATCAGCCGCAGCGCGTTGCCGAGCACCGGCACCCTGATCGCCGACATCGGACGCGCGGTACACAAAGGCGCGTTTGACGGCGTCGAGTACGACCGCGAGCAGGATGCGCGCGTCGCGGCGTCACTGTATTGACATGTTGCGTGTTGACGTGCCGCGCCATACCACGCTTCCGCCGCCATAGCGCTTGATGAAAGCCGCGCTTTGAGCGAAGCATCTGCTGCCGGCAGCGCGCCTGGCAACACACCAGCCAATACACCGGGCAGTACGCCGGGACAAACCGGTGTGGTCATCGCTCTCGGCCTCACGCAGACGCTGGCATGGGCCTCATCCACTTATCTGCCGGCGATTCTCGCGGCACCGATTGCGCGCGATCTCGACATTTCGCGCGCGACGGTGTTTGGCGCGTTCTCTGTCTCATTGCTGGTGATGGCGGTGTGCGGGCCGATGGTGGGGCGCGCCATCGATAAGGCGGGTGGACGCAACATGCTGATGCTCTCCAACCTGGTGCTGGCTGCCGGGCTGATCGTGCTCGGCAGTGCGCAGCAGGTGGCGACGCTGTTCGCCGCATGGTGCATTCTTGGTGCGGGGATGGCGATGGGCCTGTACGACGCGGCGTTCGCTGCGCTGGTGCGCATCTATGGCAGCGGGGCGCGCAAGCCGATCACTGGCATCACGTTGATCGCGGGTTTCGCGAGTACCGTGGGCTGGCCGTTGACCGCCTATATGGATGCCGGGATCGGCTGGCGCGCTGCCTGTTTCGTTTGGGCGGCACTGCATGTGTTGATTGCGCTGCCGGCAAATTGGCGGCTGATCCCGGTGCCGCCGGCCAACGCGCCCAGCGCATCCGAGCCGGCGGCGCAGACGGCACAGACTGCACAGACGGCACAGACGGCACAGACGGCACAGTCGGCACAGTCGGCACAGTCGGTCGCGCCGCTGCAAACGCCCCCCGTGTCACCGCCATCCTCCGCATCTGAGCGCAAACGCAGCTTCGCGCTACTCGCGGTGTACTTCGCCACCACGGCGTTCGTGACCTCGGCCTATGCCTCGCACCTGCCCGGCCTGCTCACCGCCATGGGTGCCGGCAGCGCAGGTGCAGTGATGGCCGCTGCGCTGCTTGGCCCCGCGCAGGTGGCGGCACGCCTGATCGAGTTTGGCGTCATCAGCCGCTACAAGGTGCATGCGCTGGTGACCGCGCGCGTGGCCACCGCATTGCATCCGCTCGCCTGCCTGTTGCTCGGTGTGTTTGGCGGGCCGCTTGGCCTCGCTGCCGCATTCGCGCTGTTGCATGGCGCGGGCAACGGCATGATTACCATCGCCAAGGGCACGCTGCCGCTGGCGCTGTTCGGCCCGGCCGGCTATGGCCTTACGCAAGGCTGGCTGGGTGTGGGTGCGCGTGTGATGCAGGCGAGCGCGCCCTATGCGTTCGGCCTTGCGCTCGACGGCTGGGGTGGGCATGCCGCGCTGGCAATTTCGGCCGGGTTGTCGCTAGTGGCGGTCGGCGTGCTGTTTGCGCTGCGGCCGCGCGAACATCAGTGACCGGCCCAAGAGCGTTGGTGGACAAGGGTTTTCGCGAGGTATCCAGTGGCAATGCGTGGCCGCTGGGGATGGCAGACGCGCCTGTCGGCAGAGGTTTTTGGCAAATGCGCTGCTGGCCGCTGCCGGCCGCTGTTGGCCGATGCACCTTGCACTCCGCCGCCACAAAGCCTATCGTGACTGTGCAGGATATTCCAACTCGATCTCACCGGAAGGTTGAACATGAACGCACCTGGAACGCTCAACACCGGCGCGCGCGCGCCGCTGGACTTGAACCGCGTCAACCGCATCATTGCCGATCTCGAAGCGGAAATCGCCAAGGCGCCGCCCGATGCGCCCGGCATGCAGGACTTGCGCGACGAAATCGAGACCCTCAAGAACGTGCTGGGGTCGCCCAAGACCAAGCACGATTGGATCGAAGATGGCCTGCATGCGGTGCGTGATGCCGCGCAGGCGGTGAAGGGCGAGGTGATGCGCGAGAGTGTTTATATCGCCGAGATCGGACGGGTTCTTGGTTTGTGAATCCTGCGGGGGTAGAGCGGGTAAACTGCCGCGCTGGTTTCTCCTCGCAGCCCCTCCACGACGTTTCGATATTCCGTAAAGCCCTGCTGCCCATGACCACCCTGTCAACCATGTTTGAGCGCTTGCGCAGCGCTGGCGTCGTGCCCGGCGACAGCGATGATCTCAAGCTCAAGAAACAGCTCCTGCTGTTTGCGATGGGGTTGATGACTGCCGCGCCGATGCTGTGGAACGCGCTCTATGGCTACTTTGGCGTGTCGATGCCGACAGCCGTGCCGTTCGGCTATCAGGTGCTGTCGGTGGCGACCCTGATTGTCTATCTGTACAACGGCAACTTCAATATGTTCCGCGCTGTGCAGCAGATGTTGTTCCTGTTTTTTCCTTTCGTCCTGCAATGGAGCCTGGGCAATTTCGTTACCGGCAGCGGCGTGGTGTTGTGGGGCCTGCTGGCGCCCATCGCGGCGGTGCTGCTGTACAGCGCGCGCGAGTCGATTCCGTGGTTCATCGCCTACGTGGTGTTGATTGCGGCCACCGCCTGGGCCGACAGCTCGGCGGCCCAGGCGCCAGTGATGATTGCACCGGCGCAGTTGCGCGTGAGCCTGATTTTCTTTGCGCTCAACTTCGTGGCCATTTCGAGTCTGGTGTATTTCCTGCTGTGCTTTGCCGGGGTGGAGCGCGAGAAATCTGCGGCGCGCGCGGAATCTGCGCATGCTGATCTGCTGGCCGAGCAGGAGCGCTCGGAGCGCCTGCTGCTCAACATTCTGCCGAGCCCGGTGGCCGAGCGTTTGAAGAATGACAGCGGCACGATTGCCGACGGCTTCGCCGACGTGACGGTGATGTTTGCCGACATCGTCAATTTCACCGAGATTGCCGAGGGCATGTCGCCCAACGCCATCTTTGCCATGCTCAACAAGATTTTTTCATCCTTCGATTCGCTCGCCGAGAAGCACGGGCTGGAGAAGATCAAGACCATTGGTGATGCCTACATGGTGGCTGGCGGTTTGAACAACGATGAGTCGGAAGCAAATTACTCGGAAGCGATTGCCGCGATGGCACTCGACATGCGTGACGTGCTGGCGACGGATTTTGTGATGAACCGGCAGCGCCTCGACATCCGCGTGGGCATCGGCACCGGGCCAGTGGTGGCCGGTGTGCTCGGCAAGAAAAAATTCATTTACGACCTGTGGGGCGACACCGTCAACATCGCCAGCCGCATCGCTGCCGATGGCACGCCGGGCTTGATTCAGGTTGATGCCACCACCTACCGGCGCATTCGCGGCGCGTTTACCTTCGACGAGCCGCGCACCGTGCAGTTGAAGGGCAAGGGCGCGACGCAGGTCTATAAGCTCACGGGCCGGCGCGGGTTGGAGGGTCATGCAATGGCGAGTCAGGCAGTAGAGGGTTAAGCAGTTGATGGTTGCCTGCTGGTCGCTTGGCAGATCATTCCCCTGCGGATCGTGTATAGTCACGCTTCGATCAAACGGGCGAACAAACAAAGTGTTAGGCGCGAATTGAGCCGCGCAGTTGCCCTGGCCCACCAAGCACTTCCAAGACAACACAACAAACATCATGTCGCAGCGTTTTTACTTCTTCTTTTATTTTGGACACTACCTCAGCCACCGGCGAGCCTAAGTAGAGAGAAGTCTTCGCGCACTTCACCCCATCTCGAAAAACCGCCGGTTACCCGGCGGTTTTTTTTCGCGCGCCATTTCCGCATACCGCTTTTCCAACATTTTATTTTCAACATTTTGTCAGGGAGAACAGCATGACCACCGACTATAAGCCCGCCCCCATCGATCGCACATCACGCACCGACGATGAACGCATCAAACGCATCATGCCTCTGCCGCCTCCCGAACACCTGATCAACTTTTTCCCAATCGAAGGTACTCCCGTCGAGAGTCTGGTCGTTGACACGCGCGCACGGATTGTGGATGCGCTGCACGGGCATTCCGACCGCCTGCTGGTCATCATCGGGCCATGTTCGATTCACGACCCGTCGGCTGCGGTGGACTACGCGCGCAAGCTCAAGGCCGAGCGTGACCGCTTTGCGGGTGAACTGGAAATCGTGATGCGCGTCTATTTTGAAAAGCCGCGCACGACAGTTGGCTGGAAGGGCCTCATCAACGACCCTTATCTCGACGAGAGCTTTCGCATCAACGAGGGCCTGCGCATCGCGCGCGATCTGTTGGTGCGCATCAACGATGAAGGCATACCGGCCGGCTCCGAGTTTCTCGACGTGATCTCGCCGCAATACATCGGCGACTTGATCTCCTGGGGCGCGATTGGCGCGCGCACCACCGAGTCGCAGATTCACCGCGAGCTGGCGTCGGGCCTGTCGGCGCCGATTGGTTTCAAGAACGGCACCGACGGCAACGTCAAGATCGCACTCGATGCGATCCAGGCGGCGCGCCGGCCGCACCATTTTTTATCGGTACACAAAAACGGCCAGGTGGCGACGGTGGAGACGCGCGGCAACAAGGATTGTCACGTGATTTTGCGCGGCGGCAAGCACCCCAACTACGACGCCGCCAGCGTGGCTGCGGCGATCAAGGAGCTGGAGGCCGCCAAGGTGACAGCGCGTCTGATGGTCGACTGCTCACACGCCAACAGCGAGAAAAAACATGAAAATCAGATCAACGTAGCCGCCGATGTCGCTGCGCAGGTTGCGGCTGGCGCGAAGACCATCTTCGGCGTGATGATCGAAAGCCATCTCAAGGCGGGCGCGCAGAAGTTCACGGCGGGCAAGGATGATCCCGCCAAGCTTGCATACGGGCAGAGCATCACCGACGCCTGTATCGGCTGGGACGACAGCGTGAAAGTGCTGGAGACACTGGCGCGGGCGGTGAAGCAGCGGCGCAAGAAATAGGGTGGGGCGCACGCTCTGCGATTCGAATCGATTCAGCCGCAACAGCAGTTGGCAATGACTGCGGCATCGCAGGGCTGCGTCACACTCGCGCTGTTTGGCTGTATGGCGCCACGCGCTTCCGCTGCCTGAATACCCATAGAATCCGCGCATGGAATTTTCCCCGCTGGTTTACGTGATTGCGCCTGTGATCGTATTCGCAGGCTACGTGATGTTCGGCATCAGCGGCTTTGGCGCGACCATCATCATCATCCCCATCCTCGCGCATTTTCTGCCGCTCAAGTTTGTGGTGCCGCTGCTGGTGCTGCTTGATCTGGGCGCCGCCATCATGATGCGTGCCAACAAGGCGACCGCCGCGCTCGACAAGGCCGAGTTTCGCTGGATGCTGCCCTTCATGCTCGCCGGCATGGCGGCCGGCGCCTACTTGCTCAAGGTGGCCCCGGAGAGCTGGCTGATGCTCGGCTTGGGTCTCTTCGTCGCAGGCAACGCCGCCGCGAATCTGTTGCGCAGCAAGGGGGCGCTGGGCAGTATCGCGCACGCCTGGGGCGCGCCGATTTCGCTCCTGGGCGGCATCGGCAGTTCGCTGTTTGGCACCGGCGGCTCGATCTACGCCATCTATGTGGCGCGGCGCATTCGCGACCCCGGTGCGATGCGCGCCACCATGAGCACCATCATCTCGGTCAGCGTGGTGGTGCGCATCGTCGTGTTTTCGATTGCCGGGCTGTTGCTCAAAATTGAGCTGGGCATCGGCGCGCTTGCCCTCATGCTGTTCATGGCCAGCGGCCTGCTGCTCGGCATGCGCCTGCATTCGCGCATGAACGCGGACCAGTTGCGCCGCGTGGTGTATGTGCTGCTGCTGGTGAGCGGCTCGTCACTGGCGCTGCGGGCGCTGGCGATGATGGGCTGACGCAGCGTCACAGGAGTGATATCGCTAAGAAGATCTGCCAGAGCCATTATTAGCGGCTATACGCCGGAAAGGCATGGTGGCAGCGCGTCGCAGGCCGGTACCCTCGATGGTGCCGGCACCTGCGTCACATTACTTGCGCACCATGCGCTTGTCGACCCAGCCTTCGCCACCAGCCCCCTGCACTTTGAGAAAGTCACTCACTTCTTCACCCAGGAAGACCACTTCCTCATCGCGCTTCATGGTGAACACGACGCGGGCTTTGGGGTC
>JANPAR010000305.1:0-10024 GCA_031430015.1 Burkholderiales bacterium
GGCGTGGTGGCGAGCATCATCCAGGTATCGGCCGTCATCACGCCCACCGCGTGACCATCGCCGCCGGTGGCGACCATGCGCGCCAGGCCGATTGACCCCATCGCCCCGGCGTTGTTGAGCACCGGCACATTGACTTTCAAATCGGCTTCGAGCCAGCGCGCGATCGTGCGGCCCAACACATCGGCCCCGCCGCCAGGCCCCCACGGCACCATCATCTCGATCGGCCGGGCCGGGAATTTATCCTGCGCCAGTGCAGGCAGCGGGAAGGCGGCGGCTCCGACCGCGCTGGTGACAAGCACCGCGAGACCGGGCAAAGCGCGTTTCATCCAGATGCGACGAGTCGATTCAATCATGCGTTCCTCCTGTCGAAACACCCACTGCCGGGCAAGGCCCGGGTCACATCGGCAAGCCTCAGGGCGGGATGCGCAGTGTATCCGCTTCACCTGGCCTGCTTGTACATTTGCCTTGATCGCCGCGTGGAATGTACCTCAATCGCGGCCAAACTGCGCATTTTGTTGACAATATTGTTTACAAAATGCTATGGTTTTCCTTCTCTCACCGGTCAGCAGCACTTTGACGGCCACATCGAAGGTCTCTTAGAAGATCCCATCGAGAAGGCCGCATTGCATGCCGCAAACAAACCCCATGGCAGCACAACGCACGCGGGCAGGCAGTGCCGGGCCCAAGCCCGCCAGCAAAACCATCGGGCCGGCCCGCGCTGTCAACTTGCAGTCGCTTCTGCGCGAGCGCATTGCCTCACAGGAGATTGCGCCGGGCAGCAAGCTGCGCGAGCAGGCGCTGGCGGCGCAATACAAGGTGCCGCGCGCGCTGGTGCGCGAAGCCTTGATTGCGCTCGAACAGCGCGGGCTGATCGAACGCATCCCCAATCGTGGTGCCGTGGTGGTGCGGCTCGACCTCACGCAAGTGTTCGAGACCTATGATTTACGCGAAGTGCTTGAAGGCCTGTGCGCACGCCTGGCGACACAAAACACCCAGCCGGCCTCATGGCAGGACATGGTCAAACTGTTCGACGGCCCGATGGCCAGGTACGTCAGGCAGAACGATTACGAATCCTTCATCGCCGGCTATGGCGTGTTGCGCCGGCGCATGATCGAGGCCGCCGCCAACCCGGTGCTGACCGGCATGCTCGACAGCATTTACGAGAAGACCCAGGCCATCATCCGCCGCATCATCATCCTCCCCGGGCGCGCCGAGCGCGGGCTGGCCGAGCATCGCGCCATGATTGCCGCGATGCGTCGCGGCGATGCTGCCGCCGCCGAGCGCCTGCGCCGCGCCAACATGCGCAGCGCCAAAACCTGGCTGCAGCGCTACCAGAGCTTTGTGCTCTGATCCCTCACCGAACCTCGACACCTCATGAACCAGTCCGCCCCGTCATCCGCCAGTGCCGCTGTGCAAGCCCTTGTGCCAGGGCTCGAGCGCGGCCCACTCACCGGCTACCGTGTACTCGAAATGGGCTCCACCGTGGCCGGCCCGTTCTGCGGCCGCCTGCTCGCCGACTTCGGTGCCGAGGTAATCAAGGTCGAGCCGCCCGAGGGCGACGCGGTGCGCACCATGGGCAAGCGCTTTCACGGCAAGTCGCTGTACGCGGCGAGCATCTTTCGCAACAAGTCGCTGATCTCGGTCGATTTGCGCCGGCCCGAAGGGCAGGAAGTGATTCGCCGTCTGGTTGCCAAGTGTGATGTAGTGGTGGAAAACTTTCGCCCCGGCAGCCTCGAGAAATGGGGCCTGGGCTATGACGATCTGGCCAAGGTCAACCCCGGTGTCGTGATGGTGCGTGTGAGCGGCTTCGGCCAGAGCGGGCCCTACAGCCAGCGCGCCGGCTATGGCGTGATCAGCGAAGCGGTGAGCGGCATGCGCCATGTCACGGGTGACCCGGACCGCCCGCCGAGTCGCGTCGCGGTGTCGCTGACCGATTGCATCACCGGCCTCTATGCCGCATTTGGCGCGGTGCTCGCCCTGCTTGCCCGTGGCAAGAGTGGACGCGGCCAGATTGTCGATACCGCGCTCTACGAAGCCGCGTTCAGTTTCATGGAGCCGCACGTTCCGGCGTATCAAAAGCTCGGCGTGGTTGCGCAGCGCGCCGGCACGGCCCTGCCCGACAGCACGCCCAACAACCTTTACGCGAGCCGCGACCGGCAATTCATCCACATCACCGCGATGGGCGATGCCGTGTTCAAACGCCTGTGCGAAACCATGGGCCAGCCGGCGTTGGCGGACGATGCTCGCTTCAAGGACCCGGTAGTGCGCGCCGGTCAGGCCGCGGCGATTGACGACATCATCGCGCGCTGGTGCGCGAGCCATGATCTAGCTGTGCTCGAAACCATGCTCAACGAGGCTGGCGTGCCGGCGACGCGCATCTTCACCATGGCCGACATTTTTCGCGACCCGCACTATCAGGCGCGCGGTGCCATCGTCGAATTGCCCGACGACGAGATCGGCGCGGTGGCGATGGCCGCTCCGGTGCCGCGCCTCTCGGGCACGCCGGGGCGCATCCGCCACGCCGGGCGCCTGGTCGGGCAGGACACGCGCCAGGTGCTCTCGACCGTGGCCGGATTGTCGGACGCCGCCATCGATCAACTCGAAGCGGCACGCGTGGTCTACTGCGGCGCCGGCAAACCCAACCCCGGCGCGGCCTGACCGCACACCAAACAAAGCATCGGAGCACAGAAAGATGGCAATCGAGGACATCCTGCAAGACTACGAAGCCCGGCGCATCAAGGCGCTCGCGATGGGCGGGCCCGACAAGCTCGCCAGGCGGCGCGCTGCGGGCGTCCTCAATGCGCGCGAGCGCATCGATCACCTGCTCGATGCCGGCAGCTTCATCGAGTCCGGCCTGTTCGGCACCTCCTCGGCGGTGGAAGCCGATCGCGACACGACCCCGGCCGACGGCAAGATCGCCGGCTACGGACGCATTGACGGACGCGAAATCGCCGTGGTGTCAAACGACTTCACCGTCAAGGGTGCGTCGAGCAGCGCGACCAACGGCAAGAAAATCGGGCAAATGAAACGCGTCGCCACGCAACGCGGCCTGCCGATGGTGTTCCTCGGCGAATCATCGGGTGCGCGCATGCCCGACACCATGGGCTCGCGCGGCATGGGCGTGATGCTCGGCAATGACCCCACGCAATACCGGCGCATGCGCGAGACGCCGTGGGCCGCGGCGGTGCTCGGGCTGTGCTATGGGTCGTCCACCTGGTACACCGGGTATTCCGATTTCGCGGTGATGCGCAAGGGCGCCATCATGGCGGTGTCGAGCCCGCAACTGGTGTCGATGGCGATCAAGGAAAAAGTCGACCCGGAAGACATCGGCGGCTGGAAGCTGCACAGCGAAGTCACCGGCCTCATCGATCAGGTGGTCGATACCGATGAAGAAGCCCTCGATGCAATCAAACGCTTCCTGTCTTACCTGCCGGCGCATCACAAGGAGGCACCGCCTGTGCACGCCGTGCCGGCCGGCTCGGGCGAGGCCATGCGCGACATCGCCAATGTGCTGCCGGCGAGCCGCACCCAGGTCTATGACGTGCGCAAGATCATCAGGGCGATTGCCGACAAGGACAGCGTATTTGAACTAAAACCCCGATTTGGCAAGGTGGCTGTGACCGCACTGGCGCGCATCGGCGGGCGCAGCGTCGGCATCATCGCCAACAATCCCTTGCACAAGGGCGGCGCGCTCGATACCGATGCCTGCGAGAAGGCCACCAACTTCATCGTGCTGTGCGATTCATTCAATATCCCGATCGTGATGCTGGTCGACACCCCGGGCTTCATCATCGGGCTCGACGCCGAGCGCCGCCGCGCGCCGGGCAAGATCGTCAACTTCATGGGTGCGCTCTCGCTCGTCACGGTGCCGAAGCTCACGGTGGTGCTGCGCAAGAGCTACGGGCAGGCTTATCTCAACATGGGTGGCGGGCGCAACTCGGACGAATTCGCGGCCTGGCCCACCGCCGAAATCAGCTTCATGGACCCGGCGTTTGCCGCCGGCATCGTACATGGCCTCAACCCCGGCGACGCCGGCTACGACGAGGCGGTGGCCGAGATGGCGCGCGGCAACAGTGTCTGGGACATCGCCTCGATGTATGCGGTGCAGTCGGTGGTGCTGCCGGCTGACACACGCAGCTATCTTGTCCGCATGCTAGAGGTGCATTGCATGCGTTTGAGCGGCGGCGTAGGCGAGCATTTGATGCGCACCTGGCCGACGACTTTTTGACACGCATGCAGCGCACGCATCCCCCGCAAGACTCCGTCACTTTCATTCAAAACCCGCAGCACCTCATCCAAGGATCATTCACATGGCCATTGTCAAACTACTGACCGAAGTCACCGGCTCAGTCTGGAAAATCCATCTCAAAGCGGGCGATGCGGTCGCCGAAGGTGACGTCGTGATGATCATCGAGTCGATGAAGATGGAGATCCCGGTGATCGCCGAGGAGTCTGGCACACTGAAAGAAGTGCTGGTCGATGAAGGCCAGCCGGTGTCTGAAGGTCAGGCGGTGGCGACCCTCACTACCTGATCGCGTACCAAGCTTGATCGACTGTCCAGCCCTTAAGCAGCAAACCGCATTTACGGAGGAATCATGAATCAGCCTGCCGCCAAGTTGTCCGGAATCACCTTCACGCTCGGTGTCGTCGCGGCACTGCTATTCATGCACGGCACCGTGCACGCGCAAAGCGCGGCCGACTACCCAAGCAAGGCGATCACCATCATCGCCGGCTATCCGCCGGGCACGGCAACCGACATCGTCGCGCGCCTGATTTGCGAACGCCTCGCCGTGCGTCTGGGCAAAGCCTGCGTGATCGACAACAAGCCGGGCCAGAGCGGCGGCATCGGCGCGACGGTGGCCGCGCAAGCGGTGCCCGACGGGCACACGCTGCTGGTGAGCGGCACCGCAACGCTCGCCATCAACCCGAGCCTTTACCCCAAGCTCGCCTACGACGCGCGGCGCGATTTCGCACCGGTCGGCCCGGCCACCTGGCTGCCCTATGCGCTGGTGACCAACCCGCGCAGCGGCTTCAACAGCGTGACCGAACTGATCGCCCGCGCGCATGCCAACCCCGGCAAGCTCAGCTACGCCTCGATCGGCAACGGCAGCACCAGCCATCTATTGATGAGCATGCTGTTGCAACAGACCGGCATGAACATCGTGCACATCCCCTACAAGGGCAGCGCGCAATCGCAGACCGACTTGATCGCCGGCCAGGTCGATCTCACCTTCGACACCCTGCTGACCGTCACGCCGCACGTGAAATCGGGACGCCTCAAGGCACTCGCCACCAGCGGCAAGGCGCGCTCGCCGTTCGCGCCGGACATTCCGACCCTGCAGGAGCAAGGCGTCACCGGCTACGACGCGGGGGCCTGGCTCGGCCTGTTTGCACCCGCCGCCACGCCGCGCCCGATTGTCGAGCGCCTCAATCGCGAACTCAATCTCATCCTCGCCGAACCGGAGACGCGCAAACGCCTGTTCGATCAGGGCTCGGAGCCACTGTCGAGTTCGGCGGAGGAATTCACCGCCTTCATCGCCAGCGAGTACACGCGCTGGGGACAACGCGTGCGCGACTCGGGCGCGAAGATTGAGTGATCTGCAATGCCGCTTGCAGTTCTGCTGATTGCCTGACGCACTTGAAAGCCTGACATGACCTGGTTGCCTGAAGCCGAAGAACTCGCGCAGCGGCGCAAATGGGCTGAAGAGCTCGGCGGCCCCGAAGCCATCGCGCGCCAGCACGCGCAAGGGCGCCTCACCGTGCGCGAGCGCATCGACGGTCTGCTCGATGCCGGCTCGTTCCAGGAAGTCGGCAAGCTCACCGGCAACAGCACCATGCAAGACGGCAACGTGACCGGCGTCAAGCCCGCCCCCTATGTGATGGGCCTCGGGCGCATCGATGGCCGCGACGTGGCGGTGGGCGGTGAGGACTTCACCGTGCGCGGCGGCACCAGTTGGGGCGGCGACCGGCGCAAGGGCGGCCAGGGCGGCTTTGTCGAAGACCTTGCCGCGCGCTATCGCATTCCGCTGGTCAACCTGATCGACGGCGCGGGCGGCAGCGTCAACTCGGCCAAACGGCGCGGCCACACCACGTTTCCCGGTGTCGATGGCTTCGAGCGCGCGGTCGAGTTGCTCGGCACGGTGCCGGTCATCAGTGCCGTCTTGGGCACGGCGGCGGGCGGCCCGGCCGGGCGCGCGATCTTGTCGCACTGGTCGGTGATGGTCAAGGGCGGCAGCCAGGTATTCGCCGCCGGCCCGCCGGTGGTGGAGCGCTCGCTCGGGCAGAAGGTGACCAAGGAAGAACTCGGTGGCTCGGCCATGGCAGTCGATACCGCCGGCACCATCGACAACAGCGCCGCGAGCGAAGCAGACGCGTTTCAAATGATCCGCCGCTACTTGAGCTACATGCCGCAGAACGTGTGGGAACTGCCGCCGGTCGTGCCCTGCGATGATCCGGCCGAGCGCCGCGAAGAAGCCCTGCTCAGCCTGGTGCCGCGCGAACGGCGCCAGCCTTACAACATGAAAAAATTGATCGCGCTGATTGCCGACCGCGACTCATTGTTCGAGATTCAACCCACCTTCGGCCGCGCGCTCATCACCATGCTGGCGCGCATGAACGGCAAGGTCGTGGGCATCATCGCCAACAACCCGATGGTCTACGGCGGCGCGATGGACGTGCGTGCCGCGCGCAAGCAGATCCACTTCATCGATCTGTGCGACACCTTCCACATTCCGTTGATTTTTCTGGTCGACGTGCCCGGCTTCATGGTCGGCACGCAGGCCGAGGCGGCGGGCACGCTGCGCGAAGGCATGCGCGCGGTCTACGCCGGCCTGCAAGCGACGGTGCCGATCGTGACCGTAGTGATCCGCAAGTGCTACGGCATGGCCGGCATGGGCACCACCGACAAAAATGGCCTCGACTTCAAGCTGGCCTGGCCGTCAGCCGAGTGGGGCTCGCTGCCGGTCGAGGGCGGCGTCGCAGCCGCGTACCGGCGCGAGATCGAGAAGGCAGCCGATCCGGCGCAGCGGCAAAAGGAGCTCGAAGAAGAGTTGCGCGAACTCGATTCACCGTTTCTCACTGCTGAAGCCTTCGGCGTCGAGGATGTCATCGATCCGCGCGACACGCGGGCGCTGCTGTGCCGCTTCATTGATCTGGCGCAGGCGCGGCTGAAGATGGATGTGGGTGTCAAGTTGAAATCGGGCGTGCGGCCGTAGCACGGCGCTTTCTGCGAAGCACCAGGCGCGTTAGCGCAGCGTATCCCCCACGTAATCATGATGCCGCGTATCGACATAAGAGACGCGGTACTCGACCGGCTTGTCGTGATACGCAAACGCCACACGGCGAATCACCAGCACCGGCTGGCCAGCGGGCAGATCGAGCGCGCGCGCCACGTCGCGCGGTGCCACCCCGGCCGAGAGCCTCTGGGCGGTGCGTATCACCGAGATGCGGTAGTCGTCCTGGTACAGCTTGTAGAGTGTGTTGGGGCGTTCGCGCAGCTTTTTTTCCGTCATGCGCGGAAACAGCGCTTCGGGCAAGGTGATGTCTTCGATCATCACTGCACGGCCTTCGAGGGAAAGCGTGTTGCGCAGGCGCACCGCGCGGTCGCCTTCGTGCAAGGCCAGCTTGTCGGCCACTTCGCGGCTTAACTGGATGCGCTCGAAGCCGGTGAGCTGCACATCCGGATATTCCTTGTAGCCGTCCTGCCGCTCGATGTGGAAAAAGCGAAACAGCTGGCGGTCCCGGTTGTGGGTCGCCACAAAAGTGCCGCGCCCTTGCTGACGCAACAGGATGCCCTGCGCCACCAGCTCGTCCACCGCCTTGCGGATGGTGCCGATGGCGACGCCAAACTCTTCTTTCAGCCGGGTTTCGGAGGGGATGGCCTCGCCGGGTTTCCAGGCACCTTGTTCCAGGCGCCGCGTGAGCGAACGGGCAATCTCGCGGTAGACCGGGCCGCCCATGGCAGTCACCGGGGCCATCGCCACCAGGCCGGCTGGGGCGGCAGGAGTGGCAGGGGTGGCAAGGGCAACGGAGGCAGGTGCAGCAGTGCGGGTGGCCATGGGGGGAAGTCTAGCAGAGCTTGTCAGCCAACTCAATCAACTCATCTAGTTGACTTGGCTTAACAGGGGACGTAAGCTTGCCGGCCCGCAGTTCGTTCCATCTGTTTTTCCGATTCACTTTTCAACCCGCAAGGAATCCCATCGTGAACCATTTTGTATTGCACGACGCGGCCGATACGGTCGCTGTGGTGGTGGTCGAAGGCATCAAATCCGGCCAGGAGCTCAACGGCTGGATCATGGACGACAACCGCCACATCAAGATCACCGCCGGCGCCGACATCCCGATCGGCCACAAGATCGCTTTGAAAGACATGAAGACCGGCGACACCGTCATCAAGTACGGCGTTGACATCGGCAAGGTCGTCAAAGACATCAAGCTGGGCGAGCATGCCCATGTCCACAACATCAAAACCAAGCGGTGGTAATCAACATGATCAATTCCAAAACAACTTTCATGGGCTACCGCCGCGAGAACAAGCGCGTCGGTGTGCGCAACCACGTCATCATCCTGCCGGTCGATGACCTCTCCAACGCAGCGTGCGAAGCGGTGGCCCACAACATCAAGGGCACGCTGGCGATTCCGCACCCGTATGGCCGCCTGCAGTTCGGCGCCGACCTTGATTTGCATTTCCGCACCCTGATCGGCACCGGGTCCAACCCCAACGTGGCTGCGGTCGTGGTCATCGGCATCGAAGACGGCTGGACCAAAAAAATCGTTGACGCCATTGCCGCCACCGGCAAGCCGGTGGTCGGCTTCGGCATCGAAGGCTATGGCGACCACGAGACCATCAAGAAGGCCAGCAAGATGGCCAAGGAATATGTGCAGTGGGCCAGCGAGATCCAGCGCGTCGAATGCCCGATCAACGAACTGTGGGTCTCCACCAAGTGCGGCGAATCGGACACCACCTCGGGCTGCGGCGCCAACCCCACCGTGGGCGCGGCGTTTGACAAGCTGCACCCGCTCGGCAACTACCTGTGCTTCGGCGAAACCTCGGAGATCACCGGCGGCGAGAGCATCGTGGCGGCGCGCTGCGCCAACGATGACGTGCGCGAGAAGTTCATGTTCATGTTCAACCGCTATCAGGACCTGATCAACCGCCACAAGACCAGCGACCTTTCCGACAGCCAGCCGACCAAGGGCAACATCGCCGGTGGCCTGACCACGATCGAAGAGAAAGCTCTGGGCAACATCCAGAAGATCGGCAAAAAGTGCACCGTGGACGGCGTGATCGACAAGGCTGAAATGCCGACCCATCCGGGCCTGTGGTTCATGGATTCCTCCTCGGCTGCCGCTGAGATGGTGACGCTGTGCGCCGCTTCCGGCTTTGCGGTCCATTTCTTCCCCACCGGGCAAGGCAACGTGATCGGCAACCCGATCCTGCCGGTGATCAAGATTTGTGCAAACCCGCGCACCGTACGTCTGATGCCCGAGCACATGGATGTGGATACCTCGGCATTGCTGCAATCCGAGCTGACCCTCGAAGGTGCCGGCGACAAGCTGCTCGAATGCATGATGCGCACCGCCAATGGCCGCTTGACGGCTGCCGAGGCGCTCGGGCATCGCGAGTTTGTTCTCACGCGCTTGTATGAAAGCGCGTGATCCAGGCACCACCCGTCTGTACGAATCGGCTTAAGGCCGCAAGAAGGCTGTAAGCCGCTCCCACCAACGTTCTTCACGGCATGGCCGTTGAGAGCGTTGGCCCTCCAGGGAGCAGGCGGCCAGCCTGGAATGAAGTGCCAGACCACTGATTTTTTTGCCGGGAATCGAGATGCAACGCGCTCCGAACATTCTGTACATCATGGCCGATCAACTCGCGGCAAGCGTGTTGTCGATGTACGGCCACAAACTGGTGAAGACGCCCAACCTTGACCGCATTGCCGCGCGCGGCACGGTGTTCGAAAACGCCTACTCCCCCAATCCGATTTGCGCGTCCTCGCGCTTTGCCATGATGTCGGGCCAGTATTCA
>JANPAR010000306.1:0-26417 GCA_031430015.1 Burkholderiales bacterium
TTTTTCGGCATGGGCGCTTATGTGACCGGCATCATCTCGGTCAAGCTTGGCGTCACCGACCCGTTTTTGCAAATACTGGCGAGCGCGTTCGCTGCAGGCTTGCTTGGGTTGCTGACTGGTGCAGTCATCATGCGCATGCATGGCCTCACGCAATTGATGCTTACCCTCGCCGTGGCGGCCCTGTGCCTGGAGATCGCCAACAAGGCGACGCATCTCACTGGCGGCGCCGACGGCCTCGCGGGCGTGGTGGTCGCGCCGATCCTCGGCCTGTTCAAGTTCGACCTCTACGGCAAGACTGCTTATTGGTGGTGCCTCGCGCTGTTGTTCATCTGCTGGTGGCTGGTGCGGCGCATGATCTATTCGCCCTTCGGTGCGAGCCTCAACGGCATTCGCGAAAACCGCGTGCGCATGGAAGCGATTGGCGCGCCGGTGACCATGCGCCTCGTGATCGTCTACACCGTGTCGGCCGTGATGGCAGGCGTTGCCGGTGCATTGCTCACGCAAACCAATCAGGTCGTGGGCCTGAACGTGTTGGGCTTCGAGCCATCAGGTGAATTGATGGTGATGCTGATCCTCGGCGGGGTCGGGCGTTTGTATGGCGCCTTCGTGGGGCCGATAGTGTTTTTGATTGCGCAGGACTATTTGGCCAAGCAGTTCCCCGAATACTGGTTCTTCGGCATCGGCCTCCTGCTGGTGGTAGTGGTGCTGTTTGCACGCGGCGGCATTCTGGGTATCAGCGATGGATTGATCGCCAAAGTGCGGAGCAAGGCATGAGCGCCGTCCTGCAAACCGCCAAGCTGTGCAAGAGTTTCGGCGCGCTCACGGTCGCGGCCAACATCGATTTCGCGCTGGAACCCGGTGCGCGCCACGCGCTGATCGGCCCGAACGGCGCGGGCAAGACCACGTTCGTCAATCTGCTCACGGGCCGCCTCGAGCCCACATCGGGCAGCGTCATGCTCGGCGGCGAGGACGTGTCGGCCCTGTCGTCGGCACAACGCGTCAAGCGCGGCCTCGGGCGCACGTTTCAGATCAACACGCTGTTCGGCAACATGAGCGTGCTCGACAACGTCGCGCTCGGCGTGGCCGAGCGGCGCGGCGGCGCGAATCAGTGGTGGAAACCTGCGAGTGCTGATAAAGCCGTGCGTGACGAGGCGCTCGAACTGCTCGGCTCATTGGGCATTGCCGATGACGCGGCGCTGCGTGTGCTCGATTTGCCTTACGGCAAACAGCGGTTGGTCGAGATTGCGATTGCCCTTGGCCTGCGCCCCAAGGTACTGCTGCTCGACGAGCCGGCGGCGGGTGTGCCGAAGGTGGAGTCGGAGCGGATTCTCGAAGCGCTGGGCAAACTGCCGGCCGAGATTGCGATTCTCATCATCGAGCACGATATGGATTTGGTGTTCCGTTTCGCCCAGCGCATCACGGTGCTGGTACAGGGTGAAGTGCTGTGCGAAGGCACGCCGCACGAGATCGAACACGATGCGCGCGTGCGCGAGGTGTATCTGGGAGAGGCGCATGTCTGACCAGCAGATGCCCGCGCTCAAGATCGAAAACCTGCGCACCGGCTACGGCCCCACGGTCGTGCTCGAAGACGTGAGCGTGACCCTGCCCGAGCGCGGCGCGCTCGCAGTGCTGGGGCGCAACGGTGTCGGCAAGACCACGTTGCTTGCCAGCATCATGGGCCACAGCACCTTTCATGGCGGCAGCATCGCCTATCGCGGCAAGGCGATCCACACGCTGCCGCCGCACGAGCGCTCGCGCCTCGGCATCGGGTATGTGCCGCAGACACGTGACATTTTTCCGTCACTTACCGTCGAAGAAAACCTCGCTGTCGCGGCGCGTCCGGGGCGCTGGCCAATGGAGCGAGTCTACGAATTGTTCCCACGCCTGGCCGAGCGGCGCAGCCACATGGGCAACCAGATTTCCGGGGGCGAGCAGCAGATGCTCTCGATCGGCCGCGCGCTCATGGGCGACCCGGCACTGCTACTGCTCGACGAACCGCTCGAAGGTCTCGCGCCGATCATCGTGCAATCTCTGCTGCAAAGCATCGCACGCCTGATCCGTGAGGAAGCACTCACGGTGATCTTGGTTGAACAATCAGCCAAACTCGCGCTTGAAGTCACGCAGACGGCGCTGGTACTCAATCGTGGGCGGATTGCCTACGCGGGTGAGAGTGCGGCTTTGCTCGCTGACCCGGAGAAGTTGACTGCGCTGGTGATGGCGGGTTGACGGCAGGTCATGCGCACGGCGAGGCCCGCAGTAGCCGGCCGCATTGCCTTGCGCTGACTCAGAGCGGAATCGCCAGCAGCGTATCGATGCGTCGGCTGTCGAGGATGACGAGGCGGTCTTCAAACAGCCATACCGCTTCACCGGCCCCGGCGCAGGTGATGCGATCCACATAACGCCCGGTGGCAAACAGCAGCATCGCACCGTCGTGCATAATGCGCGTCACGGTGAAGTTGCTGATTGCCTCATAGGTGGTCGAAGCCCCGGAAGCCTTGTTCCCCAAGGGTTTCACGAGGGTACTTGTCACCGTGTGGCGGTAACTTTGCGCTTCGTAAATGTTGGCGTGGCGCAAAGCCGCGATGCGGTCACGCATCATCGCGCGCGAGTCGGCCTGCACGATGCACAGCGGCAGATTGGCGCGCTGGTTCTCCAGCGTGGTGATGCGGTAGCGGCCTTGCTCGGTGAAGAAGGCGGGCCATTCTTCGAGGCGGTCGTCGTCGAGGGCGTGCACGTAGCGTGCGAGCAGGTTCTCAATCGCCCCTTGCGTGGCGAGCTGGCTGGCGCTGTCGAACATGGCAGCACTAGTGGTGGTGGGGGGGGCAGCAGCGCTCATGTTAGATGCCCATCTTTCCACGCCATGCCTGCCAGAAGCCACGCACCGAGGTTTCGGACACGCGCGAAGGGTTGCTCGCCACATCGCGTCCGCCCATCTCGAGAACGGCGTTCATGTGGCCAGCCGCCACGGCGCCGCGCTGCACGAAGGCTGTCGCTGCCCCGTCTTCCATCGAGATGAAGCCTGCCGGGCCGATCAGGTTGCCCTGACGCAAGCGCAGCGTGGTGAGTTTGTCATCGTCGTCCGTGAAGCCAAACGCAGTCCACAACAACTCGGTCTCGTTCAAGCCGCGCGGGACGATGCGCCGTACCGCCAGGCAATTCTTGATCTGCTGCAATACAAAGCCGGGGAACACGCCGACGATCTGGATCGTGCCGTTGTCCCCAAACTCATCGACCGCTTCGAGCACTTCAGGCGCTTCGAGTGCGAACTCGCCGGCCGCTGAGCGCATGCCGGCCTTCTCGTACTCATCACCCGAGGGGCTTTCGATAGTGAAGCTCACGTGGCAGCCACCATCACCGCCGACGATCACGCCGCCCTGCTGGCTCAAGCGGTTGATGCGGAACTTGGCAAAAAACAAATGCAACAGACTGGCGTGATAGGTGTCCTTCACGTTGTCCATGTAGAGCTTCCAGTTGCTGGCGAGCATCTGGCTGTAGCCGCCGAGCGGCTTGACCGGGGCTTTCATCACCCGTTTGACCTTGGCGGCGACATCGGCACCAAGATAAGTTTCGACCGGCGGTGTGGCCTCTGAGAGCGTGCCGAACACCAGGCCGTGATAATTCTCGATGCGCACCTTGGCCGGCGCGTTGGACTCTGGTCTCGCATCGGGCAGCATGCCGCCCTGGCCCTTGATGCCGCGCCGGAACGCGACGCCCTGAAGATTGCCTTTGAGATCGTAAGTCCAGTTGTGATAAATGCAGGCGATTTCTTTTGCCTCGCCGCAGGGCTTGACGCACAGGAGCGCGCCGCGATGCGCGCAACGGTTTTCAAACGCGGCCAGCTCGCCGTTCGCATCGCGCGTCACTACCACCGGCATTTCGCCGATGTTCGACGTCCGCCAAGTGTTGGGGCCAGCCAGTTCGGCATCGAGACACAAAAAATTCCACACCGCACCGCGAAAAATCTTCGCCTGCTCTTCCCTGTACAGCGCGGCGTCCTGATAGACCCAGTAGGGCACGCGCGTGAGGCCTTCTTCCGGCCAGGTGCGCGGCGCAGCCGCAGCGGTTGCTGTCATGAAATGTTTTTCGTCTTGGAGCGGAACGTGAAATTATAATCACCCGCTCTTCCGGTACTCAACTTCACCCATATGATCCGCTACCGCAAACTTGGCTACGTCGCGCTCAATGTCACCGACCTCGCACGCGCACGCAAGTGGTATGCCGGGATGGCGGGCTTGCAGCCAAACGGCTCAGGCGAAGCTGGCGAGGCGTTTTTCCGCGTCGGGCCGGACCATCACAGCCTGGCGTTGCACGAGGCCGCCACACCCGGCCTCAAACGCATTGGCTGGGAGCTGGAGAGTGACGAACAATTCGATGTGCTCGCGCGCGAACTTGGCCGCCACGGCATCGCTTGGCGCGAACTCGATGCGGCAGAATGCCGCGCCCTCCACATCGCGCGCGCGCTGCGCATGGTCGAACCGATCACCGGCGTGACGCTCGACTTTTACGCCAGCGGCGGCATGCAGCATGCAGACGATGCATTTGCGCCTTCCGTCACCCATCTTGAATCAATTTGCCACGTCGGCATCGGCACGCCGCACTACCGCGAAGCCATCGATTTTTACGAGCGCGTGCTCAACTTCAAAACCTCGGACGAGATCGATGGCCGCATCCGCCTGATGCGCGCCTTTCCGAATCCGCTGCATCACAGCCTGGCGATAGCCCATGCGGAACGCAACAGCCTGCACCACATCAACTTCATGGTGCGCGATGACGATGACCTGACCCGTGCGCGTGCGCGCTTTGGCACCCATGGTGTGCCGGTGGTGTGGGATGGCTATCATCCGCCCTCGGGCAATACCTTTTTGTTCTTCATCGATCCGGACGGTTTGTCGATTGAATTCGGCCACGGCATGGAGATGTTTCACGAGGTGGGCGCGCGTGCGCACCGGGTGTTTCCGCCCAAGCCGGAATCGTTCGATTCCAGCGGCGGTGCACGCGATCCGCGCATGGCGGCGGCGGGCGATATCGAACGCTGCGCGCTCTGAAGGAAACCCCCTCATGTCCTACGCAATGCGCACCTCACTGTTGTTGATGTTGGCTGTTTTGGGTGTGCTGGCGCAACCCGCTGCCAGCGCACAAGATGCCGCGTCCTATCCTTCCAAACCGATCCGCATCATCGTGCCCTTCCCCGCAGGCGGCACTGCCGACATCCTGCCGCGCGTGCTGGCGGAGAAAATCAGCACCCGCCTCGGCCAACCCGTGCTGATCGAAAACCGCGCCGGCGCGGCTGGCAACATCGGTGCCGAAGCCGTGTTCAAGGCGGAGCCGGATGGCTACACCCTGCTCTCCACTCCACCGCCGCCGCTCGTCATGAATCAAAGCCTGTACGCCAAGCTGGCGTTTGATGCTTCGCAGTTCGTGCCGGTGACGGTGATGGCCAGTGTGCCCAGCGTGCTGCTGGTGCACCCGAAGATCGCGGCCAATACCGTGCAAGAGTTCATTGCGTTCGCGCGCGCCAACCCGGACAAACTCAACTACGCTAGCCAGGGCAGCGGCACCACCTCGCACCTCACTGCCGAAATGCTCAAGACAGCAGCGGGCGTGCGCATCACCCACGTCCCCTATAAAGGCACGGCACCGGCCCTCACCGATTTGCTCGGTGGTCAAGTGGACATGATGTTCGACAACCTCGGCGTGTCAGCCCAGCACGTGCGCTCGGGCAAGCTGAAGGCCCTCGCGGTGGGCGGCACCAAACGTGCCGCGTCATTGCCCACCGTGCCGACGGTAATCGAAGCCGGACTGCCGGGATTTGTCTCGGTCGCGTGGTTTGGTATCGCCGCGCCGCCGAAGACCCCGCCCGAGGTTGCGGCCAAACTCTCTGCTGCGGTCGCTGAAGCGCTCAAACACCCGGATGTGCTCAAACGCCTGCAAGACCTCTCCGCCGAGCCAGTCGGCAGCACCCCGGCCGAAATGGCCACCTTCATGAAAGAAGAGATTGAGCGCTGGCGGCGCGTGATTCAGAGCGCTGGTGTGAAGGTGGATTGACCGTTTTCAGGGAGCGCGAAGCGCTGGTCAGTTACGCAGCGGGTGTGCCGATGTCACCGGTTTGAGCGCCGTCAAAAGTCGATCGCGCAACTCAACCGCAGACCGCACACAAATCAATCTGCGTCACCACCGCAATATCTTCCCCAAACCACGCCGCAATCGCCGCTTTGCGCTCGCCCAGATGTACGGGCTTGCCCGCTGCATCAAGGCGCATGGTGAGGTCGTGACCGGGAATCAACAAGGTGCCCGGCACTTTTTTCCACCACTCCCAGATCAGCTTGAGGCTCGCTTCGCTTTGCGCGTGGTCTTCGGAAAGATCAACCTTGCCGCACAGCACCTCGGCGCGGTTCTTCGCGGCATCACCGGTGAACAGCAGCGGCACTTCACCGCCGGTGAGATAAAACAGGAGATGCCCTGGCGTGTGGCCAGGCGCGGCGATGGCTTGCAGGTTGGGCAACAACACATCGCCATCTTTGACGCGCTGCGTGCGGGGTGAGCGTGCCAGCTCCTGCACATACAGCTCCGGCAGCGGATTGAAGCCGGGCGGCTGTGCCGCAGCCCAGTCCAATTCGATGCCGCTGATCCACAAACGCGCATTGGGAAATAGCGTGAAGTTGATCGCGTGGTCGTAATGCGCGTGCGAGAGCACCACATCGGTTACCTGCGCCGGCTCGACACCGCGCTCTTTTAGTTGTTTGCGCAATTCGCGGCGGATGCCGAAGGCGCCCACATCCATCAGCACCACGCGACCGGCGCCGCGCAGCAGCGTGATGGTGCTCCAGCCGAGGCCGCCGTGACACACCGAGCGGCCGGGGAAACCCTGAACCAAAACGTCGACTTGATACATGCATTACTCCGGCAGAGTCACATTGGCCTGTTCGATGATGCGTTTGAACCCGGCTGACTCGCTCGCAACAAATTCGCGGAACTGCTGCGGCGTCATCGGATTGGCCTCGCCGCCGAGCGCACGCATTTTGTCGATGAAAGTGGGGTTGCGCAGCACCTTGGTGACTTCACTGCTGAGCTTGGCAATCACGTCAGCCGGCGTGCCAGCAGGTGCGAACAGGCCATACCAATTGATGAGTTGGTAGCCGGCCACGGCGGGGGTATCGGCAATCGGCGGCACGTTGGGCAGCGCAGCGACGCGCACTTTGGAGGTGACGCCAAGCGGCTTGACCTGCCCGCCATTGATGAAGGGCTGCACCGCGGCGACGCTGGCGAAGGTCATGGTGATGATCTTCGCCGCCACGTCTGCGGTCTGCGCGGCTGCGCCTTTGTAGGGGATATGCACGATGCTCACACCAGCCATCTTGTTGAACAGTTCCCCCGACAAATGCAGTGGATTGCCGATGCCGGATGACGAAAAATTGAGCTTGCCCGGCCGCGCCTTGGCGTAAGCGATCAGCTCGGCCACATTGCTCACCGGTACATCGCTATTGACCACCAGCACATTGGGCATCATCACGACGTTGGTCACCGGGATGAAATCTTTCTCGGCGTCGTAGGGCATCTTCTGTTTGTACAGGTGCGGGTTGGTGGCGATCTCACCCGACGCGGCCATCAGCAGTGTGTAGCCGTCAGGTGCGGCCTTGGCGACCGCGCCGGCGGCGACCATGCCGGCAGCACCGGCACGGTTTTCCACCAGCACGGTTTGACCGAGGCCATCGCGCAGCGCTTCGGCAAGGTGGCGTGCCGTAATGTCCACTCCGCCGCCGGCACCATAGCCCACCAGAAATTTCACCGGGCGATTGGGATAGGGCTGAGCAAGGCTGCCACCAGCTGTGGCGCACAAGGCCGCCGCTACCAGAAGCGACGCCATACGCACAGCGCCTCGGGGTTGTACTAAATGGCACAGCGTGCCAGCGCAAGGACGTGTCATGACATAGCTCATCCATTGGTCGCTAATGCGCCAGCATTAGCGAGGGTCTCGGCGGTTGCCGGGGTTGCCGGGGTAGCCGGTGTGGCATGGGCCGCGCGTAAACCTGCATGGCGCGCCATGACGGCAGCCAGTTGCGCATAGCCGTATGGTTTGGCCAGAAAATCATC
The DNA here is from genome assembly GCA_031430015.1 of Burkholderiales bacterium. Taxonomy (GTDB): domain Bacteria; phylum Pseudomonadota; class Gammaproteobacteria; order Burkholderiales; family JAEUOS01; genus CANJDH01. The sequence goes on from JANPAR010000306.1 coordinate 8,092, forward strand.
CATGCCAAGGGCAAAACAGTTGTCGCGATTGTTCTTGTCCGCATCGGCGGTCAGCGCGATGATTGGCACACGTGCTTCATCCAGGCGCAATTCCCGCTCGCGCATGTGTTTAGTAGCCTCCAATCCATCCATCACCGGCATGTGACAGTCCATCAAGATAAGATCAAATTCAACGGATTCGCATCGTTCGAGCGCTTCCTTGCCATTGCTTACCAGCGTGTAAGTGCACCCCAACTTCTTGAGCATGGCTTCGATCAACAGCTGGTTGACCACATTGTCTTCTGCCACCAGCACATGGAGCCCGCGCAACACGTCTGTTGCTGCAGCGGGGTAAACCGCCGGAGCCAGCGGCACCGTGTTCTCACTGATTTCCAGCGGCAAACGCACGGAGAACCTGGAGCCAACGCCGTAGACGCTTTCGGCCTCGACCGTGCCATGCATCGCGGTGACCAGGCTCTTCACAATGGCCAGCCCGAGACCGGTGCCACCATGGCGCCGCGTCGCCGAGTTGTCGCCCTGGATGAAGGGATCAAAAATGAGCGGCAGGGTTGCGGTTTCCATGCCGGCCCCCGTGTCGGTCACACTGAGGAGCAGAACGGAGCGGCCGGCTTCGCTTGTTGCCGCGACACCGATCTGGCCGTGCTCGGTAAATTTAATCGCGTTGCTGATGAGATTCGCCAGCACCTGGCGAAAGCGCGCCCGGTCGCCCAAAATATGGGATGGCAGGTCTTGTGCCACTTCCAGGGTCAGCGTGAGGCCTTTGCGGGTGGCGCCGGCGCGATGCTGGTCCGTCACCGCGGCGAGGGCTTCTCTGAGTGAGAATGGCAGATGATCGAGCCGCATGTGGCCCGCGTCGATCCTCGAAAAATCGAGAATGTCGTTGACGATTTCCAGCAGTGCCACGCCCGACTCGTGCGCAATCTCGGCCAGTGTGCGCTGCTCGGCTGTGAGGGGGGTGTCGCGCAACAGGTCAACCGTGCCCATCATGCCGTTCATCGGCGTGCGGATTTCGTGGCTGATCTTGGCCAGAAATTCCGATTTGGCGCGGCTCGCCTGCTCTGCGGTGAGACGCGCACGGTCGAGCGCGGTCATCTGGTTGCGGATCGACTGCGCCATCTGCATAAAGCCCGACTGCAGCGTGGCGATTTCGGCGCCGATGGTGCGCCCGGCATCCTGCAGCGGCGCGCCTTTCGCCAGCGCCTCGGTGGCGCTGGTCAGACGCTGGAGCGGGCGGATCAGCCAGTAGCTGAGCAGGGCGAATCCGCTCACCACCAGGACCAGGATCAAGCCGGCAAACAGCGCCCGCCGCCAAAACAGACGTTCGGCCAGGTGATCGATAGTGACGCGCGAGAAGCGCAGCTCGGCGCGCCCCAGGGTCTGCCCGCTGAGCTTGAGCGGCAAGCTGATGTCGAGCAGGCTGGGGCGCCCGGCCAGATCCACCGTGCCGCCCGCGACCTTCTGCCCGGCGCCGTCATAGACGGTGATCGATTCGATGCCATCGGCCGATTGGCTTTCGCTGACGATCGCCTGCACGGTCGCAAAGTCGCGCTGCGCCATGGCCGCCACCAGGGCGCTGGACATCAGTGGAGACACCTGCGCGGCGTGGCTGTGCGCCAGATCCCTGAACGACTCATCAATCACGTGCGACTGACCCACGTAAATGATGATCAAGGCCAGCAATTGCACCAGCAGCCCCGCACCCGCCAGATGCCACAGCAGCGGGCGCCGGCGCCACCAGTCAATCAGGCGGGTCATAAATGGGTGCAGCGCAGCTACTGCGCCATCGCTGCCCGGGTTGCCGCAACGTAAGGATCCAGCCCTTCCATCTCCATCGGCTGGGGTGGGCGGATCGCGCGAAAGCCGGATAGCTCAAAAAAACTGGCGCCCAGTGGCGAGCCACCAAGGCGCAACAAAGCCGCACGCAACAGCGCTGCGCGCGCCGGTGCCATGGCGGGCGCATGCATGAGCACGAAGCCGGGCACGCGGGCGAACTCGGTCTCGATCTCCAATCCGTTGCGGGTCGCCTCGGGAATTGCACGAAACTCGCCCATGCTCATGATGGCGTAAGGGGTGTCGGCACCACCCAACAGGGTACCCAGGCTGTCATCGTTGCGCGCCAGCAACGGGGTGTAATCGGTATCCTTGACCAGACCCTGTTCAGCGAGCCAGCCATAACCGCGCATCGCCACCAGCGAGGCCGGGTTGGACAGCGCCAGCTTTTTACCTCTGAGGGCTGCCGGCCCGCCCGGGTTGCGGCCCTTGACGCGCACCAGCACGCCTGGAATTTGCGGCTCGTAGAGGGCCATCGGCACCCACTGGTGATCGACCTGGGCCAGCCGCGCCAGATTGGCCGCAGTGACCACCATGTCGTAGTCACCGCTGCGGGTGCGCGCCTGAAAAGTCTTGAAATCTGCCGCCGTCTGGATTTCCACAGGCTGCGCCATCTCGGCTTCGAGATAGGCGCGCACTGGCTGATACTGCGCAAAAATCACGCGCGCGCTGACGTTGGGCAGAACTCCTACGCGCAGCGCTGCGGTCTGCGCCCGCGCACGACCGGCGGGAATCGGCCCTGCCAGGGCGGCAACGCCGGCCGCGCCAAGCATCACGATGTAACGTCTGGATATTGAAACCATCGCCCCCCCGGACTGTCGTAGTTTGCTTGAACAGGTGGCGCCGCGCCATCAAGGAACATTGCCATTGGAACGTCAGCCCCATTTCCGCGACGGCGCGATGACATCGTTGAAACGATTGTAGTGCGAATTACCGCGCCGGAGCAGCTATCCGAGCAGCGACGCAGGCATCAGCGCAAGCACCAACGCAAGCACCAACGCAAGCACCTATGCGACTAGCGCATCCAGGGCGCATCCGCTTCAGCATCAAGCCCATAGCGCAGCATCGCTGCACCCGGCACATCGCGCGCCACTTTGCCGTCTTCGGCCAGCGCAATCAGCGCATGCAGCACGATCCAGTGGCGGTCTACTTCAAAAAAGCGGCGCAGTTGCGCGCGCGTGTCGCTGCGCCCGAAGCCGTCGGTGCCGAGCGTGACGTAGCGCGTGCTGATCTGGGCGCGGATCAGTTCGGGCAGGGCGCGCACATAGTCGCTGGCGGCAATCACCGGTGCATCTGAGCCAGCCAATGCCCGGGAAACCCATGATCCATGCGCTTCTTGGCGCGCACCCTCTGAAGACGCGCTCCAGGAGCGCATCCTGGCGCGGTCGGCCAACAAGCCATCTTTGTGCAACTCGGTAAAGCTGGTCACGCTCCACACTTCGGCATCGAGATCAAAGTCTTGTTTGAGCAGCAGCGCTGCCGCGCGCACTTCGCCGAGAATCGCGCCGCTGCCAAGCAACCGTACCGCCGCCACGCCTGGCGGCCCATCGAGCCGGTACATGCCGCGCACGATGCCGGCGCGCATCGCCGGATCAAACGCCACCTGCGCGCTGTTCTCGTTCATCGCCGTGAGGTAATAAAACACATCCTCGCGCCGCTCGATCATGGCGCGCATACCCTCTTCGACAATCACCGCTACCTCGTGCGCGAAGTGCGGATCGTAGGCGCGGCAATTGGGAATGGTGGAGGCGGTCAAATGGCTCGACCCGTCCTGATGCTGCAAACCTTCGCCCGCGAGCGTGGTGCGCCCGCTGGTGGCGCCCACCAGAAAGCCGCGCGCGCGCTGGTCAGCCGCCGCCCAGATCAAATCGCCGACGCGCTGAAAACCGAACATCGAGTAATAGATGTAGAGCGGCAGCATCGGTTCGCCGTGATGCGCGTAGCTGGTGGCGGCGGCGATCCATGACGACATTGCGCCGGCTTCAGAGATGCCCTCCTCGAGAATCTGGCCGTCGCGCGCTTCCTTGTAATAGAGCAATTCTTCCTTGTCTTCCGGCTCGTACTGCTGGCCGCCCGGCGAATAGATGCCGATCTGGCGGAACATCGACTGCATGCCGAAGGTGCGCGCCTCATCGGCAACAATCGGCACGATGCGCGCGCCAATCTGTTTGTCCTTGACCAGTTGCGTGAGCATGCGCACCAGCGCCATGGTGGTCGACATGTCGCTGGCGGGCGCGGCGGGATCAAGCGCAAAGCGCGCGAACTGCGTAGCGGCGGGCACACTCAACGGTGCGGCGGCTGCCGTGTTGCTCGAAGCGGACTTGCGCGCGGGGAGCGAACCACCCAGCGCGGCACGGCGCGCGGCAAGATATTTCATTTCGGCGCTGTCGGGTGCGGGCTTGTAGAACTTCACCTCGCGCACGTCGTCATCCGAGAGCGGCAGCGCAAAGCGGTCGCGAAATGCCATCAGGGTGTCGTCGTCGAGTTTTTTCTGCTGATGGGTCGAGTTGCGCGCCTGCCCCGCCGTGCCCATGCCGTAGCCCTTCATGGTCTTGGCGAGGATCACGGTCGGCTGGCCGCGATGCCTGGCGGCTGCGTGATAGGCCGCGTGAATCTTCACCGGGTCGTGGCCACCGCGTTTCAACTGGTCGATGTCGGCATCCGACATGTGCGCAACCAGTGCGCGCACTTCCGGATATTTGTTGAAAAAATGTTCGCGGTTGAAACGCCCGTCGGTCGCCGCATATTTCTGGAACTCGCCATCGACTGTCTCGTGCAGGCGGCGCAGCAGCGCGCCTTCATGGTCGCGCGCGAAGAGGGCATCCCAGTTCGAGCCCCACAAGACCTTGAGCACGTTCCAGCCCGCCCCGGCGTAGAGGCCTTCCAGCTCCTGGATGATCGAGCCATTGCCGCGCACCGGGCCATCGAGGCGCTGCAAGTTGCAATTGACCACGAAGATCAGGTTGTCGAGGCCTTCGCGCGTGGCCAGAGCGAGCGCAGCGAGCGACTCGGGCTCATCCATTTCGCCATCACCGACGAAGCACCAGACCTTGCGATGCTCCGACCCTTCACCATTTTTTGTGATGCCGCGATGTTCGAGATAGCGCATGAAGCGCGCCTGATACAGCGCCTGGATCGGCCCGAGGCCCATCGAGCCGGTGGGGAATTGCCAGAAATCCGGCATCAGCCACGGATGCGGGTAGGACGACAGCCCGCCGCCGCCCACCTCGCGCCGGTAACGGCCCAGTTGCGATTCACTCAAGCGCCCTTCGAGAAAAGCGCGCGCATACACCCCCGGCGCCGAGTGCGGCTGGAAGAACACGAGGTCGCCACCACCGGGTGCATCGGGGCCACGAAAGAAATGGTTAAAGCCCACCTCGAACAAATCGGCGGCAGAGGCGTAGCTCGCAATATGGCCGCCCAGCTCGGCCGAAGCGCGATTGGCGCGCACCACCATTGCCAATGCATTCCAGCGCACGATGGCGGTGATGCGCGCTTCGAGCGACACGTCACCGGGGAACGGCGCTTGCTGCTCAAGCGCGATGCTGTTGCGATACGGCGTGGTGAGGCCGCGCGGCGCATCGATGCCGGCGCCGCGCGCCGCTTCGGTGAGGCGCTGTAACAAAAAGGCCGCGCGCGCATCGCCTTCGCGTGCGGCAACGGCAGCGAGGGCATCGAGCCATTCGCGGGTCTCGACAGGGTCAAGATCTGCTTGCGCGGCGAGGCCCAATACGGCGGTGATATCAGAGTGGTCGGTCATGGCGAAAGGGGGTGGGATGGCAGCCGGGCAGGCACAAAAAGCGAAATCGCATCACATGATGGTAAAGCGAATGCCGCTATAGAGTGTGTCGAATCACCCTGGCCATGCGCCTTCAAACAGCATAAACTGCTGCCATCAACGTCAATATCAAACAAATATGCCGCAAATAGCGTTGGACGCCACTGACTGGCGCATCCTCGACCGCCTCCAGGCCGATGCGCGCATTCCCAACGTGAAGCTCGCCGAAGCCGTTCATCTCTCGCCTTCGCCCTGCCTCGCGCGCGTGCGCGAGCTCGAAGCCGGCGGGTTCATCAGCCGGTACGTGACCTTGCTCAACCCGCTCAAGGTCGGTCTCACGGTGAGCGTGTTCATCCACGTCACGCTGGAAAAACAGGCGGAAAAGCAGCTCGGCAGTTTTGATGCAGCGATCCAGAAGCGGCCCGAAGTGATGGAGTGTTACCTGATGACCGGTGACGCCGACTATCTGTTGCGCGTGGTGGTGCCCGACATCCAGGCGCTCGAGCGTTTTATCGTCGACCACCTGACCAAGATTCCCGGTATTGCCAACATCCGTTCCAGCTTCGCGCTCAAGCAGGTGAAGTACCAGACCGCACTGCCGCTGCCGCAGCAAGCGCCGCGGCGCGCGGGCAAGGCGTGAGGGCCGCTGCATGAGCACTCTCGACACAACCCAGCGCCCCTGGCTGGCGCGGCTGCATCCGAGCCTGTTTGCCATGCCGCTCGGCCTCATCGGTCTGGCCGGGGCGTGGCGGCGTGCGGTACTGCTTGGATTCACCTTTGGCCAACCAGTCTCGCTGTGGCTGTTTGGCGCCGGCGTGGTGCTGTTTGGCGTGCTGCTGCTGCTGTGGCTGGCCAAGCTTGCCTTGCATCCGGCTGCAGTGCGCCAGGAATGGGTGCATCCGGTGCAGGGGCCGATGCTGGCGATGATGCCGGTGACGGTGCTGCTCATCGTTGCCCAGGCCGCGCAAGCCTTGCCACTGTCATTCACGTTCTGGCTGGTGCTGACCCTGGGTGCCTTTTCGATGCAGGGCGTGCTGGCCTGGCAAGTGGTGGCGCGGCTCTCGACCGGCAAAATGCCACCCGAGCTGGTCACCCCGACGCTCTACCTGCCCACGGTGGCCGGCGGCCTGGTCGGCTCGATGGCATTGAGCGCGCTTGATCTGGCGGGCTGGGCCGCGCTGCTGTTCGGCATGGGCCTGGGCGCGTGGGCGCTGCTCGAAGTGCGCATCCTCAACCGCTTGTTTGCCGGGCCGCTACCGGTGGCCTTGCGCTCGACACTCGGCATCGAAATCGCCCCGGCGGCGGTGGCCTCGCTGGCGGTCGCCACCTTATGGCCGGCGCTGCCCGCCGAAGTGCTCATGGTGTGCCTCGGCGTCGCCAGCGGCCCGGTGCTCGCGGTGCTCACGCGCTGGCAATACTGGTCAGCCGCGCCGTTCTCGGCGGGGTTCTGGTCGTTCTCGTTTCCGCTGGCGGCGCTGGCCGGTGCCATGGCTGAAGGCGTGCAGCGCGGCAACTGGCCGCCGCAGGTGGCGTTGGTGGCCGTGCTCGTTGCCAGCGCAGTGATTGCGTTCCTCGCGGTGCGCACGATGGTGCTGCTGGGGCAAGGCAAGTTGTTGCCGCCGCAGTAAGCGCTGGGCTGCCCCCTACCCGCCCGCCTCGACAACGCAGCGCGTCACCACCGGCGCATTGTCACCAATATGAAAGCGGCGCCGCTGATCGCGCAGTTCGACATCGGCTGCACTGACGCGGTCGAAGCGGCGCAGGTGCTCGGTCCATGACTCATCGACGATGACCTCGACAAAGCGGCTGGGACCGAACAACCCGCTAAAACCTCAACCGGAATTTCGCAGGTTCAACGGGCAGATTTCGTCCAGCGCCAACACGAAGCCAGCCCCACTTGAAATTTAATCGCTCGGCTCCGAATTAACTGAGCGGCTTTTCATCGCTCCCTGCGAGAAACGCGCCAACCAACCAGAGAAAGGAGTTTGATCATGAATCTGCAATCCTCTACTCCCTCTTCGGGGGGAGGGCGTACCGCCCGCAATGTGGTGAGGCGGTCTGGCGCAATCCCTTACATGTCCGAGCGCCAAATCCAGGCCTACCTGCTGGCGCGTGACGCCCTGCGGCGTATTCGACGCACGCCATCGCTTGTCGATGCGACTTCGCCGCGGGCGGCGCGCGACAGCAACCCGTTGTCGAACGAACGCCGGCCCGCCGGCTGAGGCCTGGCCTGCCGCTATCGCTGGAAGCCTGCAAACGCCTGCGCGGCCCGCTCCCAGCCGAGATCGATCAGTTCCTCGGCTCGCCAAAACTCGAAAAAGCCGTAGGCGTTGCGGGGAATACCGATCGTCACGTCCGGCGTGTAGGCCGAGAGGCGCAGTTGCGAGATCGTGTCCTGCATCGCCTGCATGGACATGAAGGCGACATCGATCAACCCATGGCGGGGCTCGGCGGACGCGCGGGCCGGAAGCAGTCCGTCGATGAATTGGGCGATGCGCGCCCGATAGCTGTCGTAGTTGATCCACGAGGTGCGGACCGGCGCCAAAGCGCGCGACTCGGCGGGGCCACTGAGATCGACGACGATCGTCAAATCGGTGGCGTCTGCAAGCGTCGGTGCGATTGGCACCGGGTTGACGAGCGCGCCATCGAGCAGCGTTCTGCCGCCATGTCTCACGGGGGTGAAGACCAACGGCGTGGCGATCGACGCCCTGATCGCGTCGAACAGCTTGCCGCCGCGCAGCCACACTTCTTCACTTGATCTCATGTCGGTGGCCACCGCCGTGAACGTGACAGGCAGATCCTCGATGGTGCAATCCCCAATCAGTTCGCGCAGCACGCTCATGATGCGTTCGCCTTTGAACAAGCCGGGCCTGCCGATGGCCGGATCGAGCAAGCGCAGCACATGCATGCGCTCCAGCGCCTGCACCCAGTGCGCATAGACGTCAAGCTTGCCGGCGGCGTAGACGCCGCCCACCAAGGCACCGATGGAAGCCCCGGAGATCGACTGGATTCTGTATCCGTTGCACGTCAGCCACCGGATCACGCCGATGTGTGCCAGGCCGCGTGCGCCGCCGCTGCCGAGAACGAGAGAGACGTTGGTCAATTTGTCGGGCATGCTTTTCACACCAGGTCGTTGCAGCGCCGATTCTTGAAAGCGCCGTCGGGCAAGCTCATTCGATGTCCGTTACCGCATCAACCATCCGGTCGGAGCGACAGCGCACCTTGCAATACCCTCCACGGCAATGCTCGGCGCGGATGCTGCCGCGGAGACGAGAGCGACTGATTTTTGGCTGCGCATCAACAGCTCGATTTCCACGCGCGGACCGCCTGGCAAGGCCCCCGCCAAGCAGTCCGGCTGGCTACCAGGACTCAGGCTCTCAAGCCGTTTGCACAGCGACACGGCGGACGCGCGCTGCATCGGCCTTGGGCAGTTCGATGCGCAGCACGCCGTCACGGTAACTGGCCTTCATCTTGTCGGGCTTGACCGGCATCGGCAAGGCGACGTCACGGCGAAAGCTGCCGTAGGCGCACTGCACGACGCGCCAGCGCCCTTCGGTGGTCTCGCGGTCGATGCGCTTCTCGCCGCGGACGGTGAGCACATCACCGTGCAGTTCGACGTTGAAGTCCTCGCGCCGCAGGCCGGGCGCTTCGATGCGCACGATCACCCTGTCGGCATCATCGAACACATCGGCTCCCATGAAAGCCCAACCGGCCATCTGCGAAAGGCGGCCTTGAGGCGCGGCGGGCGAATCGCCTGCTGGCGGAACGGTAGATGTGGGCCAGAAGCGCGTCAGAGCGCCGCTGGCGCGGGCACTGAGCTCACGCCAGCCTTCCGCTACCGAATCCCAAACCTGATCCGCGCCTTGCTTTAACTGCTCTGCAAGCTTGGTCATGATTTATCCTCTCGAACGTTCGCATCAGGTGCCACTCGCCGCTGCCGTCAACCTGCCGTCACAGCGATGCGGCGCGGCTGCGCATGCGCCTGCTTGGGGATGCGCAGGGTCAGCACACCGTCCTTCAGGTTGGCCTCAATGCGGGTGGTATCGAGTTCGCGGCTCAGCGAGAGACTGCGGCGGTAACGCGGCACGCGCACTTCGGCATAGATCGCCTCCAAGCCTTCCGGCGTAAGTGGCCGCACGCCGCCTTCGATCAGTAGGGCATCGCCATCGACCTTCAGATCCAATTGCTCTTTCGGTACGCCCGGCATGTCGGCCAGAAGCGTGATGCCGGCGGCATCCTCGAACACATCGATAGCCGGCAGCACGGCGCGTTGTTGTTCCTGCTCAGGGATGGTGGCGGCGGAGTTCGCCGCTTGCTTGTTGTCGCTCATGATGGGTTCTCCTTGAATATGTGGCGCGTCACTGCACGACGATGCGCTTGGGTTGGGCTGATTCTTGGCGGCCGATGCTGATCTGCAACACGCCGTCGCGGTAGCTCGCGTTCACCTTGGCCGGGTCCACGTCGTCCGGCAAGGAGACTGCGCGGGTGAAGCTGCCCACTTCGCGCTCGCGTGCGTAAACGTGCACTTTGCGGTCGCCGGCAGGGATGCCGGGAGCGCGCTCACCGGCGATGCGCAGTACGCCACGGTCCAGGCTCACGTCGATCTTCGAGGCGTCCAGGCCAGGCGCGAAGACATAGACTTCCACGCTAGTGGGCGTGCGCCCCACGTTGATCGCAGGCAATGTGCCCGAAGCCACCGAGCGGATGCTGCTGGGCAGACCGGAAACGCCGAACACGTTGTCCAAGTCGCGGCGCAAACGCTCGAATTGTCCGAACAGGCTATTCGGGTTGTTCAACAACGATGCATACATGATAAGTCCTCCGACAGGTTGAAAGACACCGGCTGGAGACCAGTTTCCGCCGGCTCGGTAGCGGAAATGGGGTTCACGTAATTGGTTTCAAGTGCCGGGTTTGCGTTATCTCCAATGCACCCTGGGCTGACGAATCCAACTCCTTAACCGCCCGCCTCGACAACGCAGCGCGTCACCACCGGCGCGTCATCGCCAATATGAAAGCGGCGGCGCTGGTCGCGCAGGTCGACATCGGCCGCACTGACGCGGTCGAAGCGGCGCAGATGCTCGGTCCATGACTCATCAACAATCACTTCGACAAAGCGGCCCGGGTCGCGCACGTCGCGCTGCAACTCCCACGCGCGCGCGCCCTGGCGCAAGCGGCTGCGCCGGGTTTCCTGCATCAGCCGGCGAAACTCGTCCGCCCGCGCCGGGTCGATGCGGTATTCGACCGTCATCTGCACGTGGCCTTCGCCCGGAGAGAACTCCAGCACCGGGCGGTTGAATTCGTTCGATGGCGTCAGGTCAACCTTGACGCCGCGGTCTGACACCAGGCGCACCGCCAGCAACATGGCGAGCACGCCGCTGACTGCGGCAACCTCCAGGCTGGTCTGCAGGCTGCCAAGGGTAGCCAGATAACCCCACCACGCCGCGCCGAGCGCGCTGCCACCCATGATGGACATCTGGTAGATCGACATGCCGCGCGCGCGCACCCAGTCGGGCAGCGCCGTCTGCGCCGATACCGAGAGGGAATTGGCGCTCGCCATCCACGCCATGCCGGCCACAACTATGGCCGGCACCGCGACATAGACGCTGGGCGCAAACGCAATGATGGCCGTGGTCGTGCCCTGCAGGGCAGCACACAGCATCACCAGCGTGTCGCGGCCAATCAATTGGCGCACGCGCGGCAGGAACATGGCCGCAACAATTGCCCCCGCGCCCATCGAGGCCAGCAGCAGCGTGAAGGTGCCGGCATCACCGCCGCCCAGGCCGTGCGCAACCAGGGGCAGCAGAGCCAGGGGCGCACTGGCGTGGAAGAAAAACAGAAAGATGCGCAGCAACACCGCGCGCAGGCGCAGCGACTGGCGCACGAACTGCACGCCGACGCGCATCGCCGAGAAAAACGGCTCGCGCCCCAGCGGGCTCTCAACATGCTCGCGCCGCCAGCGCATGATCACCAGGCCAGTCAACACCGACAACACCGCGTTGAGCACGAACACCCACAGGCTGCCGGCACTGGCGATCAGCGCGCCAGCCACCAGCGGGCCAATGATGCGCGCCGCATTCATCGACACGCCGCTCAAGGCCAGCGCGGCCGGCAACTGCACGCGCGGCACCAGCTCAGGCAGGGTCGCGGAAAACACCGGCATGCGCATCGCCAGCCCGATGCCGTTGGCAAACACCAGCAACAGCAACAGCGGCGGCGTCATGCCGCCACTGGCCACCACGATGCAGAGCAGCACCGCCACCCCGGCGATCCAGAATTGGGTGACGATGAAAAAACGCCTGCGGTCGAAAATGTCGGCCAGCGCGCCGCTCGGCAGACCGAGCAGGAACATCGGCAGCGTGGACGCAGTCTGCACCAGCGCCACCCAGATCGGCGCAGTGGTAAGCGATGTCATCAGCCAGGCAGCGGCGACATCGTTCATCCACATGCAGGTGTTGGCGACCAGCCAGGTGCCCCACAACATGCGGAACACCGGTGATCGGAGGGGCGCCAGCGCCGAGGGCACTTCGGCGGGAACTGCGGATTCGGGGCGGGAAGACATGCACTCTTATTATCCTCCCATGGTTCACCGCGCGCGATAGCCGCATCCTGTTCTGACGCGCAGATGCGTTTGACTGCGTCACCCATGGGCGCAAAAGGGCGTTAAAAAACCCCGCTACACTGACGCTACACACAAGCGCCAAAAACATACCAACGTCGAAGAAGGAGACCTGTCATGTCGATTCATTCCCCGTTCCTGGTCCGCCGCGCATTGCTTGCTGCCGCGCTATCGAGCTCGACGGTGTCGTTGTTTTCGCCTTCGCTCGCGCTTGGCCAGTCTGCCTATCCGAATCGTCCGGTCAAGTTGATCGCACCGTTTCCGCCCGGCGGCACCAGCGATGTACTCGCCCGCCTGCTGGCGCAGAAACTCTCCGAGGGGCTGGGTCAATCGGTGACGGTGGAAAACCGCGGCGGGGCCAGCGGCAACATCGGCCACGAGCTCGCGGCCAAGAGCGCGCCGGACGGCTACACCCTGCTGCTCTCGAACAGCAGCACGGTGGTGACCAACCCGCATTTGTTCAAGAAGCTGCCGTTCGATCCGGTCAATGACTTCACGCCGGTTTCGATGGTGGCTTCTGCCGGGCAGGTGCTGGTGGTGCATCCTTCGGTGCCGGTGACCACGCTGGCCGAATTGACTGCCTTGGCGAAGGCCAATCCGGGCAAGCTCAACTTCGGGTCGGGCGGCAAGGGGATTCAATCACACATCAGCGGCGAGATGTACAAGAGTGCCGTCGGTATCAACATCGTGCACATTCCCTACAAAGGCACGATCCAGTCCGTCACTGACCTCGTCGCCGGGCAAATCCAGATGGTGTTTTCAGACATGGTGCCGGCGATGCCGCAGATCAAGGCCGGCAAGCTGCGCGCAATTGCGGTGACCAGCCTGCAACGCTCAGCCGCGCTGCCCGATGTGCCGACCATGATTGAAGCGGGTGTTCCCGGTTACGAAGCTGCGGTGTGGTGGTCCATCGTCGCTCCGAGGGGCACGCCGGCCGATGCGGTCGCGCGCGTCAACGCTGAACTCGCAAAAATAATGCTGCTGCCCGACGTGCGCGAGACCTACGCCAAGCTCGGCGTCACCACGCAGCACAGCATGCCGGGCAAGGTGACCGAGACGATTCGCGCCGAGTCGCCGGTGATGGCGAAGATATTGAAGGCGGCCGGGGTGGAGGCCGAATAGCGTTCGGCGGCACTTTCCAAAAACAGTACTGCCTCACACGAGAGATATTTTTGTCCTGAAATAACCGCTGCTTAAACCTGACAGGCGTCCAACGCGTTCATGACGCGCTGGGCCGCAGCGGAACATTTCTGTCCCAGTTCGGCAAGTGGCTCACGGTTGCCCGCCTTCGCGGCCGCCTCAATTTGCAGAGACGCATCCTTCAGCGCGAGCGCTCCGATCATCGCTGATGAGCCTTTGACCTTGTGGGCGGCGTTTTTGATGACCGTGAGATCTGCGCCACGCAGGGCATCGGAGAGGGCCGCAAGTTGCTGGCCAAGGTCAGTGCGTGCCATGCGTACCAGACCCATCAACTCTTCATGATCGCTATCGGTGGCTTCACTGAGCAAATGCAGATCGATGGCTGAGGGGTCCATGTGTGTCGATTGATTTGATTCAGGCCCAGGATTGAGTTACTCCGGGGATCACCTGCTTTGGGAAATCTGATCGAGTATCTGAAAAAATACTTCGTTGTCTTTCACCATGCCCAGCTCAAAACGTGCGCGCTCCTCAATCGCTTCGAGGCCATTTTTCAGATCCTTGACTTCGGCTTCGAGGCCGGCGTTGCGGCGCTTGAGGCCGTCGTTGGTTCTGGTCTGTGCATCGACTTGGCGCTCCAGATCCCAGGCACGCATCCAGCCGCCCTTGCCGAGCCAGAGCGGATATTGCAGCAGCAACATCAGGCCCGCGAACACCAGGGTGAGGGAGCGGGTCATCGCGAGGGCGTGCGTCGAACTGGCGGGGGCGGTGGGTACGGCTTGCGAACAATCAGCGCAGGTTGTAAAACGCCGCGCGGCCAGGGTAGCTGGCCACATCGCCGAGGTCTTCTTCGATGCGCAGCAACTGGTTGTATTTGGCGGTGCGGTCGCTGCGGCTCATCGAGCCGGTCTTGATCTGCAGCGCGTTGGTGCCCACGGCGATGTCGGCGATGGTGGCGTCTTCGGTCTCGCCCGAGCGGTGCGAGATCACCGAGGTGTAGCCGGCGCGCTTGGCGGTTTCAATCGCGGCGAAGGTTTCGGTGAGCGTGCCGATCTGGTTGACCTTGATCAGGATCGAATTGGCGATGCCTTTGGCAATGCCCTCGCGCAAAATTTTTGGGTTGGTGACGAACAGGTCGTCGCCGACGATCTGTACTTTTTTGCCGAGGCGGTCAGTGAGGGTCTTCCAGCCGTCCCAGTCGTTTTCGGCCATGCCGTCTTCGATCGACAGAATCGGGTATTTGTCGCACCAACTGGCGAGATAGTCGGTGAACTGGCCGCTTGACAACACCAGGCCATCGCCTTCGAGATGGTATTTGCCGTCGCGATAAAACTCGCTGGCGGCGCAGTCGAGGCCGAGCGCGATTTCGGTGCCCGGTTCAAACCCGGCTTTTTCGATGGCTTCGATGATGAGCTTGATCGCCGCTTCGTGGTTTTCAACGTTGGGTGCGAAGCCGCCTTCGTCGCCCACGGCCGTGGTGAGGCGGCGGTCATGCAGAATTTTCTTGAGGGTATGAAATACCTCGGCGCCATAGCGCACCGCTTCGCGGAAAGTCGGCGCACCGACCGGAATGATCATGAACTCCTGCAGGTCGAGATTGTTGTCGGCGTGCGCGCCACCGTTGATCACGTTCATCATCGGCACCGGCAACTGCATCTGACCCGAGCCGCCAAGGTAGCGGTACAGCGGCAGGCCGGTTTCTTCGGCCGCGGCCTTGGCGTTGGCCATCGACACCGCGAGCATGGCGTTGGCGCCCAGGCGCCCTTTGTTCTCGGTGCCATCGAGTTCGATCAGGGCTTTGTCGAGGAAGGCCTGCTCGTTGGCGTCGAGGCCGGCGACGACTTCGGCGATTTCAGTGTTGATGTGCTCAACGGCTTTGAGCACGCCTTTGCCCATGTAGCGGTCTTTGTCCCCGTCGCGCAGTTCAATGGCTTCGCGCGAACCAGTGGAAGCACCCGAGGGCACGGCGGCGCGGCCCATCACGCCGGATTCGAGCAGGACGTCGCATTCGACGGTGGGGTTGCCGCGCGAGTCGATGATTTCGCGGCCGACGATGTCTACGATGGCACTCATGGTTCTGCTCCTGCTCCAATCAATTTATTCGGACGGCGCCGCTGCCAGGGATTCGGACGGCATCGTGCTACCGCTCAAGCATCCAGCCCCTGCACGATCACCGCCTTGGCGCTCGCCGCGCCCTCGCGTGTTTTGCGCGCCGCTGCGTACTCGGGGGAATTCCAGAACTCCTGCGCACGCTCGTAGGACGGAAACTCGACCATTACCATGCGGTTGGGATTCCAGTCGCCCTCGACACTTTCATGCTTGCCGCCACGCACGACAAACTTGCCGTCATAGGCGGCAATCGCAATCGGCGTGAGCGCCTTGTACTGCTCATATTGCTGCGGGTCGGTGACCACGGCGTCATAGATCAGGTAGGCAGGCATGGGGTAGTCCTCACGTCGATACGGGGTCAGTGGGCAAGCGGCGGGTCAGTGCGCCTTCAGGGCGGCGTTCACGTCAGCCCCTACATCCGTTGTTCGGCAAATCCATGCTTTTTTACCACGCGGTCAATCTCGATGAGGGTGTCAAGCAAATCGCGCATGCGCGCCAGCGGCCAAGCGTTCGGACCGTCCGACAAGGCTTTGGCCGGATCAGGGTGGGTTTCCATGAACACGCCGGCGACGCCTGCGGCCACAGCGGCGCGAGCCAGCACCGGCACGAACTCGCGTTGCCCGCCCGATTTGTCGCCTTGTCCGCCGGGTTGCTGCACTGAGTGTGTCGCGTCGAACACGACGGGGCAGAGCGTCTCGCGCATGACCGCGAGCGAGCGCATGTCGGAGACCAGGGTGTTGTAACCGAAAGATGCACCGCGCTCGCAGACCATGATGTTGTCGGCCGCCGCATCGGCCTGCGCGCCAGTCAGACCGCGCTGCACCGCCGCTTCACGCGAGGCATCTCTGGCCTTGATGACCACGTTCTTCATTTCCCATGGCGAGAGAAATTGGCCCTTCTTGATATTCACCGGCTTGCCGGTGGACGCAGCGGCGCGAATGAAATCGGTCTGGCGGCACAGGAAGGCCGGTGTTTGCAGCACGTCGACCACCGCAGCCACGTCTGCAATCTCGGGCGCGTCGTGAATGTCGGTCAGCACTGGCACGCCGATGTCGCGTCTGACGTCACCAAGAATCTTCAAGCCCGCCGCGACGCCGAGGCCGCGAAATGAAGTGCCCGAGGTGCGGTTGGCCTTGTCGTAGGACGATTTGTAGATGAACGGGATGCCCACCGCAGCGGCGATTTCTTTCAACTGCCCGGCGGTATCCATCGCCATTTGGCGCGACTCGATCACGCAGGGGCCGGCAATCAGGAACAGCGGCGCTTCGAGGCCTGCTTCAAAGCCGCATAGCTTCATTGCCGTTGTCCGGCTGCAGCGTGTGGCTGTTGAGCGCCGCCGTGGTCCATCAAGTTGCTCGCCATCAGGCCGCCCTTGCTTGCAAGGGGGCCGGCGCAGCGGATACTGCTTGCGCTGCCTGATGGGCCAGCGCCGCTTCGACATAGGACTTGAACAGTGGATGTCCGGCGCGTGGCGTCGAGGTGAATTCGGGGTGAAACTGCACACCGACAAACCAGGGGTGTGCGGGTATCTCCATCATCTCGGGCAGGTCTTCGGTCGGCGTGCGTGCAGAGATCACCATGCCGGCTGCTTCGAACTGCGCGACGTAGCCGTTGTTGACTTCATAGCGGTGACGATGGCGCTCGTTGACGTGGGTGCCATAGATGGAGGCAGCGCGCGTACCAGGCTTGACTGGGCACTTCTGTGACCCGAGGCGCATCGTGCCGCCCATGTCAGACGAGGCGTCGCGCTTTTCCACGTTGCCGCTACGATCCATCCACTCGGTAATCAAACCCACTACCGGGTGTGGTGATTGCGCATCAAACTCGGTGCTGTTCGCGCCATCGAGGCCGCACACGTTGCGCGCGAATTCAATCGTGGCCAACTGCATGCCGAGGCAAATGCCGAGATAGGGAATGCCGTTTTCACGGGCGTGGCGGATCGCACGGATCTTGCCTTCGACTCCACGCACACCGAAACCACCCGGCACCAGCACCGCATCAGCACCCTCAAGCGCCTTGGCCACGGTGCGTGCATCGGCGTCGCCAAGCGCTTCGGAATCGACGTATTCGATTTTCACTTTCGAACGTGTGTGAATGCCCGCGTGCGTCAGCGCCTCGTTGAGCGACTTGTAGGAGTCGGCCAGGTCAACATACTTGCCGACCATCGCAATCGTGACTTCGTGGCGCGGGTGCTCCAGCGCATCGGCCAGCTCGTTCCAGCGCGACAGATTCGCCGGTTTGGCGAGGATGGCCAGCTTGTGGCAGACGATCTCGTCGAGCATCTGCTGATGCAGCATGCCGGGTACCTGATATATCGACTTAGCGTCCCACACCGACACCACGGCTTTGGCCTGGACGTTGCAGAACAACGCGATTTTCCTGCGCTCTTCGTCCGGGATCGGGCGGTCCGAGCGGCACAGCAGGGCGTCGGCCTGAATGCCAATCTCGCGCAATTCCTTGACCGAGTGCTGGGTCGGCTTGGTCTTGATCTCGCCAGCCGAAGCGATGTAAGGCACCAGCGTGAGGTGCAGGTAGCAGGTGTCGGAGCGGTCGCCCTCCAGCCCCATCTGCCGGATCGCCTCGAGAAAGGGCAGTGACTCAATGTCGCCCACCGTGCCGCCGACTTCGACGATGGCAACCTCGGCCGCGTCGGGCGTGCCTTCGCCTGCGCCACGGCGGATATAGGCCTTGATCTCGTCGGTAATGTGCGGAATCACCTGCACGGTGCGCCCGAGGTATTCACCGCGGCGCTCCTTCTTGATCACGTTGTCGTAGATCTGGCCGGTGGTGAAGTTGTTGGCGCGGCGCATGCGCGCCGACGAGAAGCGCTCGTAGTGGCCGAGGTCCAGATCAGTT